>JAGADO010000117.1 GCA_017613535.1 Clostridia bacterium | reverse complement strand
TGACCTGTCGTCCTCATCGGCTGACTTTTCACCCGCATCCGCGCAGGCGCTGAAATAATCGTAAGCCTGGTAGTAATTGCCCGAAGCCTGGCACGTCGTACCGGCGAAATACATGCTCTGAACATCGCCGCGCGAAGCACCGAGAGCGTAATGGCGAAGCGCCTCGGCATTGTCCGCACCGTTTTCCGGCAGCGAATAAAATCTTCCGAGCACTCTGGCGGCTACAGGGCTGCCGAGTTTTTCGGCGGCATCGTAAATGCGGATCATCGCATCATCGTTGCCCTCTTTATGGAACATTGCTCCGAGCCTGAGAAGTTCAGACGTGCGCGTCTCCGTAAGAGCGAGGAGCCTGGATGCTTTGCGGCAGAATCCCGATCCGTCCGGTATCAGTTTGAGCAGCTTTTTCCCGAGTTCGACATCCCGTTCGGCGCCTTCCGCGGTTATAAGGTGAAGCGCGTACGTGTAGAACGACTCGTACGGCATAAATTCGCTCTCGCTGTAATCGGACGTGATTTCCTCGTCCCTGAGTTCGGGGGTATCCGTCTGTCCGTTCTGCACGCTCTCAGGTACGTTTTCTGCTTCTGCGGCATCGCTTTGCGCTTCGGCGGCAATGTTTTCTGCTTCTTCGGCAATATTTTCCGCTTCGGTTTCAGTGTTTTCGGCAATTATTTCAGCGTTTTCGGCAGCGTTTTCGGCAGCGTTTTCGGCGTTTTCCGTCACGGCGACGTCAGCGTTTTCGCCTTCCGCGTTGTCAACTGATCCGCCTTCGCTTTTCGCGTTTTCGCCTTCCTCGGGCTCAGACGTCTCGATAACAGCCCCGGACGAGGCCAGGTCATTGACCGCCCCGTCAGCCGCTTCAGCCTCTTCGCCCTCTTTCGCAAAAATACCCGCCGGCGCATATTTCTCGCAAAGCTCCCTGCGGATCTCCAGCGCACGCTTCTCATCCTTATCCGTACCGAACCCCGTGGCATACAGCCTTGCCAGCACCTGACGCCTCGCATCGGATCTCGGATCGCACAGGAACCACATAAATACCGACCTGCGCTGCTCTTCCGAAAGCACAGGTATCCGCATCTCTTTGGGCTCGGACAATTCTTCCAGTTCGTCTATCATGTCGCGCTCGTAGCAGAGCTTTTCGAGCAATGCGCCCATCTTCTCGTACGCGCGGACGCTGTAATCCTGGGCAAGCACGTTAAAGGGTTCTCTCGCCTTTCCGAATACGTACCAGCTGCCCGGATTAACGAGCCCTTCGAAAATGTAGCGCATCATTTTATCGTAATCAAACGAATCAAACTCCGAATAATATTCAGCGGCGCCGATCTGGGCATCAATGCTTCCCTTGTCCGCCGCGTTTTCGAGGAGCGTCAAAGCCTCTTTTGCGTTCGAACTTTCTGTCAGTTCCGCGCGCATTTTAACCGCATCGGGGTTTCCGAGCAGTTCTGCTCTCTCGAACAGGCTGCTGAGCTTCTCGTCCGGCTCTCCGAACCTTCCGAGCTTCTCCGCTTTTTTAAGCGTCCGGCGGTAAATTTTGTGAGACTTTATCTCTGCCTTTCTGTCACGCTCCGGATACATTTCCGTAGAAAGCGCCGCGTAAGCACCGGCGCTCTCAACACTTCCGAAAAGTGCCGAATTGAAGAACGCTTCCTCCGCTTCACGCAGTTTTCCGTCGTTTCTCGCCGCCCTTCCGTCCTGCGCGAATCTTCTCGCCTTTGCGAATCCGTTTTCGCCGTACGGAGCCCAGTCGAGCTCGAGTCTTAACTGCTCCGGAGAAATACCCGCCACTCCGAGCGCCTGTCTGACTTCCTCGGACGAATTCTGCTGCTCTTCAAGTTCATCTATCGCTTTTCTCAGGCGGTCGATCGTCATGCCGTCTGCTTCAAAGCGCGCTCCGAGCCCGGGGGAAACGACGTCGCCCACATAAAGGTCGCAAAGCACCGCCTGCAGCGCCGGATCGCCCTGATCCGCACCGGCCTTAACAAGATCGTAAATAAAATCGTTCCGGAAAATAGTGTCGTTGTCGAGTTCCGGGTCAATGCTGATGGCTTCGTTTATATTATCGACCGCGACCGTACCGGCGGAGGAATTGTCCCCTCCCTTCAGCCTGAGGAAGCCCACGGCTGCGGCAACAAGTATTTCGGGCGGTTCGTTGCCGTATCTGAGCGACAATTTTTCTATGTCGGTGTTCATCAGTTTGTCGAGCGCGGCTCTTACGTCGGCTTCTTCGGATTCCGGCGTTAAAAGAATGTCAATGCAGTTTGCTGTTTTCCGGCCCAGTTTTTCTGTCAGTGCCGTTTTATCGAAAAGTATCATCTGAAAATCCTCCGGTCTGTCATAAAAGCAGAGTTTTTCGCGGTCTTGCGCGCGTTATATGCGCGCGTGTGCGACGCGTGTCCGGTGCGCGTGCGTATTGCGCATCCGGTGCGTGCGGGAGGCGCGTTTCGGGCGCGCGTGCGGCACGTATAATGCGTGTATATAATATAATATCAAAACAGAGTCCGCCATGCAAGCGGTTAAGGAGCAGATCCGGGCGCGGATCAGACGATCACGGGAGGCTCGGCGAAATTGCCCACGCTGACCGGAACGTCGTTGGAAGAAAGCTTCTTTCCGTTGAACGTCAGATTTCTGACCGTGATATCAAACGTGCGGTTGGCCGGCGTTGCCCCCTCCAGAACGATCGCGGGAACCGGCACTTTTCCGTCCGTCAGGATCTCGATGTCCTCTAAAAGCACGTCCCTGTTCTCCCCGTAAAGCATGTCATTCGACCACAGCCCGCAATAAAGATGCGCTTTGAACAGAAGAGGTACGAACAAGCCTTCCTCGCTTTTACCGTCGTACGGGGCATTCATGTCCGACTGATATACGGGCCGGAGCTGACGGGAGGTGTATTCGCAGCGGATGCGCGAGAAAATGACGCCGTGGACGCTCGCCCGGTCTCCGTTCTGGAGGTCCATCAGGATACAGTCGCCGTGGATAATGTCGCAATCCTCGAAAATAATGTTTCTGTATTCGTCAGCGCACGTTTCGGCCCCTATCTCGAGCGCCCGGCCCCAGTCGCACCACAGCGTGCAGCGGGCAACATATATGTTTTCCACGTTGCGCGTGTCGTATTGTTTTAAACCTTTGAGCACGACGACGTCGTCAAAATTCCGCAGGAACGAATTCGTGATCGTGCAGTTACGGCTGTTGACCAGATCGATACCGTCCGAGTTGTAGCGCCACATACCGATGAGCTTAACACGGTCGAAACCGACGTTGTCCGACTGGATGACCGTCGCGGTCCAGGCGGATGAGTCACGGAACGTTATCCCCTCTACCGCCACGTTTTTGCAGCGGATTATTTTAAGCGTGCCGGGGTCAAGGCAGTTTGCGTCTTCGCGCCGTACGAGTGAGTTATCGATCACGCCCGTGCCGAAGATCCTCACGTTCTGCGCGTCGCGGACAATTACCGAGCCGTAAACTACCGCGTCTTCTCCGATGTAAAGGCTTTCCCCTGACCTCAGTTCGATGAGGCCGGGAGAAAACACCCCCCGCTCGAAGCGGTACGTTGCCGCCGCGCCGTCTTCCTCGTATTTTTTAGTTTCGGGGCCGTCCGCAAAAATGTGCAGCGCGTTGTGGAAGCCGTCCGGTTCGAATGTGTAGTATCCTGGACCCGGCAGCTTAAGCGATGCTTTATTGCCTGATATCTCTGCCCTTACACCCGATGAGAGCGGCCTTAGCGTGATCTCGGTCTTTTCAGTGAACGGGCCGCAGCGAAGGTCTTCGCCGGCAATTATCTCGAGCTCAGCCGGACCGTCGGTCCGAAAATTTACGAACGCCGCTTCTTCGGTCTGGTCGATCGGTCTCTGACGGCCCGGCCAGACGGTGTTGTACGGCATCGCCGATACGCGGCAATACCTCGCCGGAAGCGCCTGCCCTCCTATCGACACGCTGTACAGCTCCGAAGTTTTTTCTTCTTCCGGTAGCCGGTATATTTCAGTTTTAACGTCGGTTTCGTCCGCTTTTTTTCTCAGATTTGCGTCAACTGGTTTCATACGATCAAGCCGCCTTTCAGTTTCATTCCGGTAATTTTATTGTTCTGCTCTTTCCGTCAATATTATGTGCCAACTCACTCCGGATTTCAAGGGCAACCTGGCGCCAAATGAGCGCCCAACAGACGCCCAATGGGACAGGGGACAG
>JAGADO010000116.1 GCA_017613535.1 Clostridia bacterium | reverse complement strand
TTCCATCACCGGCAACTCCACCAACCCGACCAGATTCCAGCATCCCGTTGCCGGCACCTACAAGAAATGGTGTGTTGAGAACGGCAAAGCTTACTTCTCCGTAGCATCGGGCGGCGGCACGGGCCGTACGCTTCACCCGGACAACATGGCTGCCGGTCCCTCTTCGTACGGTATGACCGATACGATGGGCCGTATGCACTCCGACGCTCAGTTCGCCGGTTCGTCCTCCGTGCCTGCGCACGTCGAGATGATGGGCCTGATCGGCATGGGCAATAACCCGATGGTCGGCGCTACCGTGGCCGTGGCCGTCGCGGTGGAAGAGGCAATGCGTTCCAAGAAGTTTGAGCGCGTTGTCCCGATAAAAAAGTGAGCTGAAAAGACCTTAATTTATTAAAATCGATCGCACACATCATTTTCGCCAAAAGAGGATGATGTGTGCATTTTTTTGAAGAGGTAATGTTAGCTGTGCCTCATCCAAGCATCTTAGTTCCTTTATATCTTTTCATTCAGGTCCGAAAAATCGGTGTTGAACAGGATCTCCTTCGGCAATTCATGCTTCTGCAGGAACATCAGCATATAGATCGGGAAGTAGGTGACGTTGCCGTCGGTTTCGACGTTGCCGTTACAGAAGACGTAACCCTCTTCGATGCCGTAGTCCTTCACGTTCAGCACGTTGTCCATCGCGTTGTGGCGGTAGTAATCTTTGCCGGACTTGATCTCGATCGGCAGGATATTGCCGCCATCTTCGATCACGAAGTCAAGCTCGCCGAATTTCTTGCTGTTGTAGTAATAAAGCGCATATCCGTGCGCGGTCAGTTCCTCGGCGGCAACGTTTTCGTATACGGAGCCGAAGTTGATCGTCGTTTCGTGCTGCAGGAGCTTGAGCTGGATCTCGTTCCCGTACTGCGCGGCGAGCAGACCGACGTCGCTCGAGAACAGCTTGAAAAGATTCTGCGACTTGGAAAGCAGCAGCGGCACTCTCGGTTCGTCCACCACGTTTGCGGGAAGCGCAACGCCGGCGTTCTTCAGCCACAGGAAACTGTCGTAATACTTGTCGAACCGTGCTTTTTCATTAAGATTCTTCAAGATGAAGCGTTTGTTTTTCGCGTTAAGCTCGCTGGGGATCAGGTCGAATATCTCGTTGAGGTAGAGGCGATTCTTTTCGTCGTATTTTGAAATATCGCGCTTGTAAAGCCGGATGATCGCGTTTTGCACGTCGGAAACTTTGCGCAGGTTCTTCGTTTCCAGATAGGTGGTGACCGCCTCTGGCATACCGCCGACGATGAGGTAAAGCTCGAACAGCGCCGTCATGCGCTCGTGGATAAACGCGTCCACGGGCTGTTTCTGCTCGAACGAGACCCGTAGCGCGTCGATGACCTTCGCGCCGACGTTGTTCGCCCAGGCGAATTCCTCGAAATCCAACGGGTACATCGTGACGATGTCCATATATCCCACCGGTGCGGAGACAATGTCCTTGAAAACCGTTCCGAGTAGCGAACCGCTGAGGATATAGGAATAACTGCCGTCCTGCACGAGGTACTTGATCTGCGTGATCAGCTCCTTGCACTCCTGCACCTCGTCAAAGAAGATCATCGTCTTTCCCGGGATCATCCGGTCGCCGAAAAGCGCGGAAAGACGCAGCAGGATATCGTCCGCACCCTGCGCGTTCCCGAACAGCGGGACGTAATCCGGATTCTCGATGAAATCGATCCTGATTACGCTTTCGTAGTGCGCGGCGGCGAACTGCTCGATGATATAAGACTTGCCGACCTGGCGGGCGCCGATGATCATCAGCGCCTTTTTCGGGTCGTCTTTATAAAACTCTTCAATCTGTTTTGTGATCTTGCGGCGGAGCATTTTTTATCCTCACATAATTCTCGATGGCAATATCATAACATAAATCCGCGAAAAAAACAAGGTGCTGATTACACTTTTCCATGAAATTTTCCGCCAATTTCCGCACTTTTTCCGAATCGCGCTTCCCGCTTGAAAACCCACAGCTTCTGTGATAAAGTACTTTTCGAAAACACGTGACGGCGGGAGGCGAGCTATGCTTACAAACAATTCTCTGAAATATCACTTTCATCCGGCAAAAGGGTGGATCAACGATCCAAACGGACTATCGTATTTCAAAGGAAAGTACCATATTTTTTATCAGAACCAGCCTGACGTAGAATATCCGTGCAGTACGGCGATCTGGGGCCACGCGGTTACTGAAAATTTCAGGGATTACGAGGAGTTGCCGCCGGCGCTAGTCAACGACCGGCCGTACGACCGGCTCGGGGTCTGGTCAGGTACGGCAATCGAGTACGGGGGAATGCTGTACGCTTTTTATGCCTCAGTTACGGAACAGGGACGTCAGACGATCAGTGTTGCCCGCTCGGAAGATGGCTTTCATTTTGAAAAATACGCCGGGAACCCGGTCGTCTCTGAGCATCCGGCAGAAACGGGAAACAATTTCCGCGACCCTGCTGTTATGAAAGACGGGGACAGAGTATATATGGTCGTTGCCTCCGCGGACACGGAAAGGCATTCGGGCACGCTGCTGCTTTACGTTTCCGACAATTGTTTTGACTGGAAATACATCGGAGTGCTGCGCGAATATCCCGGCGCAAGATTCTGCGAATGTCCCTCGTTTATAAAATACGGCGAAGGGTACATACTTTCGGTTTCCGTTGACACCGGAAACGGCCATTACTTCGAAGTGCTGTACGGTAATTTTGACGGTCTGAGATTTGCTCCTGAGATCGTGTCGCACTTCCAGAAAGGGCCGGATGAATACGCCGGTCAGATCTTCCTGGCGCCGGACGGGCGGGCAATACTTATGTCCTGGATTCCCGGCTGGCAATATCAGCCTAAACAGAAGTGCATTGGCTGCCTGTCTCTGCCGCTGGAGCTGACCGTTGACAACGCCTCCCGGGAGATACTTGCTTACCCGATCGCCGAAGTTCGCGATCTGGTCAGCGCGGACGGCACTGTCAACGACGCTTACGTTAAAGAGACGTACGTAGACAGGGGCAGGGAAGTTTATATCGAGCTGACTTCTGTTCCGGATCCGTGAAGGACCTTAGAAGTGCGCTTTCACGACTAATTATTTAACATTTTCCTCTGTTATTTTCCAAAAGTATTAATGGCAGACCAAGCTGTACTACCCTTGAGTACCAGTCTGCGGTAAACTTTATTGTATATTTTCCGCAAAAAAAGCTATAATTGACAATAAGGAGGTGTGTCCAAATGTCAGATCTGATCCAGGCGATACGTATGGAACACCCGGATACGATCCCGGTATCTCTGTTCATATTGCCGGCCGCATGGCTGAAATACGGCGAAGAACTGCAGCGGCTGGTCGACCAGTATCCGCAATTCTTCGGCGGGATGAAAAAAGACCTTTCCCGGATCCTTGACGAAATGCCGGCCAGTTACCGCAAGGGCATTTACGTTGACGAATGGAACTGCGAGTGGCACAACGAACACGCCGGAAACGAGGCTATCGTCGTAGGTCATCCCGTTAAGTCGGAGGAGGAAGTTTTTGACCTTAAGATCCCTGCCTGCCGCGACGGGCGGCTGCCACACGGATTCATGTATCTGCGCCTTCTTGACCTGTGCGGTTTCGAAAATGTGATGATCTGGTTCGCCGAAGAAGGCAAAACGATCGAAATGCTGATCGATAAAGTGCTGGAATACAACCTCTATCAAGTGGCGGCGGTGCTGCCCCGCATGGGTCCGATGATAAGCTTCGGAGACGATCTGGGTACCCAGACGGGACTGGCCATCGGAGCGGAACGCTGGCGTAAATATTTAAAGCCTTGCTTCCGCAAGCTCTACGGGCTGGTCAAGGCGTACAAGCCTTCTCAGCTTATATACATGCACACTGACGGGTGCATCTGGGAAATTATGCCGGATCTGGTGGAGTGCGGCGTAGATATGATCAACCCCCAGTTCCGGGCCAACGGGCTGGACAATCTGATCCGGGTATGCAGAAAAGAACAGGTGATACCCATCAATCTCGACCTTGACCGCCAGATGTTTCCCTTCGCCACAAGGTCCCGGCTGTTTGATCACGTGGGTCAATGTGTGGAAAGCCTGTATCTGCCCGAAGGCGGTCTCGGCCTTAACGTGGAGCTTAATTACGACATCCCGCTGGAGAACATGGCGGCGATACTTGACGCAGTGGAAAAATACCGGCATTACAAAGGTTGACCGCGAGGATGAGTTTGCCGCCGCGGTGGAAGAGGCAATGCGCGCCAAGAAGTTTGAGCGCGTCGTTCCGATCAAGAAGTGAGCTGAAAAGACCTTAAGAAGAAAAACAACGAAGATGGCTTATATACCTTGTTCTCTGGGTAATTAGTAACATATCAGAAATGTGATTATTGTGCTGTTCAAAAAAGCCGTGTACGAATCCATTTAAACATGGCATAATGTGGTTGCTCTTTTCGAGAATGATGTGTGCAATCATTGTTAACTGGGCAACAGGCCGTATGCGGAGCATACCATGTGTGCGGCATACAGTGTAAAGGGACAGAGCCCTCAACAGGGCCAAGGAAATGATGGGTTTGATCGGCATGGGCAACAACCCGATGGTCGGCGCTACCGTGGCCGTTGCCGTCGCGGTGGAAGAGGCAATGCGCGCCAAGAAGGTCGTCATCACGAAGCCTGATCTCAAGTGAGTTGAAATCAGCTTAATTCATTCATTGTAATCGCACACATCATTCTCGCCCGGCGGGAGTGATGTGTGCTTCTTTTGACTTTTTTTGGGCGGCCTTTGTTGCCGGAGCAGATAGTATAGTTACCGGCGACAAGGATCTTCCGGAATCCGGTATTACCACTCCGGCGATAATGACACCCGCGGAGTTTATTGGTTTTTGATTCTGCGCAATTATAATTAGACTCAGTAAAACAGAAGCTCAGACATCTTTTTCGTGCGTAGATTTATTTTGTAACATAAAGTTCATCGCGGTATTCCCACTTATTACTCCCAAATTTACCATCATTATATGTAATAAAGATTTTTTTGCTTTCGCCTGACTGTATAGGAATATTGAATACTCTGCCATCAAGCAATCCGTGAACACAGGTTATATTGCAGTTACGCGTCTTCCCGTCTGCAGGCACAACAAACTCATCATAATATCCTCTTGTAATGCGTTTTGTTACCCCATTAAATGTAACTGTAATTGACATATTGCCAATCAGTTTTAGAAAACTATTTAGTTGAACCCTGAGTACTCCATTAGAAGCAGGTCCAATAGGGCATCCACAATTTATACATGCTTTCGCACGATCAGATATCTCTTTTCCGCACTCAGGGCATTTGATTAAAGCCATAACGATTAACCTCCTTAATCTTGGCAACTAACAGTCTATTGTATCAATTCCTCACTTGTAAAGGCTGAAGTCATACTCAAATAGTTGTAAAACAGCTCTTTAGCAGTGAGAAAAATATAGTTCACGGGAAATAATATGGGCTGGTTATATATTTTTCGTAACAATCGTCACATACTTCTTCATATTGCGTTCCCCAAAGATTTAAAACATTTACACGTGATTTCTTGGTTTTTCCGCAAATATCGCACTTAAACTCTTTTTGGCACGCTGTGAGCGATAATATTACTGCAACCAAAACCAGCAATATAATAATGATCCTCTTCATTCTGTCCACTCCTTAGTTAAAACGAAATAAGACCTCTTTAAGTAACAGAAAGCCTTATGTTAATTAAGACGATAAAAAAATATAAAAAGTTGCATACAAATATCTTGATCTGCAGTATAATATGCATGAACTATCAAAAGGGGGAAAACCGTGATGTACCGCGTTTCCATTCCCATCACCGCCAACTTTTCGGGTGTGCGCAAGGAACAGTTTCTGGAGGAGCTTACCCGCGCCAGGCCGGATCGCGTCTTTTTGTGCGGACCGCGAAGTGCCGCGCCCAAGGGGAGCAAGGAGAGATTCCTGAGTGCTTTAAAAGGACTTGTGCCGCTTATGCGCAGCCGCGGGTACGAGGTCGGGATCTGGGTGAACAGCCTGGGTCACGGCGGAAGTTCTGACGCGCATCCCGAGTACACGAATATAGTCACGGGAGGCGGGATCGTATGCACCGACTCGTATTGCCCGCTGGACGAAGCATTCACAGACGAGTTTGCCGGATGGGTCGCGGCGCTTGCGGGCACCGGACCGGATCTTATTATGCTTGACGACGATTACAGGCTGGGATACCGTTCCGGGCTCACGGGGTGCTATTGTCCGCTGCATTTGAAGAAGGTCTCCGGGCTGCTCGGAGAGGAGATCGGCGCCGCGGAGCTCGAGAAGAGGGCATTGACCGGAGGACCGAACAAATACCGGGACGCATGGATGAAGGTCAACCACGATTCGATGGTCGGGCTTGCGAAAAAGCTGCGGCAGGCGGTCGATTCGGTCGATCCGTCGATCAGGCTCGGCCACTGCGCGGTGCTCGACACGTGGGATATCGACGGCGTCGATTCGATCGAACTCGCGAAGACTTTTGCGGGCGGCACAAAACCGTTTATGCGTCTGATAGGCGCGTCATACTGGGCAGCAAACAGATCTTTCGGGTGCCGGATCGCGAACGTTATTGAGCTTGAACGCATGCAGATCTCCTGGTGCGAAAACGAGGATATCGAGATCTTTGCGGAAGGGGACGTGTTCCCGAGGCCGCGCCACAACGTGCCGGCCGCATACCTTGAGGCCCTTGACACCGCGCTCCGGGCTGACGGACGCTCCGACGGCATCTTGAAATACATGATAGACTACGAGTGCACGCCTTTTTACGAGCGCGGGTACATTGACTGCCACGTGCACAACATGCCCCTCTATGGCAGGATCTCAGACATTTTCGGCGGCCTCAAACCCTGCGGCGTGAGGATCTTCGACTGCATGCACCGGCTGAAGGACGCAACGCTGCCTGAAGGAGAGGGCGGCGACAACTACGTCGGGAATGACTTTGTGCCGGCCGCGATGCGT
>JAGADO010000115.1 GCA_017613535.1 Clostridia bacterium | reverse complement strand
TGTCGGCGGCATAGTCGGACGCCTCGATCATTACTGGAGCTCTGTCGGAGGAGTGAGGACCTACCGCTGCATCAACACCGGCACAGTGGACTGCGGCAGTAATTCTGACGGTTATTCCGAGACCGGCGGCGTTGTCGGATATGCCAGCGACAACACGCGGATCGATGAGTGCTGCAACCGGGGCGGGTCGGTCACGGGAACGGGAAAGGCGGTCGGAGGCATCGCGGGAACGACCTGCAGCGGCAGCGTCGTGGTAGACTGCTACAACTGGCAGACGATCAAAGGCGCGTACTGCGTCGGCGGCATAATCGGTTTCATGAAGGCCGGCAGCACCATGAGGCACTGCTACAACTGGTCGGATAAAGACCCTTATGCCAGCGGGAGCAATGAGCACGGCGGCAAGCTGGTCGGCGGAAAGAACTGCAAGCTTGAGAACATCACTCTTACCGAAAACGTCTTTACCAACGAGAGATGGTGGCCAACCGGATGGGATGAGACCAACACGAAGGACGGCTATCACTATTTCCTCAACGGTACGATGAAGGACGAGGAAGAATTCACTGATCTCCACTGGAACTTCACCAGCGTCTGGAAAATATATAAGAAGAACAAGGATGAAGGCTGGCCTGTTCTGCGGTTCGAAGGAAAGGAAGGCGCGAACACGGACGATCCCATTGATCCCGGCACCCCGGAGATCAAGGACCTCTATATCTACACCCTTGGCGAACTGAAGGCGTTCCGTGACTCGGTCAACGGCGGAAACAATTATTACGGCCGCACGGTATACCTCTGCTCCGATCTGGATCTCGGAGGTGAAAACTGGACGCCCATCGGCACTGAGTCGAACGCGTTCTACGGGACATTCGACGGCCAGGGCCACAGGATCACGGGGCTCAGCGTCACGGGTGACATCAAATTCGCCGGCTTCTTCGGTTATAACTGCGGAGCCGTGGAGTTTCTGGGCGTATGGGGAGAGATCCGTTCAACGGCGGCCGGGTCCGGCTCGGCAGCCGGCGGCATCGCCGGTTCAAGCCCCGGAAGCATCGAACAGTGTTCATTCGAGGGAGTGGTAGATACGAAGTCACCCCTCACGGGAGGCATCGCCGGTACGGCCGGAGGGATGATAGTGAACTGCCGTCACGCCGGCCCCGTGACAGGTCCCTCCCAGATCGGCTCCGGCTCCGCTTTTGTAGGCGGCATAGCGGGTGTCAGCGGCGGCAACGTAATTAACTGCGTCCATATAAGCGGCAAGATCAGCGGACAGTACGCGGGCGGCATGATAGGCATGTTCTTTGGATTTTATGTCCCGACTTTCAAAGGCTATTATCTGGAAGGGACCGCTGACAAAGCGATAGGAGCATCCGACTCGTCCGACCCCGAGGAATTCAGATCCCTCTCCGCTTCGGACATTGTAAAACAGTCCTCCTTTACGGACTGGAACTTCTCTGAAGTCTGGGGGATGGGGACCGACGGACCGGTGCTTCGAATCTTCTCCGACTCCGTCACTCTGATCGCAAACTACGATAATACTCTCGGTCTGGGCGGAGAATATACGACCGTCTGGATTCCGAAGACCGGAGGCGCTCTGCCGCCCTGTCCCTTTACAAACGGCAGCAGACGGTTCACCGGATGGAATACGGCGGGGGACGGCACAGGCACGCCATACGCGGACGAAGGGACCGTGTACGGCACGGTTACGCTGTTCGCTCAGTGGGGAGACAGTCTCGGCACGCGCTACGAATATTATGACGCGGGAACGGCGGACTCGAAGCTGTTCGACAATGATCTCACGGAAAACGGCAGACTGATATCCGGCGAAAACCGGTTCTATACCATGCACTACGTCAAGCCCTCCGGCTTCGTGATGGTCGGCGGAGATCCCGCGTGCGGCGCCAGCTGGAAGCTGGAGGCAAAAGCCTACGCCGAGGACGAGTGGACGGTCCTCGCGCGGGGTGACGGGAGCACGTTCTCCTCTACCGGCACGACCGGGATCGCCATAAACGATCCCTCGGACGGCGAATACTGCTACTACCGCATCGTCGTCTCGTCCTCCATGGATCTTGCCGAGTTCTATCTCACTGTCAAAGACGCGGACAAAGACGTCCGCCTGCCCCTGGTCTTCTTCCATTCACACGAGGGCAAGGGCACGATGGATTCCGTATCGGCGAAAAACCGCAGCACGATCGATCTGCCGAAGAACGAGTTCACGCGCGACGGGTATTCATTCTACGGCTGGAACTCCAAACCGGACGGCAGCGGCATACCGTACGTGGACGAAGGGCAGTTCTTCGTCTGCGAAGACGCGATCCTCTACGCGCAGTGGTGGAGACCGAATTCCTTTACCGTCCGTTTTGAAAACGATGACGGGACGCTTCTTGAGAGCGTCACCGTAAAAGCCGGTCAGCTCCCGGTATATCCCGGCGAGACGCCGGTCAAGCCGGAAAGCGGCGAAAAGACCTATATCTTCGCGGGATGGTCGCCGGAGATCGTTACCGTCACCGGAAATGCGACCTACAAGGCGACGTACCGCGAGGCCAGCGAATACAAGATCACATTCGTGAACGACGACGGGACCGAGCTGCAGTCCGGATATGTGGTCGACGGCAAAACGCCGGTCTACGAGGGCGAAACTCCGTCAAAATCTCAGACGGTCGGGTATATCTACACCTTTGAGGGCTGGAAGCTGAAGGGCACCGAAACGGTCCTGACAGATCTGCCAGCAGTCACCGGAGAGGCGACTTACGTCGCGGCATATTCGGAAACCCTCCGCTCATACGGCGTGACCGTAAAGCCCGGCGCGCACATGACGATGGCCGATGGATCCGGACAGACTTCCCAGACCGTTTTCTACGGCAGCAAGATGGAAGCCGTGGTCTTTACGGCAGACGACGGCTATTACTTCCCCGAGAATTACGCTGTCGCGTCCGTCAAAGGTATCAGGGTGACACGCAACAGCTTCACGCAGATCACGGTCTCAGGCTCGCCGACGGGTGACGCGACGGTCAAACTTACAGCTGCAACGAAAAAAGCGAAAGAAGCAACTCCCAAGGCGGTCTTCGCCGCCACGGGTCCGGATACAGGCTCGCTCTCGAACCTGGCAGCCGGAATGAAATACAGGATCGACAGCGGCGAGTGGCAGACAGCGACCGGCGACAGCGCCGATCTTACCGGTCTCGCTCCCTGCACGGTCACGCTCTTCATGCCTGGCAACGGCACGACAACGGTCGACAGCGGCGAGCAGACGATCAACGTAACCAGAGCCGAAACGCCGGATCTGACCGCGATGCAGCCCGAAGTCATAAACGGCACCGGCAGCATCCCGACAACGTCCGCGCATCAGAAGAGCACGAACGGCACCGACTGGGAAGACTGCGACGGCGCGTGGAAGGACCTCGAAGCGGACAGGACCTACTACGTCCGTGTAAAAGCGGCAGGAACGGTCCTCGCTTCCGAAGCGCAGGAGATCGCTATAAGCGCGTTCATTCCCGAAAAGGAGCAGACGCCCGAAGCGGAATTCACCGCAACGGGTCCTGATTCAGGCACGCTTTCGAACACGGCAGCCGGCATGAAATACAGGATCGGCAGCGGCGAATGGCAGACCGTCACCGGCGCCGATCTTACCGATCTCGCTCCCTGCACGATCACGGTCATAATGCCGGGCAACGGCAAGACCACGGTCGACAGCGACGAGCAGACGATCACAGTCACCAGAGCGGAGACTCCGGACCTGACCGCGGTACAGCCCGCAGTCATAAACGGCACCGGCAGCATCCCGACAACGTCCGAGCATCAGAAGAGCACGAACGGCACCGACTGGGAAGACTGCGACGGCGCATGGGAAGACCTCGAAGCCGACAGGACCTACTACGTCCGCGTGAAAGCGGCGGGTACGGTACTTGCTTCCGAAGCGCAGGAGATCGCTATCAGCACGTTCATTCCCGAACAGGAGCAGACGCCCGAAGCGGAATTTACCGCCACCGGCGCTGATTCCGGCTCGCTCTCGAACCTCTCCGAAGGAATGAAATACAGGATCGACAGCGGCGAATGGCAGACCGTCACCGGCACGAGCGTTGATCTGACAGATCTCGTTCCCTGCACGATCACGGTCTTCATGCCGGGCAACGGCTCGACCACGGTCGACAGCGGCGAGCTGACGATCACCGTGACCAAAGCGGCGGCCCCGGCGCTTGAAGCGGCCCAGCCCGCCGATATCAATGACGCGGGCAGCATCCCGACAACTGCCGAACATCAGAAGAGCACGAACGGGACCGACTGGGAAGACTGCGGCGGCGCATGGACCGGTCTGTCCGAAGGCACCTATTATGTCCGCGTAAAGGCGGAGGGCACGGTACTTGCTTCCGACGCTCAGGAGATCGTCATCGCAGTAGCAAGATACACGGTGAAATTCGTCGACGAGAACGGAACGGAACTGCAGAGCACCGTTTACGCCTGCGGCGAAACTCCGGTCTATGAAGGCGAAACGCCGACGAAAGCCCCGACACCCGATTATATCATTTCCTTTGCGGGCTGGATGCTTCAGGGCACCGAAACGGTCCTGACGGAGCTGCCCGCAGTCTCCGGAGATGCGACGTACGTTGCGGCGTACACGGAAATCGACCGCGCCTACACCGGACCGGTCTGGGAATGGTCCGGCTATACCGAGGCCAGGGCGACGTTCACCGCGATTGACGACACGGACTACACGCTGATACTTACGGCAGCGGGAGACGCGATCACGAACGAGGTCACCCTCAGACCGACCTGTACCGCGAGCGGAGAGCGTACCTATACAGCGACGGTCACCTTCCGCGGAAAACAGTATTCCGACACGGCGGCCGTAGAGATCCCGGCTCTGGACCACGACTGGAGCGAATGGCAGGTGACGGCAGAACCGGAAGTCGGTCAGACCGGCGAACGTCAGCGTACCTGCAGCCGCTGCGGCGAAACAGAGACAGAGCCTGTCGCTGCGGTGATCGGATACTCCTTTACCGGAGGCGCGGACTCCGTCTGGACAAAGGGAAGCTCCGA
Organism: Clostridia bacterium; assembly: GCA_017613535.1. Classification (GTDB taxonomy): domain Bacteria; phylum Bacillota; class Clostridia; order UBA1212; family UBA1255; genus UBA1255. The sequence goes on along the minus strand of JAGADO010000115.1, from coordinate 4,306 downwards.
CAGCATCACGTTCACCGTTAAACGCAGCGAGGATGATGCCAGCTGCTTCGCCCATTACGCGGAAACACTGATCGACGGGACTCCAGTCACCGTTTCCGCAAAAGCCGGAAGCACGGTCGTCACGATCAGTGCGGATACACTGGAAAAGTTCAGCGTCGGAACGCATACCGTCAAGGTGAAATTCGACGACGGGGAAACCGAAACGAAGCTCACGGTCAAGGCCGCTGAACAGCCGAGCCCGACAACAGGCGACAGAGACATCGTTGCTCCTCTTGCAGCAATCATGATCGTATCCGGAGCGGCTGCGGCATTCACTTTCAGAAAGAGACGCACCGTTTCAAGATAACTGCAAAAAAACTCAATAACAAGCATTCAGGTGCCGGGAGATGATCCCGGCACCTGTTTTTTGCAAAGTGCTTTGCACCGCACACCGAGACAGTCCCGGACCGCGGAGCAAGTCCGTCCGGCCCCCGCGTGTGCGCCCGTCAGCGCCGACGTGCGCACGTTACCGCGGATAAGCATCCATAGACATGTACGTTTCTCAAAACGAACGGCGGGACTCCGGTCCCGCCGTTTTTGCGTACGATCATTTGCATGGTTGATCTATTCCAAATCATATGCCGCCGGCAAGGCAGATTTCCGAGAAGCATCGGGGCTCTGTTTTGCCGGCGGATTTTTTTGTACACAGGGAAGATGCGATACCGTATGTATGCGTGCATGCTGAAAAAAGCTGCACATTATTAGCAAAGAAATAACAGAAAAAGTAGGGATAGAAACGAAAAACATGAGGCGTAATTCGGGCTATTATAGAAAAAAACAGTATCCTTCGTGGTGAAGTTTTATACTGAAGTGTATTATCAAATTATGCAGCGGAACTTGCTCTCGGCGGTCCGCATTGATACAAAACAGACACAACCATTCGCTGAATTGTCCATTTCCAATCGGGGCGTTTTGTGATATAGTTGTAATAGGCGCGCCCGGAGGTCTATATGAAACGAAAAGTATGGAATATGAAAGATCTGAAGCCAGAGATGAAAAGAATATGGAAGCTGCTGATCGCGATAGCCAAGGCGTGGTTGTGTGCGTTCGTAATATACTTTTTCAGTTTGTTTTTTATGGCGGCGTTCCTTGAAAAAGTCACGATCGAAACAAAGAATAGGATCATTTCGGCCATAATCATTTTCATTTATATTCTTGCGTATTACATCGTCCATACCAACAGTACGAATCAGAAATATGATTATTCGTCGAACATGATAAAGGGGACGTTCTCGTTCAAACAAGACGTCGCGGAGTTCCTGCACGGCGATGGAAAATATCTAATTGGCATTTATACGTTTTTTGCGATAATAAACGAAGTGTCTCACGCAATAGTCGATGCCACCTCAGAATCGGAACCGATTTACTATACCGGAGTGGTGTTTTATCCGGTGCTTCCGTGGCCGTTCAACGTGATCGACGTATACGTCATCGGGTCCGTCGTGAATATCGTATTCCTTGTTGCAGCACACGCGCTCCTTACGGCGTGGAATCACAGAAAAATACATAAAAGGTATAATGCTTGAACTATATAGTCTTTAAGAGGCATGTCGAAAAAGAAGTGTGAGAATTGAAGCGGAAACTGCCTATTGGATGGAAAACAAGGTGTAAAGTATCATGGAACTAAAAAGCAAATTAAAAGAATTGCGAATGGCGCACAATATGACGCAAGAGGCTGTTGCGGATCGTCTCGACGTTTCCTCGCAAACGGTCTCAAAGTGGGAACGGGGACTGCTGTCCCCTGATATATCGCTCCTTCCCAAAATCGCTTTGCTGTTCAAATGCTCTATCGATTCCTTGTTCGATATGGAGTTGGTCTGGAGCATCGAACATCGGAAAGAATTCGGCGAGAAACTTCACGCTCTCCATGAAAGGAAGGATTGGGACGGCGTTTATCAGGCCTGGATCCGTGAGATAGAGTTGAATCCCGATCACTACGGCAATTATGCCGATGTTATGCTTCACGTATACCGAAAAAAACTGTATGACAAAGATCGCGTTGAAAAAATGCTGTCTCTTGCGGAGCACGCGGAGAAGTGTTGTACGGACGATGACAAGCGCAATGAGATTTACAGGATCATGCTTCAGCTTTGTTCGGAATCAAATGATCCCGCGATTCGTGAAAAAGGGAAATACTATTATAAAAAGCTGCCGTCGCTGCGCCACAGCCGCGAGGTGTATGCTAAGTTTGTGATGGAAGGGGAAAAATACAGGGCGCAGGTCCTGAAAAATATACCGTGCATCGTGGATCTTGCGGAATGGTCGATCAGACAACTGATTTTGCCCGAGATGCCGCCTGAAGAAAAACTGTTTTATTATCAAAAAGCGGCGGCATTGTGGGAGACGGTAACAGACGGTAAGTATGCGGGTTTTTATGATCCGCCTCTTCTTTCCGATTATGCCGAGATCGCCAAAATATACGTTCAGCTTGGGCAAGCAGACCGAGCGGAAGAATATATCGACCGTATTCTTGCAGCGTTGGAAAGGCACATGACAGAATCCGGAAAGGAAAACAAATCAAAGATCATGTGCTCCGCAGCGCCGGGCAATTCCGTTCCCCTCGAACAGATATGCAAAAAGCTGCTGCAATATATGATAAGCGCCCCGGAGCTTGCCGCTTTCAAGGATAAAGTTACTGCCCTGCAAAACAGGTACGAGGAATATGCTGCGCAAACGAGAGGAGAGGCAAATGAAAACTATATTTTTTTTGACAGCCGTTCTTTTGCTGACGGTCATGCTGTTCGGTTCATGCGCCGACACGCCCGATCACCCGCAGGACACTGAACCGCCGGCGCCGGACAGCGCAGCCGATACGTCCGCCGAAACACCCGAAGACCCTTTTGCATTGCTCCGCGCAAGCGGAGAAGAATGGATCGCCTATGGCCTCGCGGCGTATGAGAACGGAAAGCAGGCGGCAAACCTGAAGGAATTTTTCTCCGACCGCGCGAATCTGACTTACCTCACTTTATATGATCATTTTTTTACGTACGATAAAGAAAAGGCAGTCCCCGTGGCGGAAGCGCTGTTTGCATTTATTTATAACGAATACGGCGCACAAGCAGTTTCGGATCTGGATAAGCGCTGCGATTACAAATCCGCGTATCTGAAATCTCTCGGATTGGACGTTGAATATTCCAACCCCCCGCAGGTCGAGGCCTTTCTTGCCTCGATGGACTTTTCTTCCGACGCAACGTACAAATACATCATTTCCTTTGACAACGTGACCTATTATTTCAAGGATTTCGACGCGGGCACCCCTCAGCAATACCACGGTTTCCTTTACTACAGTACCACGGGACTGTTTGAATTGATCGATTATCTGAAATCCAACAATCTGAGCGAGGGTCTTGATACCGAGAGAAAGTTTAACTACTACGTGACCTTTGACAGAAGCGGATACAGCAAGACCGTATATTCCAATGGAAATATGTATATAACCGAATCGTATTCAACGCTCCATGAAGCGATCCACGCAATGGGGATCACAAAAGGCGATAACATTTGGTTGAGCGAAGGGATTTGCGAATATTTCGGAAAATCGCTCGGATTCAACGATCAGATCGCAGCGGCTGATATTCAGATTTTGACGATGATAAAGCAAGGATATTATGATGAACAAGCCAACGCCGGAAATGCGCAGTACGTTCTTTATAAGAGAATATATGAAGATTACACCGCCCGCGGCGGAAAAATGGATTTTGCGGACGCCTTTGATTTTCGTTTATATACCGACATAATTGCAAAAGCCGAATTGGACGCGGATATATATGAAACGCTCGGATATTCATATAAGCTTATCAACAAAACAGATTGCAATGCAGTCGGCAGCGAGCTTTCCTACAAACAGGCGACGTCTCTTGTTCTTTATCTTGTGGATACCTACGGTATTGAAACGGTGCTCAGCGCGTATCACTCACAGGATATTGCGGCAGCATTTGGAAAAGACTATGAGGAACTGAAATCAGATTGGCTGGCTTACTTGTATAGCTGAATACCTGAACGCATAAGAGTGTCTGAAGAAGCTGTAATGATAAACGAGGATATTCTCCCCCAGGAGGCGTTTGCGATCCCGAAAGAGCGAAAAAAACAGTAGGACGGGAGCGCATTCCCCTCGCTGAGCGGTTTGTGGCCGCGTTCAGGCGCGCTTTAGTTATCTTCGGGGTAGCGCAGGCGCCCGGCAGTTCCTGCCCCCGCGTGTGCGCCCGTCAGCGCCGACGTGCGCACGATACCGCGGAGATACATCTATAGACACGCAGTTTCTCAATAC
>JAGADO010000114.1 GCA_017613535.1 Clostridia bacterium | reverse complement strand
GCGTCACGTAGTTGTGGTTCTGGGCAACGCCTACGGTGATCTGTTCGGGCTTTCCATTGGCCTCGTCCGCAGCGTTCTTATAATAGATCGCCTGCGGATACATCGACAGCCAGCCCCATGCGCCGTATTCCATCTTATCTTCGATGAGGTAGTAGGGGAGGTCTTTGCGGATCGTGAAGTATTCAAGCATGTTCCGCTCCACGTCGCCGTTCCGGTCAATGCCCCAGACCTGCGCCATCAGCATCGGTTTTCCGTCGAAATAGAACCAGAGCGGCTGATAGCGCTCCGCCGCGTAAATGTTGTTGAATAGCGAACGCATCTGGATATACGCGTTCTGGGTGCCGTTGAACGCGAGCATGTACGAAACTTTGGGCGTCTTCACGCCGTCGTTCATTGCCTTCGTCCACGCCTCGTACACGGCGAGGTATTGTTCGCGGTACGTGCGGATGCTGTTCGTATTGTCCGTGAAGATCGTATCCACTCCGGCGTTCGCGAGCAGTTCGCCCTGCCTGCGGATCACCCACTGATCGTTTGACAGATAATACCCGTATATCGGCTCGTCCCAGAAGTACCGGGCTCCGGGCTGCCAGACCGGGTGGTTGTAGTCGTTCTGCGCCTCGGGATATTTGTCGATGGCCTCCTGCGCATTGGCCGCGGGGGAACCGCCGCTGATGTTCCAGGTCCAGTAAAACATTGCCACCGTGCGGTCGTCTCTGAGCGGTCCCACGTCTTTATATGTGAGCGATTCGCGGCCGAGCGCATCGGTGAACACCCATGTGTCAGGGAGCACTTCGTGCGTATAAATCAGGCTGTCTTTGGGGATAACGTATTCCGCCGGGGGAGTGTGATATTCGTTGTAGCTCTGCGGTAAGCAGATCTTGAACGGCTTTTCGGGCTTGCTTCCGGAAAACGCCACAGACATCTTAAGATTAAGCTTGTTCTCCATGCCGTTCTCGTAGCACAGGCCGTACTTATCCTCGTATGCTTCCCACGTAATGCAGCGGATTCCGACGTTTCCGTACGTTTCGTGTACCAGGAACAAATATTCTCCGGCAGGCTGCGGGTCATCAGCGAACATGAGCTGGCACGTGCTGCTGTTCGTTATACCGTCAACGAATCTGGTGGCAATCGGCTCGGCTGCCGTCGTGGTCTTGAAATCTTTGTTCCAGCGGTAAGCGGACAATCTTGCTCCGCCTTTTTCCAGACCGGTGGTGCGCATCTCGTACATGAAACCGATGATCTCTTCGGTCACGTTGATGCGCATACCGAGCGAGCCTGTGCCGGGGTCGATTCCGTCCAGCCACGTTTCACTGCCGCTCGTATTGTACGCGGGTACCGCAGACCGGGCATATACGTTGGAGGATCCTGCCGCGGCGGCGATCGCCAGCGGCATCCCCAACAGTCCCAGCAGCCACAGTCTTCTTCTGATGCGGCTGTGTCTGTGACCTGCTTTTTCGCCCCGTGAATCAGTTTTTCTGTTCATATCAGCCTCTGTCCTCGGTCCGGACTTATTTCTTTTTCTTGAATATGAGTATGACCGCAACGGCCGCGACCGCGACTATTCCCGCAATGATTCCGATCACGGCGCCGGTCGGCAGGCCGCCTTTCGTATCTTTTCCGGCGGGCTTCTGAGTGGCTTTTTCAGTAGGCTGAGTCGTCGGAGCCGGAGCGTCGGTAGGCTTCTCGGTCGGTTTTTCGGTAGGAGCGGCGGTCGGGACCTCGGTAGCATCGGGGCCGTTCTTATACTTGACCGTCCAGATCGCTCTTTCGCCGTTCGACAGGCGCACGTATGCGGTCACGGTGTGGTTTCCGTCAGCTATCGGGACAAGGATCGCGTATCTCGACGCATATGCGTCCGTACCGACCGCTTCCTTCGCAGCCGCTTTCACGCCGTCCTCGGGCGCTACAGCAAATTCGCCGTAAACGATCTCGCCGTTGTCAATTTTATATCCGAACACGGGCACCGAGATGTTGCTGGCGTACCAGCCCCAGATCCTCAGTTCTTTACCTGTGAGGTCCGTAACGTCGATCTCGGTCAATTCATCGTTGCCGCCGACTTTTGCTTTGCCTTCGCCGTCAACGGTGATCTGGTCTCTCGACACTTTTTCTTTGACCTCCGAATCTTCCAGCAGCGTCAATTTGAAGAGCGGCACGTATTCGGTCTCCCAGCCGTCGCGGAACACTTCGGCGCCCTCGGTCAGCGTACCGCCGCCGTAGAAGCCGATGCGCATATCGCCGATCGACGTGAACACAGCCAGGTATTCTCCAGCGGGAAGCTGCTCGTCAAATTGGAATTTCACGTTATCGCCGTCAACGTGGTCGTACAGTTCTTTAAACTGCAGTACCTTCTCTCTTACCGATTCATCGTAGTCGCCTTTCCAGGGGTAAATATCCACGCGGATATCACTGCCGCCGCTGGAGTTTCCCCACGTCGGGCAGCAGGGCACGGTGAGCGCATACAGCTTTTTTCCCTCGGGGACAACGAATTTCAGACCGAATTCGATATTTCCGAGCTCCATCGCGTTATTATCGCGCGTACCGGTCGTTACTTCGTACTCCTGAAGGTCCAGAAGACCGTCAATATTGAATTTCTGGAAATAATTGCCGTCGGCTTTCTTTACAAAGTAGATCTTGCAGTTGAACACAAAGTCCGTGAACATGATCTCGGTAGATTTATATTTTGCCGATGCGGACGGCGGAACGAAATACGTTCCCTCTCCGGACGTCAGCGTGAGCCGCATCGAATATTCGCCGGCGGGCATCACTTTTCCGAAATCGAAGACCAGGTTATTGAAGTTTCCGGTGCTGGTCGCTTCGGGCGTCTCTTCTCTGTCGGACGTGAACGTTCTGGTGTATACCGGCTCGCCTTTCACCGTTTCTTCGTAGCTGTCCTTGAAATTGAACAGCTCCATCACGACAACGGCCTTGGTCTCCGGGTTCGATCCCCAGGCCTGCGCGAATTCGATCTTCGTGAAGCCTGACGTTGCGGAAAACGAAACGCCGATAGTCGTCAGGTTTCCTCTGAGCCTCGTGCCGACGGTGCTTCCGTTGGCGATCTCCACGGCTTCGGTCTCTTCCTCCCCGGCCGCGCTCACGAAGCTGCCGATCATGCACATTGATAGGATAACTGCGATTGACAGAATCAGGGCAATGAGTTTTTTCATAGTTTTAACCTCCTGTTATGCGATGCGGTTTTCGGGATAATATCCGCGTCCCTGCTGTACATATTCTTTTGAAATTCTTTATATTATTTTATTTGGTTTGTTTTGCTATTAAAATCGCAAATAATGTTCAAATCATTGCAAATCGTCTCATAGTTTTGCCTTTAGCTCATTGATCTCCAGAATAACTTCCCACATAACATTTGCCCCGTAACGAAGCGGGTCGGAAGGCGCCGGAAGACGCTCGTTTGCTTTGACGAGGGCGCCGTCTCTTCGCTTTAGGTGGCGTCAGCATTGGTTTTGACAGCTGAAATTATGTGATTTCGGGGGCGGAGCCGGGAGCGGGGCAGGGAGCAGAGTCGTTGAATTTTCCGCCGATCAGCGCTATACTATTTACGAAAGGACGAGCAGAGAACAATGAAGATCGACAATATCATCGAAACGCCGCGGCTCATGATACGCTCCTGGAATAAAAAAGACAGGGACTTTACTCTGTCGCTCTGGTGCGACGAAGAAAACGGACAATACATGTCCGACCCGGCATACAAAAATATTGACGAAAAATACCTGACGTGCGTTGACGAGATGGAAGACGATCCGGACGGCTATTTCATGACCGCTGAACTCAAAGAGACCGGAGAACGCGTCGGGACGTGCTGTGCGTTCCCCGAAAACGAAAACTACGATATAGGCTACTGCATTGCCAAAAAACATTGGCGCGAAGGACTTGGAACCGAATTGATAGGTGCGCTGATACGCTGGATCCGCGGGAAGGGCGGAAGCTCCGTTACCGGGGAAGTGGCAGACGAAAATAAGGCGTCAGCGGCTCTTTTGCGCAAATTCGGATTCACAGAGTATAAAAAAAGCCGCTTCAAAAAATGGGGAGAAGACAGATATTTTGATTCGCATTTCTTCAGACTCGGGCTGAAATATGGCGAAGTTTACAGGGATGAGCGGTACGTTCTCGGACAGGACGACGGGGGCACGTTCATCGAAATAGAAGGCGAAAAATACAAACTGACGAGCCACCCTTATGAACCGTGCCTGTATATCACGGATAAAAACGGAGCGTTGACGGCGATCCGCAATGCGTTCGATCCTTCGTGCGTTTTGCAGGCGTTTTCGGACGGCCTTACTATAACGTCGATTACCGGGATGGAATACGATGCGAAAGATTTGTGCCGTATGGTCGAATACGCCGCCGGTATGGGCAATGTTCAGATCGATGAGGCCGAAAAGGTGTTCGGGGGCAGGGCGAAGAAGAAGGACAGTGAACGTGCGGAAACGGCGCGCGAGAATGGGACAGAGAAAGGTGCTGTCAACGAAAAAGAGGAAGCCGCTGCCGGTGAAGGGAGCCTTCGCGAGGAGGACGGGCGGGTCATTGACGACGATCCGTTTTTCGCACTGATCGCGCGGTATCCTGACATAGAGATCGACTATTGCCTCGTGAAGAACGGGCACAACCCGGCTGGTTACAGCGCACACTGGCAGGCGCTTTTACGGGCGAGCCGGAAGCTGTTTACAGACGAAGACGGCGAGACGATATGGCACTTCGACGCGGGCAGGGCAGACGCGAAACAGATCGGTGCGGACGAGCTTTTTGCTCCGGTAGAAAACAGCGGAAAACTTAACTATCGCACCGCTTTTCTCGAGCCGCCGCACACGAACAATTACACCGACGCGGACTTTGATATTGTCAATGCCGCGCTGTTCCCGGGCGGTACGGATGAGCTTGAAGTGTACGAATGGACGACCGACTGGACTGAATATTTTGACGACGGACGCGAGTGGTGGGGAGCGCTCTGCCTGACGATATACGACAAAAAACTTGACCGGTTCGCAGTGATAATGGCGTCTGCAACGGACTGACTGAACCGTCGGAGATATCAATATGACGTACGGCAATAAGATCATCGTGCTTGGCTGCCCCGGTAGCGGGAAGAGCACTTTTGCAAAGAAACTGCATATTAAGACGGGACTTCCGCTGATTCATCTTGACAATATCTGGTGGAGGCCGGACAGGTCGCATATTTCCAGGGACGAATTCGACATTAAGCTGGCTGAAATCCTGAAAGGAGAGGGCTGGATAATTGACGGTGATTACAGCAGAACGTACGAGGTCAGATTCGAAGCGTGCGACACGGTCATATTCCTTGATTTCGGCTTTGACGAATGCATGGGCGGGATCCTGGAGCGTGTCGGAAAAACACGCACGGACATTCCCTGGACGGAACAGGATCTTGACCAGGAACTGGTGAGGCAGGTCGAAGAATATGAAGCGAAAAACCGCCCCGTCATATTATCGCTGATCGAAAAGCATCCTCAAAAAACAGTGCTGGTATTCAGTTCACGCAAAGAGGCCGATGAGTGGCTGACATTTTGACAACAAAAACCGCCTGATTAGCCCGAACTATTGTAAATCGGCTCGCAATATCGTATAATATCCGCCGCAAAACCAAATGAATTATCAGGGGTGAACGGAATTGACCAGACGCATCCGCGAATACTCGGGGCACGACCTGTACTGCCACTACAGCATTGACGATAACCCCGATCCGACCGATTTTTATATGCACACGCACGAGTGGTACGAGATATACTACATCATCTCCGGAGACGCCTCGTTCCTGGTCGAAGGCACGGAATACAAGCTGCGCGAAAACGACATCCTCATTATGAGGAGCGCGGAGGCACACAAGCTGTCGGTGCGCCCGGGGACGCCGTACGAACGGATCGCCGTGCACTTCGCACCGGCGCTGATCAGCGGTGTTGACCAGTCCGACCTCCTGCTCGAGCCGTTCATACACAGACCTCTGGGCAGGGGCAATCTTTTCCGCCTTCCTTCGGCGTCAACGCTGTTCGACCGGTTCGTGAATTGCCCCGACCGGAGCGCCGAACGCGTTATGCTCATCGTTTCGGTCCTCGGCGTGCTTTCGGCCGTTTATTCGGCGTATTTTACTCGCTTTTCGCCGGAGAGACCGGGCGAAGGCATCGATGCTGATAGCGCGATGCTGAAAAATCACGCCGGAGGTAATTCTCAGGACGGTTTCGGGACGACTTCAGCGCTCATCGACCACATCAATGAGCACCTGTTTTCGGACATCTCCCTTGACGATCTGTGCGCAAGGTTTTTTGTGAGCCGTTCGCAGCTTGAGCGCGTGTTCAAGAAGGCGACAGGCTCGTCCGTCTGGAAATATATCCTGATTAAGCGGCTGATCGCCGCGCGCGAGCGTATACTGGCGGGGGATAAAGTGTACCCGGCGGCGCTTTCGTGCGGTTTTAAGGATTATTCGTCGTTTTACCGCGCTTATTCTGCACATTTCGGCCATGCTCCTGGCGATGACCGGCGCAAGAGCGGGTCATAACTGAAGCAAATTTATTTATTTTTACAAAAATCCCGAACGCGGCCGGAAAATCGGCGGTAATTGTCGACTTATACGGTGTGAGGCGTTACGCGTAATTAACGCAGGGGAGGCACGGCATGCGGTCCGGCGGCAAGGACAAAAAAAGCACAGAGAGGATAACGGACGCGGAACTGGTCAGCGGATTCCGGAACAGAGACCAGAGCGTTGTCGCGCGCGTTGACAACGTTTACGGCAGCTATCTGCTTTCCGTTTGTATGAATGTGCTCGGCAGCCGCGAAGACAGCGAGGAGTGCCTGAACGATGCGTACATGCGTGCCTGGAACAGCATTCCGCCGGATGAACCGGAGAATCTGAAAGCGTATCTGGCCAAGCTGGCGAGAGCCGCGGCGATCGACCGGTACCGCTACGACAGGCGTGAAAAGCGCGGGGGCAATGACCGGTTCGAGTCTCTCGATGAGCTCGAGGGCATCGTCAGCGACGGGGGAAGCGTCGCGGGAGAGGCGGAAACGGCCGAACTTGCGGCGACTCTTAACCGCTTTCTGGCGCGGTCAACGCAGCGTGAGCAGATCTGTTTCGTCAGACGGTATTACTTTTCCGAGACCGTTGCCCAAATCGCCGCGAACACCGGCATCCCTAAAAGCACAGTGCATGACGTCCTCACTGCTATGCGCGAAAAACTGCGCGTCGCACTTACCGAGGAGGGATTTTTGTGATTTCCAAAGAGACTTTTAAAAATGCGATCTCAAAGATAGACGATAAATATATTGTCCAGGCCGTTGAGGCAGGGGCGGACGCGGGCGCGGAGGCACAGGGACACGCTGAGACTGCACGGACCGGCCGTAAAAGCTCCGGCGTGAGACGCGGCGTAGCAGGGACGCGGTCGGCAATAATAGCCGCATCGCTGATAGTTGTCGGGATCATCGCAGGCATCGCTATCACGATCGGTGTCCGGCATCGCAAAAATGTCTCTCCGATCTCAGGTGAGGCGGAAACGGAAAGTCCGACCGACGGACTTGTTTTAGGCCCCACAGCTGTGCCGATACCCGAAAACTATATCGATGCAAGCGAACTCATTGATCTCATCTATTCCGACTCTGTAGATCCGGCAGTGAGCGATCCGGCAGCATTGCCCATGACGCCCCCGGGAGCAAGAGACGACGTCAGAACGCTGCGCCGCGCATCAGACGCGCTTGCAGGCAAAACGCTCACCGTCAGGGTAAATTATATGGAATCGAACGAATTATTTGCTGCGGAACCGGTGTTCGCGCTCTTCAGAGACGTCGCGGGCGGAGAGGAACTGGATTCGGGCACCGTCGTGCTTATGCTGTCGAAAAATGTTTACGGCGATGAGTCGGTCCCGCAGCTGGTCACCGAAGTCCGGAGCGTGCTTATCTCCGGGCGTACGGACAATATTTCAAATCTTTTCCTGTCTGATAACAGCTCGTTTTCGGACTTTTTCGGCCCGATCACCGTTGAGCAGGTCTCGATCATCTCGTTTTTGGATCATATGTACCCACGCGAGGCGGTTTACGCGGCGGTCAATGAATTTTCACTTAAATACGGTAATTTTTTGTACTCGTATCCGTTATATACGCTCGTGTCTTCCGGCGATAACGCTGTAAAGCAGCCGCTCATCCGGCCGGATTCGATCGGCGTGCTCGGGTCGGTCGGCTCGGGGGTCGCCATGCCTGTGCCGTTCTTTATGGATGCGGGTTCGGTCGATCTCAAACCGCTGCTTGAGACTTTCGAGCGCTTCGGCATCTCCTATCCGGATACCGAGACCGTCGAGGGCGCACGGTTTGCGGACAATATCCACAGTTCAGTCGAGCTGATCGAAGCGTTTCTGC
>JAGADO010000113.1 GCA_017613535.1 Clostridia bacterium | reverse complement strand
AGCTCCGACGAGCGGGAGCAGATGAGAAAAGAGACCGAAACGCTTGAGATTTTGACAGGGCTTGAGATCGACTCCGCGAAGAGCGGCGTCAAGCCGGATATAGAGGAATACATCGGTTTCTTCGTTCAGCTCGTTCCGCGCAGTCCGTTTCTGAAATACAAAACGATCATCAACAGCAAGGACGGGCGGGAATGGTATGAGGATACCGTCAAGGAAAAGCTCGACGCTTTCTTCGCTTCATACGATTGGGATGAAGTAACCTCCAACGTGGAAAAGCTGCCGTATTACGCCCGGATGCTCAAAAAAGAGACTCCGAAGCTGAAACCGAAGCCGGCGAAGGACGCGGAACTGTTCTCTTTTGCCAAAAAGAACGGCTGGGCGAAAAAGCTTGATCCGAAGGATATGGAACTGATGCGTACCGTGATCGCCGATTACGACGCTGCGCTTCACCGTATCCGCGTCAGCCGCATCAAGACAAAGCAGATGAAACGGTACGGCGATATCCAAAAGATCCTATTCATGCGCGGGCAGGATAAATCATACACTCCGGATGAATTGTACGGTGCGTTTCAGGACGCGACCGCCGATCAGATCCATACGATACGCGAGGAAATGAAAAAGCAAAAGTGGCAGTTGATGACGGAAGAGGATCGCGAGGCGTTCCTTGTCGAGTATCTGCCTTACGACCGGCACGAGTATCTTGATATCTTCGCAGATTTCCGCCATTTCGGATTTCGCGTACTCGTTGACGTCGTTTGCGATCTTGACGATATGTATTCCGACGAGGAGAAAAAGAAAAACGCTGTCCGCACCGATACGGACAGCGAGCTTGTCAACGATATTATGAAACACTATCTGCGAGGCGGGATCAAGGACTACCGAGATCTTGCGGCAAGCCGGGCGAGACTGTATCTGAACGGGCGTATCGACGCCGATGCCGCATTGAAATGCGCGATCGCTTTGAAAAAGCGCGATTTTGCCATGGACGTGCTGCTCGACCGAATCGAAGCGAACGCGGTAAAAGGGTGGTGACGATATGCTGAACGAAACAGAAGAATTCAAGGCGTATACGACGTTTCCGGACTATACGATCAAAAGCAAGCGCGACACCGGTTATCTCGGCAGGTTCACCTACAAAATGATCAAAGAGTTCAGAGGGTTCAACCGGATCCTCACTATCATAGCGAGAGGCTATATGTGGGAAACGGAAACGCCGGACGTCGACCGCGCTTACCGCGCGCTCTGCGCCTGGTGCAGCCTGCCGGATAGCGTCAAGCCGGATAAACGTAAAGCGGGACAGGACAGGACCTGCTTTGCGGATCTGCATACCGAATTTCCGGAGCTTGTAAATGAAGACGGCGAGGGCTGGTATTTCACCCATATCCATAACATAATCGAAGCCGTGCTTGACAATACGGAGAATAACACAAAATCGATGGCGGGAAACGCCCTTATGCTTTTGAAGAAGTTCGACAAAGGGTGGTGCAATAAGGTCATGCAGGCGCAGGCGTCCCTTTACAGCAAGACGACCAAAGGCGCGTGGATCATCCGTTTTGAGGATATCGTCGCTGAAGCAAAGGAAAGCGGGCCGCTGAAAAACAAGGATTTTGAATTACCGGCTGAAACGGTGCAGAAGCTGAAGGACGCTCTTCCAAACAAAAAGCGCCTCGACGTACTCGTAACGCTGGCGAAGTTTTATCTTGCCAACAAGCCGGCGGACAGCGAATGGGCGATCCTGCCGGTAGAAAACTTCAACGCCTATTACGGTACGACCTGCTTTGACCGCAAATGGCTGCCGATCTTCCCTGAAAGCGTCATCGCCCGGGATGAGTATTCCGGCGCGTGCCGGTTCAAGATACCATGTATGAATGAATAATACCTTTGATAACACCAATCCAATAATCTTCAATTATGCATAAAAGCGAAGGAGCAAATATGAACAGTAGTAAAACCCCAAAAGGAAAAGAAGAGAAAAAGAATAGGAATAACAAACGCCCCATTGTTAAGCATGAAACGCCTATTTCAGTTATGAAAGATACGATAAACCCCAATGGTTGTCAGTATTCCGGATCTCATATTTTTTCGTGTGGGCAAACCGTTCCAATTTATGAAGTTTCAAATGTACATGCTCTCAATCAATTAATTGGATATGCCAAGTTCATAAATCAATCATATGGAGATGTATATTATAGAGGCGAATGCAAATTGCATGATACATTACTTCCCGGTTTATTACGAGGGAGGACTAGTACATCGTGTTCAGCTCGTTTGAATAAAAAAATTAAAGAAATAATAAATGACGACTATTTAAAAAAACAGTTGAAACTTGATTCAGAAGATGAGGCAAGCTCATCGTTGATTGTTGAAGGATTATTGCAGCACTATGGAATTAAAACCAGATTCTTAGATGTAGTTGATAATCACTGGGTTGCCCTATGGATGGGGTTATTCCGTAATACAACTATAAAACAAATGGTTACATACAATCATTATGCTGAGCGAGAGATACCATTAGTTGATTTTGCAAACGGTAAAAAAGTATCAGACGAAGAAATGTATCAATACATTCTTCTTTTAGCGATACCCGGAAAAAGCAAAAGGTCAAACAACGGAATATATACTTCAAATGATTTTTACGAAATCGATTTAAGGCAAGCGCTTCCTTCAACTTTTTTAAGACCACATGCACAGCATGGATGGGTTATTAGAAAACGTTCACACACTGCTGCGCGTCCCGCAGATTATGATATGGCAACAAGCGTTGTTGGTATCATTAAAATTCGAATTGACAGAGCAAAACAATGGATAATTCCTCTTGTGGCGGTGCTGTTCGCGATGCTTCCTAACGATTTCCCCGCGTTTCCCGGCCGCAGCGAGTTCGATATTTTCGCCACGATGGATCCGGCGAAGGAGGTCGGAGGCGATTTCTACGACTACTTCCTGATCGATGACGACCATCTGTGCATATCGATCGCAGACGTTTCGGGAAAAGGTGTTCCTGCGGCGCTGTTCATGATGGCTTCGAAGATCATTCTGGCGAACAACGCGATGATGGGCAAGTCTCCCGCGGAGATCCTTTCGAGTGCAAATACGTCGATCTGTTCTCACAACGAGGCGGAGATGTTCGTGACGGTGTGGCTGGGTATTCTTGAACTGTCGACCGGCCGTCTGGTCGCGGCCAATGCAGGTCACGAGTATCCGGTCGTCTGCAGGCCCGGCGGTTCGTACGAACTGATCAGGGACAGGCACGGTTTCGTCATCGGAGGCATGCCCGGTTCGAAGTATAAAGAGTATGAACTGACGCTCGAGCCGGGGGCAAAGCTGTTTTTATACACCGACGGTCTCCCCGAGGCGACGGACGCTGCGGGCAATATGTTCGGCACTCAGCGCATGCTTTCCACCCTTAACGAGTTGACGGACGGGTCGCCCGAAGCGGTGCTCGGAAGCATCCGCAAAGCCGTTGACGCGTTCGTGGATTCGGCGGAGCAGTTTGACGACCTCACGATGATGTGCGTGGAGTTCAAAGAACTGCACTTGCCAGCAAACGGTATTTCCTGATATAATAAATACAATAAAAACAATATTTAGGAGGCATCTATGAAAAAAGTATTTGCGATCATTATCGCCGCCGCAATGCTGCTTTCGCTTTTTACCCTGCCGGTAATCGCAGCGGACGCAGATCCCATGGTGGATGGCGTTATCACAGAAGGCGAGTACGCTGTATCGTTCGAGATGAGACCCGACAACGTTAAAACGTGGACGGGCGGTACGCTTGACACGACGATCACATACTACCTTAACGCGCCGAGAGACGGACTGCTTTTCCAGGTCCTTTTCGTGGGTATCGTTATTCCTGTCAGCGGTTTCAACGAAGGCGACATGTACCAGATCGCTTTCAATCCGGGAAATATTCCTGATGATCAGCAGCCTCTGTTCGTTTCGTTCGTCGTAAAAAATCACGCGCTCACGATCCTGCAGCATAACTGGGAGACAAAGCTTCTCGAAGATTCCAACCCGGCAGGCGCTGATATCACCGACCTGGTCCCGGAGGCAGTCTATGAAAAGGGCGAGGAAAATGTTGTGATCGAAGTAAAGCTGCCGCAGGCGTTCTTCACGATCGGCGACGATTACGAGGAAGGCACCGGCTACAAATTTACGGAAACGATGAAGCTGGGATTGTTCGCGGTCATCAAAGGACAAGGCTACACCACATTGCCCACCACGCCTGCTGAATGGACCGTTTCGGCGCTCGGTATCAACGACAATGAAGTTAAGGTCATGAAAGATCCGGAGGATATCGGCGAGCAGACCGTTGTCACGGGCGTCGATATCGACGACTTCCTTGACGCGGGCGGAAAAAACATGAGCTTCGACACGTTCTTCGTTAACAGGGTGCAGCTTGATAACATCATTATGGAGGGCTCGGATGGCGGTGCGAGCGCAAAGCTTGAAGCTTACGGCAGAGAGATCGACGGCCGCGAGGATACATATGAGAACTTCACTTTCCGCGGCTGGGCCGGTTTTGAATCTGAAATGACGCGCGCCGGATATCAGATCGATGACAATGACCCTGTTTTCCTCGAAAATGCGTTTAAGGCGACCGAGGCTGCGGTCAGAGGCGCAGGCGGCGGATATGCTTCACGCCTTGAGATCGAAGTTGACGTGACCGGACTTCAGGACGGCCTCCTTCACGAGATCAGAGCGGTCGTTGAGCTTGAGTCTGAAGATGGCGATATTTCGTACGCATATCTGAATATGGAAGAGGCTAACGCCAACATGCAGTTCTATTATCAGGCTCCGGGCGATCCGCCTCCGCCGACCGAAACTCCCGAACCGGCCGCTACTGCCGAGCCGACTGAGGCTCCCAAGGCAACGGATGCTCCCGAGGCAACTGCAACTCAGGCTCCGAAGGATGATGCTACCGCGGCTCCCGCAACTCAGGATTCCGGTAACAATGATGACAAGGATAATAAGGACAATAAGGACAATAAGGACAGCAAGGGCGGTCTTCCCACCGGAGCGATCATCGGGATCGTTGCAGGCGCCGTTGTCGTAGCTGCGGTGATCATCGGTATCGTTGTTGCTAAGAAGAAGAAATAATAACAGGAAGACTGTTTGAAATGATCTCTGATCCGGTACTTAAAGAATATTTTGAGCCTTTTTGTAAAGAAGAATTTGTTTACAAAAGGTACCATACGCTTTTACAGCAGCCGGAAACGTTTGAAAAGGAGTTCAAAAAGTTAAAAAAGGACATAGAGAACAATGGAGATAAAACGGAACATTACTGGCTGCCTGAAGTAAACTCAAAGCAAAAGAACACCGTTGACCGTATGTTATGGTACCCGTTTCATGCCGATATCGGAGTAGCCAAACACATGCGATATCATCCGAGATTTCGTCACAAACACGATTTCTATGAGATAATATACGTACTTGACGGCAGTTGTACCAATTACATAAGCGAGCCATGTGTGTTGCGGCGCGGGAATATATGTGTCATACCGCCAAACGTACCCCATTCAATCGGTGTATTTGACGAAAGCATCATTGCCAATATCCTTATCAGAAAAGAATCAATAAATACACTGCTGCCGGATTTTCTCGGATTTCCGTCCGGGATTCCGGCTTTTTTTGCCAAGACGCTAAGCGGCGCTCTGGATAATGAATATATTGTCTTTTCAGGAGAAAGCGAAAAAATATCTTTTGTTCTAAACAACCTTATAAAAGAGGAAATAAAAAAAGACGATTACAGTCCGGTCGTTAAAAAAATGCTTCTGACAGAAGCACTTGTGTATCTGGAAAGAGAAAAAGAAAACATATCGATCAGATCTGCTCAAACGATACCGGACGAAAAGATTATCCGTAAGGTCCGTATTTATCTAAATGAACATATTCGCGAAGCTACGCTTAAAAGTACCGCAGAACATTTTAATTATTCTGTGCCTTATCTCAGCCGTCTGATCCACCGGACTTCGGGGCAGACGTTTACCGTTATTCTTAAGGAACTGCGTGTCAGCAAAGCCTGTGAAATCTTAGACAGTACTGACAAACCCGTGTCAGACATATCGGATATGCTTGGATACGATTCCCCTGTTTCGTTTACCAGAATGTTTAAAAGCGCACTCGGATTATCTCCGTCGGAATACAGACGCGACAACAGGATTACGATGATGCATTTGATTACAAGAGTATGACAAAAACCGCATGGTTGATGCGCTAAAAGGATAAAAAAAGCACTTTTTTTCATAAATCATATGCATATAATAATCTTGAAGAAAACCGACAGGAGGTATTAATATGAAAAAATGCAAAAGAGAGAATGATCAAAAAGCAAAAAAACTCTTGCCTGCAGTTTTATTGCTGATCCTTATGTTGTCACTCGCGCTTATCAGCGGGGCAATTCCGGCGATTGCCGCAGAGCAGTCCTCGCAGAGCATTCACGGTGCTGTTGACGCTTCAGCTGTTATTTGGGCGGAAGAAACGGGTGCGCTGCTTAATCTCGGTGTCAACTTTACCGCAAATACGGATGGAACAATTACAAAAGTCAGGATTTTTGCCCGTGCCGACGAAAGCGGAGAGCATCTGGTGGAGATCTGGAACGTTGATTCTAAGACGATGGTTGCCGGACCGTACACCTGGACTGTTTCGGCACCCGGGTCCGACGGGTGGATCGAATTTGATCTTCCGGAGCCGTTTGCAGTTCTGAAGGACGGGAAATATGCTGTAACTGTCAGCAATAATTCGTCGTTCATGTTTTATCCGTGTTATGAAGGGTTCTTCGCGTCTCCTGTAGATGTGTCTTCAGTCAGTGTTGATATCAACAGCGGCTGTTTCGGCGTGGGTGTCGAGGCGTATCCGCAGAATGCGGGAATAAGCGGGAGATCTTTCCTGCGAGACATTGTTTTTGTTCCGGCCGACTCAGGCGAACCGGTGTCTCAGCCAACTGACGAGCCGGTGTCTCAGACGACGGATAAACCGGCCATTCCCGCGACAGGGGACAGCGTCGATGCCGTTGTTCTTACTATCGTTTTCATAACTGCAGTAATCTGCTGTATCGGCGTTACCGTTTGTTTGAGGGAAAAAAAGGAGAAAATGTGACCGATATGAAGCGCCTCGCTTTTTTTGTATTGTCCATTTTTTTTATCGCTGCGATGACAGGCGGATCAAGGCTGCGGGCAGTTGACGAAAAACAGACCGGCAACGGGTCGGAGGGATCGGTTATGGCTATTACGGGGACAGACGATTTTGGCAGGAAGATCGATATTATTTCCGGCACCAGAAAAGACCGGTATGTGGGACTGTTTTACTTTATCTGGTTCGATTTTGCCCAGAAAGGATACAGATTCGATACGACGAAGCTGCTGCGTACGAAGCCGGACAGGCTATGGGATCCGTTCGATAAGACCGGCATCGCGCCGCCAAGCTGCATGTACTATTTCAACGAGCCGCTTTACGGTTATTATAAGTCCACGGACAAGTGGGTGGTGCGCAAACACATCGAACTGTTTGCCGCAGCCGGAGTAGATTTTCTGGCAATCGACCTGTCGAACGACGTGATCTACGAACCTGCATTGACCACACTGCTGGATACGCTGCTAGAATATCAGGAAGCCGGGATCAGCGTGCCTAAAATAGTATGCTACACCAACCTGAATACCGGCCACACCGTTGACCTTCTGTATAAAGTGATCTACAGCACGGATAAATACCGGTCGCTCTGGTTTTACGGCCCGTACGAAAAGCCGCTAATCGTTGCCCACGAAGAGGAACTGAAGCAGGAATATCTGGACTTCTTCTATGTTCGTCCTGCCCAGTGGCCCGGATTTGAGTACGAGCTCTACGAAGACGGCTTTCCGTTCTGCGACCTGAACCGCCCTCAGCGTACGCACCAGAATCTGATCGGCGTATCCGTGGCACAGCACACCGGGTATGTCTTCAGCTACGGCATGAAGATCGATCCGAACGATACTCCGCGCGACATCAATCACGGGAGAGGTTATACATCCGCAAAACCCGAAAACGGGGATCCGCAGGCGATCATGCGCGGCGACAATATCCAGGAGCAGTGGGATTACGCGATCTCTCAGGATCCGGAGATAGTGTTCGTTACCGGCTGGAATGAGTGGGCAACCAACAAGTGGCCGGGGAAGGAAGGAGATACGGTCGCGCGGTTCGTTGACTCATTCAACACCGAATTTTCGCGCGATATCGAAATGACAAAAGAGCGCAGGTACGTCACGAACGACGATGGCACCGGATACGTTCAGGAGGGTTACGGGGACAATTTTTATCTCCAGCTCGTGCGCAACATCCGGCGCTATAAGGGCATTGCCGCGGACGGACCTTCGTATATTGATCCGGGTACAGACGGACAAAATTATATCAGCCTTGCGGTGGTTAACGAGCCCAGGGACTGCGGCGGTTACAAGCAGGCGGCTGCGGCCAATTTCATCAGGACGGTAAATGTTTCTCACACGCCTGACGAAATCGTGTTCAGAGTTGATTGTGCGGATGAGATCACATCGCCTGACGACGGAGCCCTTAACTGGATGAATATCTTTATGGGCTTTGAAGGCTCGAAGGAAAAGCAGTGGCAGACATATTCATATGTTTTAAACCGCCATCCGGAAGGGAACGTGACCTGGCTCGAAAAGTACGATGGGAGCGGCTTCGTAAAATCGGGCGAGTGCGCGCTGGAAGTATCCGGCAGCGAAATGATTGTCAGAGTCCCGCTCGAACTAATTGCCGAGCTTAACGACGCATATGATTTTGTTATGTATTTCAAAGTTGCGGATAGCGTTGAGGATCCGGATAATGAAATGGACTATTATGTCAGCGGCGCCTCTGTTCCGCTCGGCAGGCTCTCTTACACGTATGCCGGTAAAATAAAGGATGCGCCGACAGGGAAAAAAGTTGACGCGGCATGGATCGTTGCCGCTGCCTCCGGTGTCGTGGCAGCAGGTGCCGTTGCCGCCGGCTGTGTTGTATTTAGTAAAGAAAGACAAGGAAAGGAAAGGAAAGGGTAAAACGATGAAAAGGATCAGTAAAGAGAAGATGTTTATGGTTATGGCGCTGATGCTTACCGCCGGACTGCTTTTAGGCCTTGTTTCAGGCGCCCGCCCGGCTTCGGCTGCGGAAGAAAATGTTGAGCGTTATACCATTTTCGGTTCGCTGGAAGGATATGACGTCGTTGTTTCCGGAGAACACGTCTACGACGGCCAGACGCTTGGTGTCGGTACGCGCTTCTCTACGAACGAAAATTGCAGGATCACAAAGATCAGAAAATATTTCGGGCAGGAAGAGCACGGCACGTTCGTGGCTGCTATATGGAGCGGAGAAACGGGCGAACTGGTCAGATCGTATGAGTGGACTGTAGAATCGGGGAAAAACGGCTGGGAAGAACTGGTGCTGTCCGAACCTCTGGAGATCGATGCCGGTGCTGAGTATGTTGTGGAGATCGACAATACAAAGGAATCTCCTTATTATGTGTATGTAAGGGGCTATTTCGAAAATACCGATATTGCGTTTTTCGACATTTCCGGCGGCAATTCCGTGTTTACCGAGCACGTGGGTGAAATGCCGCTGAATGCAATGGGCGCCAACGCTAATTTCCTGGTCGACGTTGAGGTCGAATACTCAAGGCCGGTCCCGACAGCCACTGCCGTTCCGACCGAAGAACCTGCTGCAACTGAAGAGCCCGTCAAAGCAACGGATGTGCCTGTGGCTACTGAAGCTGCTACCGATGCCGCGAAGCCTGCCGAAGGAACAGCTAAACCTGTCGAAAAGGATAATAGCGGCAACGCGCTGCCGATCATTATTACGGCGGTATGCGCCGCAATTGTTGTTGCGGTCGTGATTTCCATAGTGGTGATGAAGAAAAGAAAGAAATAAACGAATGAATGATTTTTAAAGCGGAGCCGCCGGATCTGCAAACAGACCGGCGGCTTTTTCTGCGCTCTGAGTCGCTTGTCCCCTTGATTCCGAAGCGGAATTATACTATAATAACCGACGGGGTTGTCCGGCCGCCGCAAACACATTGTCCACGTTCGGCAAGGACACCATATCACCGAGAAGGAGCAACAAACTTTATGAGCAAACTCGTATATTCCAAAGAAGTTGAGAACATGTGCTGCGTTGCTCAGGGACCCAACCACGGCCCGGCGCCGCTCCCTGAGGAAGGCAAATGGATCCAGGCGAAGCAGATCGGAGACATTTCCGGCTATACGCACGGTATCGGCTGGTGCGCACCTCAGCAGGGCGCGTGCAAATTGTCCCTGAACGTAAAAGAAGGCGTCATCGAAGAAGCGCTGGTCGAGACGATCGGCTGCTCCGGAATGACACACTCCGCCGCGATGGCAGCAGAAATATTGCCCGGCAAGACCATTCTTGAAGCCCTCAACACCGACCTTGTTTGCGACGCTATTAACACCGCGATGCGCGAACTGTTCCTGCAGATCGTGTACGGCCGTACCCAGTCCGCGTTCTCCGAAGGCGGCCTTGTCATCGGCGCTGGCATGGAAGACCTCGGCAAAGGCGCACGCTCGATGGTCGGCACGATGTACGGCACGGTCGAAAAGGGCGTCCGCTACCTCGAAATGACAGAGGGCT
>JAGADO010000112.1 GCA_017613535.1 Clostridia bacterium | reverse complement strand
GAACCGAGCAGATGTAAAACGCATTGCGCATTGGATGAATCATTACCCCAGAAGAAAGCTCGAATATGCCACTGCATTTGAGCGATCACCATTCGCTTCTATTCTATCAGAAGCCTGCGTCATTTAAACTTGCAATTCACATTTAGCTTTTTAGTTTATAAATCGGCCTTTACTTTAATTTATTTTTTTGTTATAATTATCTTAGATCATTCTGGCATAGCGGGGATATACTGCTGGCCGGGCAGGTTTTGCATTTACGAAAGACAAACGGAGATAAGTTACGCATGTTTAAAGATGGGATTGTTAGATTTATAAAAGCGCACGGGATCGCCGTGCTGGCTGTCATTGCCCTCGCGCTTGTCCTGAAATTTGTACTCCATTTTTCATTCATATTATCGTTCCTGGTGCTGCTGATCCTGTACTTCGCTATCGGATTTGCTATTGACATCATTTCGGAGAAAGTCAGGCTTAAAAAGGCCAGGAAAAGCATCAGCAAAAATAAGAGCGCGCAAAGTGCGGTGCGCAGGGATGATCATCAGCGCGAGACTGACGGCGAGGATGGCGGAGAAGAAAAGATCTTCGACGGAGTGAACGATATTGACGACGGTATCGCGATCCGGGGGCGGGGAAAACAGCGCTCGACGCTCAGAAAACTCTCCACAGACATGAAATCGATCATTGCCGCATCTCCTGAAGCGAAGGATTCCGGCAGAGGATCTGATCCGATAGAGCCGATCATCACATTTTCTAAGAAAAACAGAAATTCACCGTCTTCGGATTACATGAAGGGTACGGATTATACGTATTCGAGATTTGCTGACAGAAACAATGCAAAGGCGGCGCGTGCTTCGGAAGCGGCGGCGATCACAGCGGCGGAAGCTGATGAGATCATTGACGGAATTGACGCTGCCGGGAGCCGGACCGCTTCGGCGCAGGAGACTGTTTCGGAAGCAAAAGAAGAAATAAAAGAAACGGCGGAGAATATTGCCGGCGTCGCAGAACAGGCTGCGGAGAAAGCGGAGGCCGAAGCAGCCGAAAGCGCTGAAAAAATCGGAAAAGCAGAAGATAATATTATCAGTGCGGCAGAGACAGCAGCGGTATCGGCAGCGGCAGTATCAGAAACAGCTGCGGAAAAGGCCGAAGAAACTGTACCGGTCATCGATGAAACATTGTTCGTGAGCCCGGACATCGAAGGTGACACGAAGTTTTCGGAAGATATTTCAGACGCAGTAGATAAGATCCTGAGCGAGTCGCAGAGAAGCGTGATCCGCAGAAATAAATATAAAACAGCTGAAAAGGAAAAGGTCCCGGAGGAAGTTCCTGTGAAGACGCGGCCCGAGCCGGAGGAGAAGGCGGTAAGGTCGCACATCTCGAGCGATATCGATACGCGAAATACACTGTTCGGCGCGGTTGACGGTGACGGTTCAGATGACGAAGAGATCGATATGGTGAATACGGATTCCACCATGGTCAGCACGCTTTTCGCGGGCCGCAAAAAAGAGCAGCACATCAAACCTTCGCTTGAAGAATACAGGCGCCGCACCGAAAACACTGGCGGGTCAAGGAGAAGTCTGACGAAGGAGATCCTCGAAGGCAACGGTGCGAAGGTTGCTTCTGACGCGGAGAAGGACAAGGCGGCTGAGGTGGTTTCGGAAGCTGATGAAGCCCACGCGGAGGCGGCTCCTGCTACGGCGGCGGCAACTGCTGCGGCAGCTGCTGCGAAAGAGAGCGCTAAAGAGGCGGCAAAAGAAGCCGCGAAAGAAGCGAAAGAGAAAGAGGAAAAAGCGGAGAAATTGCCCGAGATCAAGAGAGTGTATGAGATCCCGCCCGTTGACCTGCTCGCGGGATCACGCAGCACCGATAAAGTCGGCGTCATCAATTCCGAGGATGACCCGAAGGCGCAGAAGCTTATCAATACGCTCGAAAGTTTCGGCGTTGGCGCAAAGATCATAGGCGTGATGCGCGGCCCGGCTGTTACGCGTTACGAGCTCCAGCCAAACCCCGGAGTGAAAGTAAGCCGCATCGTGGCACTGTCGGACGACATAGCACTTAATATGGCATCTACAGGCGTGCGCATCGAGGCGCCGATACCCGGAAAAGAAGCGGTTGGGATCGAAGTTCCTAACAGCCAGGTGGAGATCGTATCGCTCAGGCACGTTATAGAAAGCGAAGAATTCAGGAACTCGCAATCGCCTTTGTCCGTAGCGCTCGGAAGAGATATAGCGGGCAAAAACATTGTCGCCGACATCGCTAAAATGCCGCACCTGCTGATCGCCGGTGCGACCGGTTCCGGAAAGAGCGTGTGCATAAATACGATCGTTGCCAGCATCCTTTTCAAAGCGGGCCCGGAGGACGTGCGTATGATCATGATCGACCCGAAGATCGTCGAACTGGGCGTGTACAACGGCATTCCGCACCTGCTCGTGCCTGTCGTGACGAATCCGAAGAAAGCTGCCGGAGCGCTCGCATGGGCTGTTTCCGAGATGGAGAACCGCTACACGCTGTTCTCGCAGCACAACGTCCGCGATATCAAGGCATTCAACGTGCTCGCGCAGCGCGATAAATCGATAACGAAACTGCCGCAGATACTTATAATCATTGACGAGCTCGCAGACCTGATGATGGTCGCGGCGAAGGAAATTGAGGACTCGATCATACGCCTTTCGCAGAAGGCAAGAGCGGCGGGACTCCACATAATCATTGCCACACAGCGCCCGTCCGTTGACGTCATCACCGGCCTGATCAAAGCGAACATCCCTTCGCGTATAGCGTTTGCCGTAACATCGCAGATCGACTCGCGCACGATTCTTGACGGCGGCGGAGCGGAAAAACTGCTCGGTCGCGGCGACATGCTGTTCCACCCGATCGGCATGGCTAAACCGCTCAGAGTGCAGGGCGCTTTCGTTTCGG
Organism: Clostridia bacterium; assembly: GCA_017613535.1. Classification (GTDB taxonomy): domain Bacteria; phylum Bacillota; class Clostridia; order UBA1212; family UBA1255; genus UBA1255. The sequence goes on along the minus strand of JAGADO010000112.1, from coordinate 29,775 downwards.
ACAGCGAGATCGAGGCGCTGGCGGACAATGTCAGAAATTCGTACGGTACGGCGCTTTACCGCGATGACGTGCAGTCTTCGATCGATCAGAAAGATAAAACTCAGGTGGGCGGCAATGCCGGCAATGCCGAGGGCGGCGATGATGATCAGGATGCCGATTACGAGATGATCGATGCCGCTGCACAGCTCGCTATCGAATACAAGCAGCTGTCAACGTCGTTCCTTCAGAGAAAACTGAGGCTCGGCTATTCGCGCGCATCGAGGATCGTCGATACGCTCGAGGCGGAGGGCCTTATTTCGGAGGCTGACGGCAGCAAGCCCAGGCAGCTTCTGATGACTAAAGAGGAATGGGAAACGCATATCGCAAATTCGAGAGGTGAACAGGCGTGAGTGTTAATATTATCCCCGTACCTAAAGAACTTAAGCAGGATCCGTACGGAGGCAGTGCGGTCTTCAAAGCCGTGATGTACGTTCCTGAAAAATGGATCGCGTCGGCAAAAGCTTTTGCCTCGTACGCTTCGTCTGCCGGTGCTTGTTTCAGCATCTGTGCAGGGGAAGCAGAAGCGGGACAAGCGATACGTGTGATTCGCGTGACGGAATCGGCAGCTCAGAAATACAGCGGAGGATATGAAATATCGGTAGGCACGTCCGGCGCGGAAATAACCGCGGCGGACGTTACGTCATTTAATCACGCGCTCGCAACCGTTTTCCAGATCATGAAAAACGTTGCCGGCACGCATAGCGAGATCGTCCTGCCTCTGTGCAGGATCACGGACGGACCGGACCTTAGCTATCGCGGAATGATGGTTGACCTTGCCCGCTACTGGCATCCTTTTGAGTTCCTGCTTTCGTATGTGGATACATGCTGGTATTACAAGCTTTCGGCGCTTCATCTTCATTTTACGGATGACCAGAGCTACACGCTTCCGGGAAAGGCTTTTCCGAATCTGTCAACTTCCGGCAGGAGCTATTCGTTCGAGGAGATCAGGAGACTTAATAAGTACGCTTCCGACAGGGGAATAGAGATCATTCCGGAGATAGATGTTCCGGGTCATAATTCGGGCTTTGCGCTCGCTTATCCGGAGTTGTTCGGGACGAAGGGGATCATTTGCCAGCACAAAGATTCTGTGGATGCCGTGAGCGCGGTGTTTTCCGAGGTCTGCGATCTGTTCCCGTATTCGCGCCACATCCATATTGGCGGAGATGAAGCGAACCTGAGGAAATGGCTTGATTGCCCGGAATGCATGGAATACGCGAAGAGCACAGGCATTGACACGAGCCTGCCCGGCGAAGAAATATGCGACAGGCTGTACGTTAATTTCATTGTCCGCATGGCCGCGGCGGTGAAAGAGAAGGGGCGCATTCCGATAGTCTGGGAAGGGTTCCCGAAGAACATGAATGACCTCGTGCCGCGCGATATTGTCGTTATGAGCTGGGAAAATTTCTACCAGATCACGCCTGATCTGCTTGAAGCCGGGTTCACGATCATAAACTGTTCGTGGAATCCGATGTATATCGTGGCGCCTGACGTTAAATGGACACCCGAAGAGGTCTGCGACTGGTCGGTCTATAAATGGCGGCCGGTACACCCGGGTTCTCCTTTCATCGGAAGTTCGTACACTTCCGGGCCTTCGGACCAGATCATAGGAGGGCAGCTCCTGGCGTGGGGCGACCGTGTGATCTCGATGTTTGCGGGCAATGAAAACGAGGGTGCGCGCGTCGAGCTCGGTCTTCTGCTTGAGCGTGTTCCGTTCCTTGCACAAAATACGTGGAACAAGGACAGCGGTTTGGTGTATAATGATATCCGGGACAATGCGGCTGCCGTGTCCGGCAGGATCGGGCGGATAGCGCTTGGCAGAGTCTCTGACATGTAACGGGGATAGAAATGGATAAGATCGTTTCCGAATTCAAAAAGCTGACTGAAGCGGCCGGGTTCCGCGCGGGTATCGCGGACAGGAACGGCAAGGTCATTTATTGCCCTGAGGATATGGGCCTCGGCGCCGGAGATGTTATTTCCGGGAGCGCGTACATCGCTGTCGATGCCGAAGGAAACGGTGCGGGAGATTTCATTTTGTTTGCCCTTCCTGAGAATGATAAGAGAGCCGATGATCTTACGCTCTGCGCTCTTAAACTGGTCAGAAACGGGCTTTTCGGAGAGGCAGGAAGGGGACTTTCGGTGTCCGGACTTTTCACGGACGCGCTTGAGGACAGAACGGGCGGCGCCGGAAAGAAACTAGAACTCGTAATGAGCGAGGCGGGCGACGGTCATGAATACAGGCTGCTTACGGCGTGCTGCGGCACCGGTGCGGATAGCACTAAAGAAGGCGCGACTACGGACCAGATATCGCAGGTAGAAGAAGTTGCCTCCGAACTTTTCCCGGAAGATCAGGGCTTCCTGACAGGAATATTCCGCAGAGGCGGGAACGCGTACGTCGGAGCGCTCTTAAGGATCCGCAGGAACGGCGGAGAAGATGTGACTTCGGCCGCGGACTATGCTCTTCAGTTCGTTGACACCGCAAGCGCGGAAACGATGGTAGACGTGAAAGTCGCGGTCAGTTCGGGCTTTACTTCGCTTGACCGCCTCGGAGAAATGGCGCGTCAGACTCTCTCGACGCTTAAACTGGGAGAGAAATTCGGCATCCGCGACAGATGTCTGATATACGAAAATCTGGGGCTCGAAAGGCTCGTCAGTTCCATATCCGAAGAGGACAGGCTCGAATATTTAAGGGCGGTCCTAGGAGGACAGCAGTGGACTGACAGGTCGATGCAGGAGCTTTTAAATACTGTGAGCGTATTTCTCCAGTGCAACCAGAACAGTTCGGTCACGGCCAAGCGCATGGATGTGCACAGAAATACGGTGAATAACCGCATCGAGAAGTTCGGGAAGCTTACCGGTCTCGACTGTACGTCGTTCAGGGACGGCGTGCGTGTCAGATTGGCGCTTCTGATAATACGGTACATGGGACAGGGCGATCCGGCAGATTCGCCGGTCGATTGAGGAGGAGTTTGTAAATGGAACAACAACCGCAAAGAGCTGTTGACCGCCGGCAGACTATGATTCTGTTCAAAGATGTGAGCAAGGTATACGGAAACGGCGTTGCCGCCATCAGTAACCTCAGCCTGCGTGTCTATAAAGATGAATTTGTTTTCCTGATGGGCGCGAGCGGCGCGGGTAAGTCTACGCTTATAAAGCTGCTTATGAAGGAAGAGGATCCTACGAGCGGTAAGATCAGCGTGAACAGCCGCGACCTGGCGCTTATTAAGCGCGGTTCCGTGCAGCGCTACCGCCGTCAGATCGGAGTGGTTTTCCAGGATTTCAGATTGCTGGAGAATAAGACCGTTTTCGGGAACGTGGCTTTTGCTATGGAGATCATGGGTAAGTCGCGCAGGGAGATAAACGAGAAGGTGGAAGCGGCGCTTTCGCTTATGGGCCTTTCTAAGAAGGCGGATGAGTATCCGAGGAATCTTTCGGGAGGAGAGCAGCAGAGGGTGGCGCTTGCGAGAGCGATCGTAAACTCGCCGAGGATATTGATCGCGGACGAGCCCACAGGAAACCTTGATCCCGCGAACGCCGAACAGATCATGTATCTGCTCGAACTGATAAACTCCAGAGGAACGACGGTAATTGTCGCCACCCACGCGCAGAATATGGCCAGGAGGATGGGGAGACGCATCCTGTACCTTGACCACGGTGTGAGGGACGAAGAGATGTCGTCCGGGGACGCTGACGGAAAGAAGCGCCGCACCGGTGCTTCCGATCAGGTCAATGTTTCCGCCGCGTTCAACGATTTCGCCGAAGAGGCGGAGGACGAGGAATACGGCAGCCTGTTTACCGAGGATAACGCGGTCAATGCGGAAGGAGGCGACTCTGATGAATAAGCTTCGTGCTTTCTTTTATATCATCAAGCTGAGCCTTGAAAACCTCCTTAAAAACTGGCACATGCTGCTGGCTTCCGTTTTCGTTCTGTTCACGGGAATGTACATTATGGGAACGCTTCTTCTCACTTCGAACAGCATCAGCAGCATCCTAAGCGAGCAGGCCGAACATCCGGAGGTAGAAGTGATCTGCCGCAGCGAGCTCAGTGATGACGATGCCCTCAGCATTTACAGGGTCATCCTTTCCGATGAGCGCATCAGCAGGGCTCATATGAATACCAAGGCGGATAACCTTGAGAAGATCAAGGAGACGCTGAAGGGTTACGAGGATATTTTCCAGTACGAGAGCGAGGACAGCGAGTTCCTGTATGTTTCGTTCGATATCACGCTGAAAAATGCCGCGTCGCTCGAAGGTTTTTCGAACGATATGCGCAGGGTGTCGGGCGTTGAGGAAGTGCAGGACAATGATTCGATATATAAGTATTTCAGGGGGATAAGCAACGTTGTCCGCACCGGTTCGATCGTCGCGCTGATCGTGCTCGGCTTCCTGTCGGTGCTGCTCACTGTCAATACGATAAGATTGACCGTCGTTGCCAGAAAGAAAGAACTTCGCATCATGCGCGATCTCGGTGCTTCGTACGCTTTCATGCGCGGACCGTTCATCGCGGAAGGTGTAACGATCGGCCTTCTGAGCGCTGCGATCTCATTCTTCGCCGTTCGCGGAACTTATAACTACGTGGCAAAGGTGATCGAGCGGGGCGACAACGTTATCAGTACTATTATCAGGCTTAAGCCGTTTTCAGAGTATTCGCATGGGCTCCTCTGGGGATTCATCCTCGCGGGGCTTGCGATCGGGCTGGTCGCCAGTATGTTTGCGATCAGGAAATACATCAATACCGAAAGAGATGATGATAAATGAAATTATACAGCATCAGGAACCGTACGCTCAGTGAACAGAGCGGGAACAGGGAGACAGAAACGAAGGAAGTCAGGGTAAGCGGAGTCGTTATGCTACTCGTTGTGCTTCTGCTGATCACGGTCACGGCGATCGTATGCCTTTCGATCTCGCGCAGGATATATGCCAACAGGCTTGAAAAAGAGAAGGCGTATAAGGTCGTTTTCTCGTCCGATACGGATCCTTATAAAGTCGCAAAGCTTCAGGATATCATAGATTTTATCGGTTCCGAATTCGCGCTTGAGTATTCGAGCGACGAGCTTGTGGAAGGTGCGATCGACGGTCTGGTCGATGCTCTGGGCGACAGGTATTCGTACTATATTCAGCCCGGCGATTACGATAGCTATAACGAATATATCACCGGCACTTATTCCGGTATCGGTATCTCGACAACGTTTACCGATGACGGCATGGTAGTTTCGGATGTGTTTGAAGGGACGCCTGCTAAAGAGGCGGGTATCACGGTTGGAGAGCTGATCACGCACATCAACGGCGTGAAGATCGATTCGACCTCGTCTTCGCAGGTGAGCAGCATGCTCGGGCAGGAAGGCGTTATCGTTAAACTTACTGTTGTTGATCTCGACGGCATCACGCGCGAAGTGGAGATGAAGACGGCTGTCATTAACCGGCAGTCCGTGTACGGAGTCGGTTTCGAGGACGGAGTTTACTATATCAGGATAAGCCAGTTTGACAGCGATACGGGCGATGAGTTCAATCAGATGCTTTCCGTGGCTAAAACCGCAGGGATGAAGGCGCTGGTGCTTGACCTTCGCGGAAACCCGGGCGGGTACGAACGTCAGGCCGATATGGTGGCTGATGCGATACTCGGAGAGGGTCTGATCGCTTATTCCGAGGACAAGAACGGTACGCGTGCGTCGGAGGCTATGTCCGATGCGAATGAGATCGACGTGCCGATCGTCCTGCTCGTCAATGCAAATACCGCGAGCGCTTCCGAGCTTGTCGCCGGTGCGTTCCGCGATTTCAAAAAAGGTACGATAGTTGGAAAGAAAACGTTCGGTAAAGCCATCGGGCAGATTTCGCGCTCGTATTCGGAAGACGGCAGCGGCGTCGTGCTTACGGTGGCAACGTATTTCACTCCTTCAGGCGAGTGCATCCACGGTGTCGGCATCACGCCAGATACGGAAGTTTCTCTTGCCGAAGGGTATGAGAATATGACGCCGGATAAGATACCGGCGGGCGAGGATGCTCAGCTGGACAAGGCGCTCGAGCTTGTCAGGGCGGCACTCGGGGCATGATCATAATAACGGTATATGTACGAAGGACTTTCGGTTTTCTACAATACGCTGACGGACGACATCAATTACGGTGCGCTGGCAAGGTTCGTTGACCGCGCTGTCAGGAAGTCATCTGCCTTTAAGGCCTACGCCAAAAGGGGGGAGACGCCTATTTTGCTTGACGCCGGCGCGGGTACGGGCAGTTTCGTCTGCCTTATGACCGGCGCGTATGACTGCATCGGCCTCGATATTTCAGAAGAGATGCTCGATATTGCCCGAAGCAGACCGGATGCCGGAAATGTGCTTTGGATCTGCCAGGATATGTGCAAAATGGATCTGTTCGGGTCGGTTACTGCGATCGTTTCTTTGACCGATTCGGTCAATCATCTGCTTACCGAGAAGCGTCTGGCGTCGTTTTTCACGCGTGCGCATAATTTCCTCGATCCGGGCGGCCTGCTTATTTTCGACGTGCTGACCGAGGCGCATTTCTGCCAGGGCGGTGCGTCAATGGATTATTTTGCTGATCTCGAGGATGAGAGCTGTTTCTGGAGCGGCAGGTACAGCCGCAAGACCGGAATATGCACTTATAATATTTCGTGCTTCAGACTGACCGACGAGGGGAAAGGGCTTTATGAGCGTTCCGATGATGTCGTCAGGGAGAAGGTATGGAGCGAGGATACGATAAGAAGATTGCTTGACGATGCAGGGTTTGTTTCGGTCAAGTGCGTGTCCGGCGGCGAAAAGGGCGCTCCGGGCGGCAGGACGGGCAGAGACAGGCTTTATTTCATATGCGAAAAGGGAAAGCATTTTGTTTTGGAAAAATAAGGGGAAGGGCGCTGCATGAGCACGAGTCTTAAATTCAATCTCATAACCGGAACGTGCGCGGACGGCATGGCGAGGATAATCGCCGTTGACTCCGGGAATGCTGTTTCCGAGGCGCTCAGGATACATAATACTTCTCCGGTGATGACAGCAGCGCTTGGAAGAGTGCTCACGTGTGCGATGCTGATGTCGTCAGGGCTGAAAAACGAATCGGATTCGCTCACTTTATCCGTAAGGGGAGACGGGCCTGCGGGCGTCATCCTGGCTGTTTCGGATAAAAACGGCAACGTTCGCGGATATTGCTCGAACCCACGCGTGGATCTGCCGCTGAATTCCCTGGGCAAGCTTGATGTCGGAGGCGCGGTGGGAGGCGGCGTTCTGACCGTCATAAAGGATCTGGGGCTCGGTGAGCCGTACAGCGGCACAACGAACCTTATTTCCGGCGAGATCGCGGAAGATGTTGCCTACTATTTCGCCGTATCGGAACAGATACCTACGGCTGTAGCCGCGGGAGTGCTGGTCGGGCCTGCTGACAACGACATTCCGGGGTACGGCGTTGACGCTGCGGGCGGATATATGATACAGCTGTTGCCCGGCGCGGACGACAGGCTGGCTGACGAGATCACGGCTCGCGTTTCGTCAATGCCTTCTGTTACCACTTTGCTGAATGGCGGCGCTTCTCCTGAAAATATCTGCGAGGATGTTCTGAGAGGCCTTGATTTTAAAGTCGAGTCGCGCTCATATGCCGGATTTAAATGCAACTGTTCACGCGAGCGCATGGAGAACGGGCTGAGAAGCATCGGCTACAGGGATCTTCGCCAGATAATGGTCGAGGACGGGGCCGCGAAAACGGTGTGCCATTTCTGCAATACCGAATATGTTTTCGACAGACAGGATCTGTGGAAAATAATCGCTTCATTTGCGAAGCGTTCCTGACACCGGAAGGGCGTCCGGGAAATAACGGGAAATATCCGGAAATGTCCGGAAAAGCGTGAAAAACGTGCAAAGCCGTTGCCATAAGCTTTGCGATATGGTAGAATCGTACAGCTGAAAAGCAGAAGGAGGGAGAGTGCAGAATGAAGATCGAAAGACTGACAGACAGATCGATACAGGTCGAACTGAGCGTACCTGAGATGGAAAAGCGCTCTCTCAATATATTCAAATTAAACGTCGACGCGCCTGCTTATAAAAAACTCGTTGACGATATGGTCTCGTACGCCGAGATCGAGCTTGGTCTAACTATAAATGCCGTAAAAGTTGATTCATTTGTCACGGATAACGATTCCAAGATCAGGTTCGTCCTCGAGAGCATCGATTCGGAAGATGTTCCCGCGGTCGGAGGCGAGGACCGCGGAGTTTCTGTTTCCGGTAATCCGGATCAGAAGAAGGGGAATAAGGAGCAGAATCTTTCTTATTCGCCCGTTTTCAGCAGGGTAGGAGGAAAGCCTCTGGAGGCTGCTTCGGGGAATGAGGCCGGTGCTCCGGGAGGCGGAGGATTCGATCTTGCTGCGGAGCTTATGCGCAGGATGATGATAGACGGGTTCCTGTTTATGCAGGCTTCCGCGCTTAAAGAGGCGCAGGAAAAAGGCGAGTCCGGAAGCGATTTTAAGAACGATTTTCTGGCCGGGCTGCGCAGGCTTACGGATGATGAAAGCGATGAGCAGGATGACGCGGATAATGAACGCGGCGATGCTCCGAGGGATAGCGTCTCTGCTGTTTTCGAGGCCAGGAGGAAGATCCAGTTCGGCGAGAATTATGAGGAGAACGGCGGAGAGGGGATCGTCGCATTTCCTTCGTACGATGACCTTTACAGGTTCTTGAAAGGGAATTCCGGTCTGGATAACAGCCGTTCGAAGCTTTTCGAGTATGCGGGCGTGTTTTATCTGCTGATGACAGCAGGAAAGAAGAACGCGTACAGATTGACCGCGCTCGACAGCCTGGCTGCGGAATACAGGGGAGTATGCGTGCCTTCATCGATCGTATTGCCCATACTCGAAGAGTACGGAGAAGTCGTTTTTGAACGAGGCGCGATAAGGAAGATAAGAGAGTCGCTCGGATGATAATGAACGTGCCGGCGGGACAGATAATTTTACGGAGGGACATATTATGAGCAGCGCTGATATTGCTTTTATTAACACTTGTAAAGACATTCTTGAGAACGGTACGTGGGTGAAGGATCCCAGAGTGCGTCCGAAGTGGGAAGACGGTACTAACGCTTATACTATTAAGAAGTTCGGCGTCGTTAACCGCTACGATCTTTCCAAAGAGTTTCCGCTGCTGACGATCCGCCCGATAAGCTTTAAAAAGGCCGTCGATGAGATCCTCTGGATCTGGCAGAAGAAGTCTAATAATATTCATGATCTGGGCAGCAGGATCTGGGACAGCTGGGCTGATGAGAACGGTTCTATCGGTAAGGCGTACGGTTATCAGATGAGCGTTAAGCACCAGTATAAAGAGGGTATGTTCGACATGGTCGACAGAGTGCTCTACGACCTGAAGAATAATCCGTGCTCGCGCAGGATAATGACGAATATTTACAATTTCGCAGATCTGCACGAGATGGCGCTGTATCCGTGCGCTTACAGCATGACTTTCAACGTTGTTGACGATAAACTGTGCGCGATACTTAACCAGCGCTCTCAGGATATGCTTGCTGCCAACGCATGGAACGTTGCCCAGTACGCCGCTCTTGTGCTTATGTTCGCACAGGTCAGCGGACTGAAGCCGGGTGAATTCGTGCATGTTATTGCCGACGCTCATATTTATGACAGACACATTCCGATCGTTGAAGAGATCATTAAGAGAACACCGTACCCGGCACCCGACGTAAAACTTGACCCGGAGATCACAGATTTCTACAAGTTCACGCCGGACAGCTTTACGGTCGAGAACTATCAGCACGGAGAGAAGATCGGAAAGATACCGGTAGCGGTCTGACAGGTGGTTCTTAATATGAATCTTGTTGTAGCGGTAGATAAAAACTGGGGAATCGGATATAAAGGCGATCTGCTGGCGAGGATAAAGGCGGATCTGAGAAACTTTGCCGTTCTGACGCGCGAAAGGGCAGTCGTGCTCGGTTCGAATACGCTTGCGACTTTCCCGGGCGGAAAGGTTCTGAAGGGCAGGGTCAATATCGTGCTTAACCCCGATCCGGAATACGCTCCGGAAGGCGCTGTCGTTGCCCACAGCATCGATGAAGCGGTGAAGGCTGCGGAAGAGTACGGCTCGGACAACGTCTGGGTCATCGGCGGCATGAGTATCTACAGGCAGATGCTGCCGTATTGCCGCTACGCGTTCGTTACGAAGATCGATGCTGATTTTAAGAAGGACGCGTTTTTCCCTGATCTGGATAAGGATCCTGGCTGGCACCTGATTTTCGAGGGCGGCCGCAGGGAGAGCGAACCGTCGGATACGCTGGGCGAGCTTTCGGACGGCACGGTGCCTGAAAAGGTGAACTATTCATTTACGGTATATTCATCCGAAAATAAATGATAAAGCGCACGGAACGGTTCCGGCGCACGAATACACGAAAGAGGATCAAAAGAGGATGACTAAAGATAAAAAACGCGTAGGCGCTTCAAGGCGCGCGAATAAGGAACGTCGCATTTTTACGGCTGTGTGCTCATGCCTGATGGCGGCGGTCATGCTGGCAAGCCTTTTTTCGGGGGCTATTGCAGTGAGAGCCGCGGGTGAGGAGCAGGCCGAGCCTTCAGAGAGCGAAAACAAGCCATTCACTGTTATGCTTGACGCGGGACACGGCGGAAATGACCCCGGTGCCACCCGTACTGTTGACGGCGTCGAATATTCCGAGCGGGCTTTTAACGATAAGCTCATGAACGCCTGCTACGAACGGCTCATCCAGTATGACGGAGTTATCGTTTACAGAACGCGCGTCGCAAATAATCACATCTCGACTTACGCAAGAGCGGCTTTTGCAAATAACGTCGGAGCAGACGTATTTCTTTCGTTCCATATCAATTCATCAAGCTATAAGTCTGCAAGGGGCGCATCGACCATCATTCCGTGCGGTAACTACCGTCCGGAAATGAAGCGCGCTGCAGTAAACCTTACCGATAAGATACTTTCACGTCTTTCAGACCTGGGCCTTAAAAACAACGGCTTTATGACGCGCGTGCTTGAAGATGCGCAATACCTCGATTATCCCGACGGAAGCGCGGGTGACTACTATGAAGTTATCAGGATGGGCGTCAGATACGGCATACCGTCGCTTATCCTCGAGACCGCGTTCATCACGAGCGATACGGACCTGGCTATTCTTAACAACGATACAAAGATAAAAGAGATCGGCGCGGCTGTCGCGGATGCGATCGCGGCGCAGTACGGACTTAAGATCACGGGTAATAAGCTCGCCCAGCCCGAGCAGACTGCCCAGACGAGCGGTGTTTCTCTCGGTTCGATCCCTAAAACGCTGAATTTGGGCGATGTAGTGCCTTTAACGGCGTCCGGAGGGTCGGGGGAAGGAAATTACGAGTACCTGGCTTCAAACCCGTATATCGCCCGCGTAGAGGGCAATAATCTGATCGTTATCGGTTCGGGTGATTTCCGCGTCACGGTCACGAGGTTCGAGGGTGTGACAACTACTCCGCGTTCGGCGGGCAATACCAACGTTAAGGCTGTGGCTCTTTCGACGTCGGTCGTTGCCGAGGCAGGGAAGCTTGAATTTTCTCCGGCGGATAATCTTTATAAAATGCGCGTTAGCGTCCGGCTTAAAGATCAGATAGACGGCATCGTGCCGCGCGGGACTGTTAAGGCGAGATACGCGAAAGGGAACAGTTCTGTCGATTACGGTGAGATCGTGACCGAGTTCGGGGAAGACGGAACGTGCAGCTTTGAGTTTACGTTTAATGAACCGGGGCAATACATATGCTCCGTTCGTTACGAGCAGGGTTACTGTGACGGTTATCTGGTAAGTGCGCCTGAAGATTTCAGCATTACTGTCGACCAGGCTGAGGCAGAAACGCCTACGCCCGAACCTACTCTGGAGCCCACCGAAGCTCCGACAGAAGAGGCAACGGAAGTGCCCGCAACGCCGGAATTGACCGCGGCCTCAACGCCCGAAGCGACATTGACGGAAAAAGAAGTAAACGGCAACGCATCAGTATCGTTCGGGATGCTTGAGATCCTTGTCGCACTGCTTGTCGTCGCCGTTATCGTAACGATCGTACTGGTGATCAAACTGGCCAGAAAGAAAAAGCGCGGCTGACCTTATTTGTGGAATGCCCTGAAGAAGTCGGCAGCGTATTTTACATCTGCCGTTCCTCCGAATTCGCGTATCGAATGCATCGAAAAGATCGCGTTTCCGATATCAAAACCGACCGATCCTATAGAGGCCGCGCTGGCAGGGCCGACGGTCGAACCGCCGCGAAGATCATTGCGGTTTACGAATTCCTGGAACGGGATCCTATTATCACCGCAGAATTTTCTGAAGATAGCCGCTGCTTTAGGCGATTCGATATACGTCTGTGAAAAGCTGTGTTTGAGCACAGGTCCCTTATTTATGAACACTTTATGATCCGGATCGAACGTGGCAGGGTACGACGGGTGGCTCGCGTGAGCCATATCTGCAGAACAGATCACTGAATTGATGAGCGCACGCTCGAGCGCCTCTTCTCCGTCTCCCGCTGCATGCTGGATGCGTTTTAAAACTGTGCCGAGCAGGTTCGAACGTGCGCCGCGGTCAGATACGGAACCGACTTCTTCGTGGTCGAATGCGATCACGAGAGAATTGTATTCGGGCAGGCTGTTTCCGGCCTGACCGGCTTTTTTTGCAGCGTCGATGAATCCGGTAAATGCGCAGAATACCATTTCGCCGTCGTCAAGGTGAGGGGCCGAGATGAATTCGTCGTGTTCTCCCAAAGTACATGCTTTCTGGCAATCGTACACCGTCAGGTCGTAGCTCAGGATGTCTTTGGGAGCTTTGTTAACTGCTGCGGCAATGAATTCCGTAAATTCCGCTTTGTTTTCAAAACTTTGAGAAAAAACGGGGAGCATCTCAGTCTGAGGGTTGAAATGGGCGTTGTCATTCACGCCGTGATTCATGTGGATCGCAAGTTCGGGGATAACGAGCAGCGGACGGTCGATATTGATATTGACCCCGGTAAAACCCTCCGTGTCGTCAGAACGGACATAAACGCGGCCTGCCAGACCGAGAGGCCTGTCGAACCAGCTGTGCTGAATAAGCCCGCCGTATGTCTCTGCATTGACACGTTCGTACGTGTTTGCGATACCGCTCGGGTTAGGCCTGACTTTCAGGCAGGGGTAGTCGAGGTGAGCAAGGCTGATGTGCCAGCCGGCTTTTTCGGGTGCGGTTTTTCCGAGCCTGAACGCAGCAATGCACGAACCGTTCCGCGTGAGATAATATGTCTTTCCCGGCTCCGGTCTGTCCCAGATATCATTCTCGGAAAGCTTTATCGCGCCTGCTTCTTCCAGCATCTTCGAAAGGATCTCCGTGCCGTGGTACGGTGTCGGAGAAGCGTCAATAAACTTCAGCAGTTTTTTTGCGTCTTCGGGTATACTGTTCTTTTTCATTCTTTATCCGCCCCTTACAGAAGATATCGTTATCTGATCTTTATTTGAACCGTTTTTTCGCCTGCAGCACTGCGATGAGTACCGCAAGCGCGAAAGCCACGAGACATGATATGATTATATGCGTTTTATTAACAAAATACTTACCGGAGTTATTACTTCCGCTCTGTTTCGCGTCAGTGGCATCAGGTCCGGCAGTCGCGGCCTGTGCGTCTTCGCCGCCGGTCTTTCCCGATGTTTCTGCTTTAGTAGCCGAAACGGTTCTGACGTCAAACACCGTTTTACAGTAAGATATAGCGGTGAAGACGGTCAATGCGCAAAGCAGGAGAGCACATACGGTAATAAACCGCCGGGCAGCTGAACATCGCCTGCCCTGGCGCACGTGCGTCGATTCGTTTCTGTTACGATATTCTGTCATCGGTAAATCACACCCCGTGCTGTAAAACAAAAAGGCCGTGCGCACAGGCGCACGGCTTAAGCAGGGGAGACGCGACTCGAACACGCAACGGGCGGTTTTGGAGACCGCTGCTCTACCAATTGAACTACTCCCCTTCGCGCGAGGTGGAGTATACACTAACGGAAGGGGAGTTGTCAAGGCGTTTTTATCGCGTTATCATTTCTTTTTTTTCGAAGAAACGGCTTTGATGATCACGAAGGCTATGACCGCGGCCAGAGCGACGCAGCCTGCGATTATACCGATTATTGCCCCCGTTCCGAGACCGGATTTTTTGCTGTCATCTTTATCTTTTCCCGGATCATCCGTAGCGGGTACTGCTTCTTCCGTAGCGGGTGCAGCGGGCTCTTCGGTAGGCACTTCGGTGGCCGGGGGAGCGTTGCGGTCGGGACCGGACGCAACGATTACTGAATTTACGACCGTCCTGGGACTTCCGTATGTTCCGTCCGATTTCTTATCGCTGGGCCTGTTAACGAGCTTATAACCTTCGGCAGCGAGCTGCACCATGGTCGAACTTCCGCCGCCGTCAACGATGAACGCGTCTTCCAGGTCAAGTTCTTTTGCGAGGTCTCCGTATACAGTAAACGGGATACCGACGCTGAATCCGGTCTGTCTTCCGTCAGCCTGGATGAACAGCATCTTTCCGGCTTTGTTTGTGGCAATTATCGTGGTGGGGTAGCCGCCTTCTCCGGAGAGGCCGGATGCTTTTCCGTCACGGGCAAATACCATATGTCCTCCGACAGCCGTGTAAACGTTCTGCCAGAACTCGTCGTTCTTAAACGTGTCTTTAACGGTTACTTCGATCGTGATCTTATCGCCTACGCTGTAATCCGAGAACTTTGCGATCTTCTTTTCGCCGCGGGCGGTAATTATGATGCGGTTTTCCTTCATGGGCATGTTCTCGTCGCCCGGGCCGCAGATTCCCACGACCGTACCGGTGATGTTTGTGCCGTGCCTGATCACATAGTCCTCATCGAAATCGATAATGATCTCGAAAGCATCCTCGAGAGAATAGTTCGAAACCGGGCCTTTGTCCGTGTACATCATCACGGCCTTGTTGGATGGAAGGCGGTTGATACCGTTCATCTTCTCGGTCTTACCGGTGGTATTGTTCGTGACATTGACCGTAACTTTCGGCTGTCCGAGCTGGGCAACGCCGTCCGCGCTTACGCCGAACGCCTGGAATTCACCCTCGTACGGAGTTTCCGTGCTGTCGTGAGGTGAGCTGATGATCTCGCCCTTATATACGTTGAATCCTCTGGGGATCGTGAGAGACTGTGTTACGACAGGATCGCCCGCGTATGATTTATAACTGCCTGACAGCAGATCTTCGCGTCCGAGTATGCGTGCATGTGCGTACGAAACCATCCACATATCTCCGTTTACGCCTGCGAGAGCGGTTTTTCCCGGGTTATTCGCGTTGAACTCTTCCATCGTCTTTTGGACGGTCTTGAGAGTGTTGGAATATTGCGACTCGTTCGTAACTTCGACGTAGAGGTCGCTCTGTGCCGGATCGAATTCGACAATGTGGATATGATTAAGTTTATACTTCGACGATTCTGTCGAAACGAAATCGTAAGCCATAACGCCGGGATAGATCTCGTGCTCCGAATACTCCGTGACCCAATCTTTGTCCTTAAGTCCTTCCATTCCGCGCACGGTCACGGGTTTCTGAACGAGGCAGAAAAGCATAACCAGGGCGAGGGCAATGGCAGGCAGTCTGAATGACCTGATTTTTTTCATTATAAGATTGCTCCTTTCCGAAAAGCGGCTACAACCAGTTTCTGCGCAGATTTTACAATATACCCGCGGCGTTGTCAACGTGCTTGACAAGTACGGTCCTTTCTTGTAGAATTACTGCATCAAAACCAGTGCGGCGCACCTTCCCGGAGCGGCCTGAAACTATCGCTTCCGGGCATTGCCGGCGCCGCGTAACTGACCTGGTAAAACCATTATAAAGGAGCGCATTTAACAATGAAGAAGCTGAAATGTCTGTCTGTCATACTTGTGCTTGCTCTCGTGATGTCCCTGTTCCCGACATTTTATGTATCTGCTGCGGAACCCGGATACGTATACGATTTCTACTACGAGAGCGATTTTGACGACATATATACCGCAACCGGTATTTACTGCTGTTCTGTCGAGTGGGAAGATCATGCACTAAAAATGACCGCGGAGAACCTTGACGACCTCGGCGACCCGTATTTCTATATGAACTGCATTGCCGACGGAGATATGGACGGCGACGATTATCCTTACGTTGCGTTCTGCCTTAAAAATACGACCGATGCGACCGAGTATGAAGGACACTTCGGAACGTCGATTCACGGCGTGAGCGGAAGCACCGTATTCCATTTCGACATCGAACCCAATATGACCGAATTCAAGAAGTTCGTATTTAATATGCCCGAGCAGAACCAGAAATATGTTAACCTGATCAACGGTCCCGAAGGAGTTTCTGCCGAAGAAGGCGCTACGGCGAACCTGGTTCCCGAAATGGAAGAGGGGGAGACGTTCTGGGAAGGTACCGTTAATTCGTTCAGGTTCGACGGTATGTACAGGGGTGGAAGAAGCGGACTTTGCGAAGAGGGCGACACTATTTATATCGCATGGGTGGCATTCTTCGAGACTGAAGAAGATGCTAATAACTATGCGGGACCGGATCGCTCCGTCGAGAAGACTCCCGAGCCGACCGCTGATCCTTCGACTGTCGATACCACGCCTCACGGCCTGATCGTTTTCGACACCGATGATCTTATCTTTGAAGATTTCTTCCCGACCACTACCAGAAATATGATCGGAGATGTCTACTTTGACAGCGATAAAAAATGCTGGTGCATCGATGTTAACGCAGGAGGAGATCCGTTCATCGAATTCGCATTCGGAAACCTGATCGCTCTCGAAGAACTGGATCCGATATCTGCTGACGAGAATAAGATCATCCAGATCGGTGTCAGGGTAAATACGAATGAAGGCGCTAAGGGCGGATCGATGTATTACCAGACGTCTGATCACGGCGGATACAGCGAAGCTCAGAATATTCTTTACAACTATGCCGCTACTGATGATCTTCAGTGCGTAAATATCGACTTCACCAAGGCAAAGAACTGGGAAGGCGAAGTGGCTAACTGCCGCTATGATATGTTTACGACCTGTAAGGAAGATACGACTGTCGAGCTTTACTATGTAGCGTTCTTTGCAAATAAGGAAGCTGCCGATGCGTTTGCGGCTCAGGTCGCCGAGAAGGGCCTTGATGCTCTTCCCAAGCCGGATCCGACGCCTACAAAGGCTCCGACAGAAGTTCCTACCGAAGTCGTCGTTACCGATGCTCCCACAGATAAGCCTGCCGCTACGGATGCTCCGGCTAAGACTGACGAGCCCGCGAAGACAGACGAACCTGTAAAAACGGATCCTTCCGAAAACCAGAATAAATCCGGCGGGAACAAATGGATCGTTCCGGTCATCATTGTCGCAGCCGTTGTCGTGTGCGCCGCAGTTGTCGGAATCATCGTCGGTAAGAAAAAGAAGAAATAATACACATAAAGATCAGTATGTTGCATCCTGCGGCTGTTAAAAGCCGCAGGTGCTCTCTTTTTAAGTGATACGGGCGGTCAGATCATATGGGCGGATCTTCTAAAAAAAGTCTGAATAAAAAACAGATACTGTATGCGGTAATAGCGATCATTGCTGTTATTGCCATTTACTTTATTGCCACAAAATTTATCGGTAATCAGAACGGCACGAATGATCCTGCGTCTGTTTCGGAGAAAACGGACGGCGGATTGACCGTTATTGAAGAGTCTCCGACCGTGAACGTGACCGGAACTTCGGGCGCGAATGCGACTGAAAAACCGGGGACGACTTCGAAGCCGACGGTGACTCCGAAACCGACGGATAATAAAATCGATCAGAACGGCACATACTATTCGAAAGAAGATGTTGCCCTTTATATACATACATACGGAAAGCTGCCTTCCAACTTCGTTACGAAGGAGCAGGCCGAGAAGGACGGATGGTCCGGTAACGGAAGCGACCCTCTTAAAAACGGAAAAGTGATCGGCGGCGACCGTTTCGGAAACTATGAAGGTCTTCTGCCTAAAAAGAGCGGACGCACTTATTATGAGTGCGACATTGATACGAATGGCAAGGCGAGGGGAGTTAAGCGTATCGTTTTCTCCAACGACGGCCTGATCTATTATACGGAAGACCATTATGAAAGTTTTGAACTTCTGTACGGCAAACCGTGACCGCATGGTATAATGCCGGCCGTTTGCCATTACCGGGGGTGGATAATATGCCGCTTAAAGAAGTTAAGATCGATTTAAGGAGAGCCAGAGATAAGAAGAAGGCTATCGGAATGATCTACAAGGCAATCGGGTTTGAAGGGGAGGCCGGGTTTAATCTTGACGCCCTTCACGATGTCCTCAGCACGTGGAACATACCGACCAGAGTAACGTTCCTGTACTGGCGCGGCTTTTCCGCAAGGCAGAAAACATGCGCGGGAGGGATCGAAAAGGTCCTTAACGATATAATGATGGAAAACAGAAATCTTATTTTTGCATATAAGCATAATAATTAATGATATGGAGGATCTTGAAAATGACACTTTTCAAAAAACTTATCGCTGAGTTTATAGGAACGCTGCTCCTCGTGCTGTTCGGATGCGGATCGGCTGTGGCTATCAGTTCTGTTTCGGCTTTTACCGACGGCGGAAAGTTTGTCTTTATAGCGATGGCGTTCGGACTTGGGCTGATGCTGCTGGCATACGCTTTCGGAGATGTTTCAGGCACTCACGTTAATCCTGCTGTTTCGCTCGGAATGCTGATCGCAGGCAGAATGAAAGTCGCAGAATTCTTCGCTTATATACTTGCGCAGTTTGCCGGCGGTATCGCGGGCGGAGCTCTGCTGCTCGTTTTCTTCGGTAAAGAGACCGGTCTCGGAACTAACGGTTACGGCGCTGCGAGCGCGCTTAATTCCAGCCTTCTCCAGGCACTCCTTATTGAGTGCATACTTACGTTTGCGTTCGTACTGCTTATATTGTTCGTGACGGATAAACCCGAGCGTTCGTCCATTGCCGGACTGATCATCGGTCTGTCACTTGTTCTGATACACATTGTAGGCCTTCCGTTTACCGGCACTTCCGTAAACCCGGCCCGTTCTCTCGGCCCTGCTATCTTCGCCGGAGGAACAGCGCTTTCACAGGTCTGGGTATTCCTTGTGGCACCGCTTGCCGGAGGAGCACTCGCTGCACTTGCATATAAACTATTAAAGGGCAAGGCAGATAAGACTGCGGGATCCGATAAATGATCGCAGGGCACCCGCATGCTGATGGATCGCGCTCATTCTGATAATCAATATGTGAATCGCATCTGCGCCGGCAGGCGGGCAAGGGTCCTGCCGGCGTTATTGCTTTTGCTTTGCTTTTTTATTATATCGTCCGTATCCGGGCCTGATGTATATGCGAGCAGCCGCAAAAAAAAGCAGGACCCCGAGGCGCTTTCGAAGGACGGTTTTGCGGTTCTCGAGATCGATCTCGACGGTTACCCGGAAGACGATATCCACCGCTCCGAATGGAAGCATATAACTTATACGCTCCGCTGGGACGGTAAGATACTTACGGACGAATCCGCTCAGATAAAAGGTCGCGGGAATTACACATGGTGGCAGCCTAAGAGGCCTTACGCAATTAAATGCGATAGTAAGACGGACTGGTTCGGGCTCGGTGCGTCGCGCGATTGGGTGCTGCTCGCAAACATCACCGATCAGACGCTGATGAGGAACATGATCGCTCTCACGCTCGCCGGACAGTTCAATTTTGCTTTTACACCGGAGTGCAGGCCTGCGCATGTATTTATTGACGGCAGGTACAACGGAGTGTATCTGATAACTGAAAAGGTCGAGATCGGAAAAGAACGGCTGAACATTGACCGGCTGAACGGAGATATGATCCTCGAGCTTGACAATAACTACGGCGGCGGAGAGCCGGATAATTTCCGGTCGGAACTCGGAAATACATTTGTCCCGAAGGATCCCACGAAGGAGGATCTCAGAAACGAGCCGGATAAAAAAGTGTCTTTCAACCGGGCGCTGGCAAATGCTAAGGAGAAGATTGATAAGTTTGAGAGCAGCATAAGCAGTTATAGCGGTTTTGCTGATTTTTCGCAATATATGGATATGGATTCGCTCGTTGAATGGTATATTTTCAACGAGATCATGAAGAACGACGACACGCTGTTCAATTCTAGCATTTACCTGTACAACGACTACGATGGAAAACTCCATATGGGACCGGTGTGGGACTACGACCTGGCTATGGGCGGGATCGACAGAAATGACGGGAAAAACGTTGACCCGACCGGGTTTATGTTTCTGGAAGATTACTGGGGCAGGCCAAACTGGATGGTATACGTGCTGAAGAGTACGACGTTTAACAATATGGTCAGAGCGCGCTGGAAAGAACTGTATTATTCCGGCACGTTCGAATATATTATCGCATTTCTTGAAACTCAAAGGGAGTATATGAGAAGTGCGTACGATCTGAATGAATCTGTATGGGAAAACAGCGGAGTGTTCGTGCCTTCGGATTCGTACGACGAGTCGGTGGATCTTCTTAAAAACTTCATCGTTAAAAGGGTCGAATGGCTCAACTCTCAGTGGAACGATTCGGAAGTTACCGCAGAGCCTGTAGTGATCACTGCTGCTCCGACTGCCACGCCTCCGCGCACGAAGCCTCCGGTTACGTCTCAGACGGCCGCTCCGGATCCGGCGGCAACACCCGGCGGGAACATTGACGACCGCGGAAACAAGGCCAATAATGACGGGGGCGGCGCGCTTGATTCCTGGCTCGGATACCTGCTCCTTTTCGTCGGATTGACCGCGGGACTTATAACCGTTTCGCTGTCTGTTTATCTTGTTATTCTTAGTGTACAGCAGAAAAGGTCTAAAACCGAAAAGTAATGCAGGAGTGGCCCGCTATGTCATTATCCGCCATAAATAAAATCAAAGGCAGTTATCTGTTAAGAACGCTTTGCTGCGTTCTTGCTGTTTTTTTGTGCCTGTGCGCCGGAGGGTGCGTAAAACCTGCCGGAGAAAGGCCCGCTGAAGAAAAGACGGAAGTTATCCCTACGGCGGAACCGACGCCCGAAAAGAGGTATACGAGCATGCAGCTGTTTGACGATCCCGATTACAGAGACGGTTTCATCATTATGGGACAGGACACCGTAAAGCGCGGGAAAGTTTATATTGACCCCGCTAATCCGGAAGGGACGGGAACAAGGCCGAGCTGGATGATCGCCCAGTGGAATTCCGGACCGTGCCTGTACAGAAACCGGGCAGAATCGGCGCAGAATATTGTCACCGACGGTATCATAAAAACTGTAACGTTCGAACCGTCCGACAGATCGATCTCACTTCGCCTGAACACGATACCGTATTATGACGGGGCTCCCGGGACGACCGATAAGTGGCCGCACCTCCTTCTGGAACAGTCTCCGCTAAACATTTCGCCTTCAAAGGAAGCTGATGCCGAAAAGCTGCCTTATTATTCGTGCTCTGCCGATAAAATGGTCGTTTCTCTCGATATACGTATGACCGACTATAAATTCGTGTATGTTGACGGCGTCAATGCAGCGCAGTTCCTTTCGTATTACTACGTTAAGAGCAAGACGGGCAATGATTTCGTGTGGTTCGGTGTGCCTCTTTTCGACAACAGGGGAGAGACGGGCATTTACTGGGCTATCGATACTGCAGGCTCGAATCAGATGATTTACAGCATTGCGAGCACCGACACATATAAGAACAGCCCGCATTCGCTGCTGGACGCGGAAGGGAAGCCGATCGTTTCGGACGAATGGATCCACGTCGAAGTCGACATAAGACCTCACCTGGAGGACATGTTCAGGCGAGGGCTGGAAAAAGGGACGTTTCGCTCTGCCACGTCCCTTGATGATCTTTATATTTCAGGCGTCAATATCGGCTGGGAAACTATCGGCAGCTTCGACATCGACGTTCAGATAAGGAATTTCACCTTTACCGGTTATATCGAAGAGAAATAACGCCGGTTCATTTTACGACGAATGTAAATCTGCCGCCGGGAGCAGCCTCTCCGTCAGTATACAGATTCATGATATTGCCCTCATTATCGCCGATCAGATTATTATCGCACCACTTGAACGAGAACACGGGAGGATCACCGATCTCGGGCATATCGAGCATTGTCCTGGGCACGCGTATCTGTATCACGTTCTTGCGCACGTAATATTCAACTGTACCGACCGTTTCCCAGTCCCAGCCGCCTTTCGAACGCTCCAGCGTGCAATGCGTCTCGTCCGAAGGATTCACCCTGTTGATAACGAACTCAAAACCTTCCCAGTTCGCTTTCGAACCCGTCTGATCCGTGTCGATAAAGAGCCTCATCCAGCCTTCATCGGTATAGGCGGTCAGCTCGTTCGCGGCATCGGCGTAGAAGTAAATATAGCGGTCATCGTACGCCACTTTCGCAGTAACAACGTCGTTCCTTGCGGTATCGTTCTTATAAGTCTTACCGCCGTAGCCTCTCGAGCCGTTCTTCTTGCTGCGCTCCCAGGTGCTGTTAACGTACGTGTTATAAGCAGGAATGCCGTTCCACTGCGAGATCTTTCCACCTATATCGATCGTGGCCTTGCGGCTGACTTCCGGCTCGGGATCAACGCCTTTGAATCGGCGGATGTTTTCACAAAGCTGGTAATAGAAATAATCCTTCATTATTCCGGCGCTGGGCTCGCAGTCGCGGCTGTATTCAGTATCGTACTGGTCAACGACGCAGTTTGTTAATGTTTTATCTCCTGCCCACTTTTCCATACGCATCGCGACCCATTCGTTCCAGCCCGTCACGAAAATGAATTCGGGGTCAAGGCTGATAGCGTAATCCCACTGCTGCTGGAAGTTTATACCGTAGAATTTCGCGTTCTCGGTCGAACTGCTTGCAACGACCGTCTCACCGTTCTCTTTAGTGTATGTGTACGAATAATCGCCCTTGGCATAGCTTCTGCCCATCACGTGGTACCCGCTCATCGCGGTCAATACCTGTCTCTCGTAATCCGCGTTCTGGGCAACGCCTACGGTGATCTGCTCGACTGTGCCGTCGCTGTTGCGGTATGCGGTCTGCGGGTATGTTGATAGCCATCCCCAGTGGGAAGCGTCGCGGTCTTCAACAAAGTACGAACCGTCGTTTTTGCGCCACGTGAAGAAATCCTTTATCTCCTTATCTTTACCGCTGTTACCGAGCGAATCGGGATAACCCATCATCAGCGGCTTGCCCTTCCAGTAAAACCACAGATCCTGGTATTTACCTTGCGAATACAGATCGTTGTAAAGCTCGCGCATCTGAGTCGCGGCATCCGCGGTAGCTCCGAAGGGGAGCATAAACACGATCTGCGGAGTTTTCACGCCCTCGGCCCTCGCCTGGTTAAATGTTTCAAGGATCGCCGTATACGAAGACTTCCACGTATACGTACCGTTTGTATTGTCGAAAATGATGCAGTCGACACCGGCATCGGCAAGCAGTTCCGCATGTTTTCTCAGAACGTATTTGTCCGCGGTGGAATAGTAATTGAATATGGGCTCATCCCAGAAATGATACCCGGTGACATTTTTCCACACTTTGTTTTTGAAATCGTGCTTTATAGCCTCTTTCTCCTCGTCAGAGAAATCCGCAAGTATCTGCGTTACGTTTCTGACAGAGTTTGAAGTGCTGAGCTCCGCGTGCCAGTCGGAATAAAAGATACCGACGTAGCGGCCTTCTTTTCTGCTGCCGACTGTGCCGGAAAGCAGGGTGGAAGAGTACGTATCGCCGTTGAATGAAAGAGTTCTTCCGAGCCCGTCTAAAGCGGCGTACGTCTGCGGCTTTACCGCACCTTCAGCCTGAGTAGTGACCGGCAGGCTGAACTCCACGTCGTAAGCTTCCTCTTCACTGAGCGGAGGCGCCGTAGGCTTTTCCGGCTCGATCGTGGGAAGCTCTGTAGGTTCGGGAGTCGCTCCTCCGCCCTGACCGACGCTGCATGACGCGGCAAGGAGCATAGGCGCTGCCAGCAGAAGTGCTGCGAATCTTAAAATATGAGCGCGAAATGATCTCTTCATAGCGATATCCTTTCTGTGTCAATTACCGGTTTTCCCGGAGAGCTCTTTTAGTGCAGGGGCAAGGATCGAGGCGAGTTCGTCGGATATTTCTTCTCTCGGCCGCATGGCTCCTTTACCGTCGGTGCAGTTTATGATGTGAACCCCGTCAAACATTTCGGCGCAGGTGTGGTAGCCTTTTCGCACCGTTTTGAGGAGCAGGTCGTCCTTCTCATAAACGTCGGCCTTATTTCCGCCTACGTAGTCGCGCTTACCCTTTTTAGCGACGTTCTTTCTGGAAATGTTAACGGGGACGTCGAATACGAAGAAGATGTCCGGTCTGGGTATATTCAGTATCTCGAACTCGAGTTTGAACAGCCAGCCGATGAACTCCTCGAGGGCAGCCTGCGGATCTTCTCCGCGTTTGACGGCGTCAAGCTGCACGCGCGACCCCTGGTATGCCGCGTTTGCCATAGTCGACCGGTTAAGCAGCACGATATCGTATTCGCCGGCGTCAAAGTGTTCGTACGCTCCGACACGGTCCATCGCATACCAGAGGGACATTGACCGGACATCAACATCCGCGGCGGACACGTTTCCGCTGCCGGAAAGGAATTCGCCTATCTGCCTGCCGAAAAATGAGTCGTAGCAGGGAAAATCGAGCACCCCGACGCGGAACCCGGCTGCTTCCAGCCTGCTCCGAAGAAGTGCAAACTGCACGCTTTTACCGCTGCCGTCGATGCCTTCGATAGCGACTGTAAGCGTCTTCTTCCCGGAACATTCTGATGACACTTCGGCTGGAGCTGTTTCTTCTTTAAACCCGTCAGATTTTATCATATTCATTAACCTCTCCTTTAGTGTCAACGCAGTACAGCGTGACGGAAGGGAATCGCACATAAAGAGCGTCGGCGAAAGCACTGGCGCTGCCTTTCTCCGGCACGCCCGTGAACATGGCGCGCGGATTTTCGCTTTCCGCAAGTTTGAGCGCGGCCTCGATCCTGTCGTCGGAATAAACCACCGTCAGTTCAGCGTCAGACTTCGTGGCAGCCTCTTTAAGCCGCTCGAGGTCACGGATGGTATCTTCCCAGTTCCCGCGCGTCTCCCGCTGCACGCTCACAACTTTCAGTTCCAGCCCTTTTTCGGACGCAAAATGCTTCGCCCGCGCAACGATACGGCCCGCAGCCGCAGGGTTCGTAACCCACACGAGAAGCGAGCCTTTCTCTTGATTTGTTTTATCTATTTCAGACATATCTGTATTAACTCCGGAATCGCATTTAGGTATGTATGTCAATATTTTCCGGATGGTATTCTACCATTTTTCCGCACCTTTTGCAAGTTGACATTGCCCCGAATCTAAACTATAATTCCGGTGTCGCAAACTGTCGGAAAAATGCGGAAGCATTGCCGCCGTATTGCACATTTTATCAACCGGAGCGGTATATGAAGAAAAAGATAATCATCGCTGCAGGCGCGTTTGCGCTGTTTATTCTGCTTATAGTATTAGTTAAGATCGCTGACGTCCGTACAGTTGAAGAGACCGGCATGACGATGGGCTTTTTTGCACTTAATTCATGGTTCCATAAACTTACTGGATTCAGGCAGGGATGGTACGATCTCACACAGATCACGGGCTATATTTCTATTGCCGCCGGCCTCGTTTTCGCCGTCATCGGACTGATCCAGCTGATCCGCCGTAAAAGCCTTCTCAAGGTAGACAGGCGCATACTCGGGCTCGGCGTTCTCTTTATAGTTATGGCGGCCGTATACGTACTATTCGAGATCATCGTTGTTAACTATAGACCTGTAATCATGCCGGGCGACAGCGCCGCCGAAGCATCTTTTCCGTCTTCACACACGGTGCTCGTCTGCGTGGTATTGTCGGGAGTGGCACTTATGCTTGAATACTATATCAAAAAAGCCGGGCTGAGGGTAAGCCTTCAGGCGCTCTGCGCGCTGGTGATCCTGATCACGGTATTCGGAAGGCTTATCTGCGGAGCGCACTGGCTCACGGACATTATAGGAGGATTGCTTATAAGCACGACTCTTGTATCGCTTTTCTCGGCTTTTCTCGACCGGTGCGATGACCGGCGGGCGGATGAGGATTTGGCATGACCTGACACGGCGGGCTTTCGCGCGCAGGGAGGAATCAATATGGACAGGAACATTACACTAAGAAACGAACTTCTTGCGAAGAAAGTTATCGCCGGCCTTGAGTCGCGGAACATGAGCGGATACTGGGCTTCGGACAGGGAAGAGGCACTGAAAATCGCACTTGGACTGATCCCGGAGGGAAGTACGGTAGGTATGGGCGGTGCGATGAGCGCGGCTGAGATCGGGCTCACGGACGCAGTAAAAAAAGGCAATTACAAATTTATTGACAGGGATAAATTCGCGGACAGGCGTGCGGCAATGCTTCTGTCGTACGACGCGGACGTGTTTATTTCCGGCACGAACGCCATGACCGAGGACGGGATACTGGTTAATATTGACGGCAACGCAAACCGCGTCTCCGCCATCGCCCAGGGCCCCAGAAAACTGATCATCATCGCGGGTATGAACAAAATCTGCAAAGACGTTGACGCAGCAATGAAGCGCGCGAGAAACGTCGCGGCGCCCATAAACGCCCAGCGGTTCGGCCTCAGCACACCGTGCTCGAAACTAGGCACGTGCATGGATTGCAAATCTCCCGATACGATCTGCTGCCAGTTCCTGATCACGCGTTATTCGCGCCATACAGGCCGCATTCACGTTATCCTTGTTAACGATAATCTCGGATTCTGATCCTGATCGCGGGTCTGCTGATCCGCAAGAATGATAAGAAATACAAATAACGGAGGAAACCATAATGGATATCGATGTTTATAAGCGTTATTATGCTGCAAAATGCGTTTTTAACGGAGTTACGCGCAAAGGCGTTGTAGTGACTCTTTCGGCACGCTCCGGAGGCGGAGAGATCACGTATGCCGCGGCCGTAAGCTTTTTCCCTCACAGGGACGAAGAAGATTTCGCCGTCTCGTACGATGCGTATGCCGAGAAGATCCTGTTCTCGGGCAAGGGAAGGCGCAGCAAGAAGCGCGAAGCTGCTTATATGAAGGAGTTTGAGGCCGCTGCCGATGAGGCTGCCGCTTCGATCGGAGGCAAAATATTCTGGGACCGTCCTTTAACCGACGCATGGCTTGGCTGAAACGGTTCGGCATATAAACGGAGGTCAGTATTATGAAGAAATTGACGATATTGCATTCTAACGACATCCACGGCGATTTTCTGCCGTCTGTCGGGAGCGATAACATCGAAAAAGGCGGCCTGGCGAGATTGTCCGGGTACGTGAAAAAAGTGCGCGGGGAAGAGGAGAACGTCATCTACCTGAACGCCGGCGATATGTTTCGCGGCTCCGTCATCGACTCCGAATTCCGCGGATTGTCCACGATCGAGCTGATGAACATGCTCGCGCCCGACGCGTCGACGATCGGAAACCATGAAGTTGACTACGGCGTAGCGCACCTGCTTTTCCTCGAAAAATGTGCAAGATTCCCGATAGTTAACGCCGATCTGTACATCACTCTTAACAATACGCGCCTTTTCAAGCCTTATATCAACCTCGAGGCAGGCGGGATGCGCATCATGGTGCTGGGACTGCTCACCGAAGAAGTCATCGCGTCCACCAAGAGCGAGAAAGTCATCGGAACGTATCTGAACGTTGCAGAAGCCGCAAAAGAAGTCGGTATAATTGCCGATAACTACAGAACGAAGGACACGGATATCTTCATCCTCCTCACCCACATAGGAATTGAAAAAGACCGCGAACTTGCCGCGCTCCTCAATCCCGACTGGGGCGTAGACATGATCATCGGCGGCCACTCTCACACGTTTATGGATGAGGCGGAGGTCGTCAACGGTATTCCAATCGTTCAGGCCGGCACGGGTTCCGCTCAGATAGGCAGATTCGATATCACGTACGACGACGAGCAGAAGCGCATAGCGGACTGGAAATGGCGTCTTCAGCCGGTCAATGAAAACACCGCACCTGCTGATCCTCTTATCGGGGAGGTCGTCAATGACTTCAAATCGATCACCGACGTTAAGTATCGACGCGTCGTGACCCACTTCGCACGCGAACTTACGCATCCGTCGCGTATTCAGGAGACGGAGATGGGTAATCTGTACTCCGACCTTCTGCAGGACGAATCGAGTTTCGACATAATGATCATGGGCTCCGGTGCGATCCGCAAGAAAGCGATGGGACCGACGGTCGAATATCAGGATATGATCGAAAACACGCCATTCGACGACCAGCTGTTCATGCTTAAAGTGACGGGAAACGAATTCCGCCGCATGATCCAGTACGTGATGCGCGACGATGCGTGGGAAGGCCACACCGAATTTTACCAGTACTCGAAAGGCGTAAAGATCGTATACCGCAAGAGCACGCATAAGCTCGAAGAACTGTCTTTCAACGGAAAAGAGATCGAGGACGGTGACGAACTGCTGATAGCTCTTCAGAACTATCACTACAATAACTTCGAAGAATTCTTCAATGTGCCGATCGGACCGATCAAAGAACGCATGAGACCGCGCGTCGTTGCCACATCGGTGAACAATATCGTCGAAGAGTATTTTACGACGCACCAGGGGCTCGACGCGGCTGTGGAAGGCAGGATCGTGATCCTGGATTGATTGACAACGCCGGGGCAAAATGCTATTATCTTGTCCAGTTTATTAAAAGAGGTTTGACTTTAAGATGACTATAATCGATCTATTGGAACAGAACGCGAAGAACGCCGGAGGGGAAGTCGCTCTTGTAGAGTTCAACCCGAACCTGCGCTCCAGAAAGGAAGACTGGAAAGAGTTCAGACTTAACGAAGGCGGTACGGATTCGAGGCTGCGCAAAGAGCTTACTTGGGGCGAATTCGATTCCAAGGCGAACCGTGTCGCTAACTATCTGCTCTCGCAGGGAGTGAAGAAAGGCGATAAAGTCGCGATACTGCTGATGAACTGCCTTGAATGGCTGCCGATCTATTTCGGCGTGCTGAAGACGGGAGCGCTCGCTGTTCCGATGAACTACCGCTACGACGCCGAAGAGATCCGATACTGTCTCGATCTTTCCGATTCCGCGTATCTGATCTTCGGCCAGGAGTTCATAACCAGAATAGAAGAAATATTGCCGTCGATCGGAGGAGTCAGACTGCTGTACTGCGCTTCCGGACTTCACGACACGATACCGGAATTTGCCACCGATCTGCTTGAAATGCTCGATTATGCATCCAGCGCGAGACCGAAGATCTCGGCTACTCTGACGGAAGACGATTTTGCCGCGATCTATTTCTCATCGGGAACGACAGGTTTCCCGAAAGCGATCCTTCATAAGCATCGCTCTTTGATCAATTCCTGCCGCACTGAGCAGGCGCATCACGGCCAGACTAAGGACGACGTATTCATCTGCATCCCGCCGCTTTATCATACGGGTGCAAAGATGCACTGGTTCGGATCATTGTTATCGTGCAGCCGCGCCGTGCTTCTGCGCGGTGTGACGCCGGAGTGGATCATCAGGACAGCGGCGCTCGAACATGCTTCGATCGTGTGGCTGCTGGTGCCGTGGGCGCAGGATATACTTGACGCGATCGACAGGGGAGATATCGACCTGGGCGAGTACGACCTTAGCGCGTGGAGGCTCATGCACATCGGTGCCCAGCCAGTTCCGCCATCTCTTATCCGCCGCTGGAAAGAACATTTCCCGAACCACGAATATGATACGAACTACGGCCTTTCCGAATCGATCGGCCCCGGCTGCGTCCATCT
>JAGADO010000111.1 GCA_017613535.1 Clostridia bacterium | reverse complement strand
CTCTTAAGTCCTGCGATTGTCATTTCATATTTCATCAAAATCATCTCCATTTATATTTTGGACAGCCGGATTATAAACCATCCGAGTGTTTATGTCAAAGCCGGTTAGCCCTCAGACTGCCCTTATCTTTCTTCTGGCGATCCTGTAGTACCCTCCGGCCGCTTCAGTCTCCTCTTTAAGCGCAAGTTTTATCGGTTTGTCATTCTCGAACACACCGAGCAGTATATCGTACTCGCCGTCGGCAATATCTCTCAGATCGAGGTTTACGTCGAACACGCAAGCCTCCTCCTGATCGAGATCGTCAACGCATTTGCCCGTACGCAGCTCGCGGACAATATTTCCGCTATCGTCTGCTATTGCCAGCGCTATCTCGTGCCTGTAATACGCCCTTGCCCAGCCGCGGTTCCTGAACGCGACCTTAATATGGTTATGCGCCGTTGCCGTAAGCTCCGGAATAAGAGCGCTCTCCGCAAAATACCAGTATCCGAGCCTGTTCGCGCAGTAATCGGCGAGCCATTTATCCGATCTCAGGAAAACGCGCGGATAGCCGTGGAATCCTGCGAACGTGGCGTGTGAATTCTTTAAACATTCGACGATCGTGAGGCCGTTCCTGTAATAATCATCAAACGTAGGATGAATATAGCTGTAATGCGCGAATTCGATGCACGACGGAGCGTTTTTGGAAAGCTTCTGAAAAGCCCTTGTTGCTCGCATCGTATCGTACCCGTTAACGACCGAATAATAGTCGCAGCAGATAGAGTCATCCTGAATGCCCAGGCCTCGTTCATAAGCGTAATCGAGCATCTCCTGGCACTCCTCGTGACCGCGTATTATCCGGCCAACGATGTGGTCGTCGTTTATGAGAATGTATTTATCAGGGAAGTATTTAAGGTGAAGATCGATATGTTTTTTTACGACGTCAAGTGGGTAAATGTATCCGTCGCCCTCGACCGTATGACCCTCACCCCACGTCCCGTAAGTGCCGACATCGACAATATCAACGCGCGGGTCATTATTGAATTTTCTGCCCATCTCTGCCATAAACAGTTCGAGCCGCTCAAGGAAATACGGATCGCCATAATCTGGCTGGACGAGGTTACGGCTTGTGACCGTATAGCACTTTGCACCTTCTTCGAAAACGTACGGAGGTGTGGCGGTCACACCGGGAAAGCTAGTCTCAAAACAGCAGACACGCAGCGAAAAAGCGTATCCCTTCGGGCCCCATTCATCCATGATCTTATCAAGGAATCCGAAATCGTAAACACCTTTGCTTACTTCGACATCAGACCAGTCGAAACGCAGGTAGAGATGGTTAAGGCCGGGAAAATCCTCAAGATAATCGCCGGGCTTATTACGGTCACGGTAAAGCGGTCCGCGGTTCCCGTTGTCAATAAAATGCCAGAACCAGCCTTTATGCGGGTTTTTAAGAACTCGTTTGTCGTCTGTAACGGGTAATAGGTCAATAAATCCGCGTTCACTTTTCGGGTCGTCAAACCATCCGCACCATGTTTGCGGCTCCATTGGTTTGTCGTGTACGGATTCGTTCGGGAATGTTGGGCTCATAGCGGATCCTCCTGTCTGGCGTTCCGTCCGGATATGCCATTATTAATAACCGGAATGATTATATAATCTGCCGGGTGCTACGTCAACAATTTATTGCCCACCGGCTCTTTTCCTGTTTCCGTGAATAATTGGTCCGTGCATCCCGCTATGTTGCTCATTTTAGCCTTCGGGATCATGAGCAGCCCGGAGTTTACGGCAGAAAAGGTCGTTTCCGCCGTTTCATCCGTGAAGTAGGAAGATGTGCACTTCTCAAAAGCAAAAATGAGCGATTTTTGTGCCTGCTGTATCTCAAATCAGCGACATGAGAAAAAGGAGCGGCATAAATACATTGACCAGGATAAAATATGCCTGGGGCGGTTTCCGTATTATTCACGGAATCAGAAAAAGAGCCTTGTCCGCCGAATCCGCGCAGCGCTTTTTTTATTGACAAAACAGAATAATACTTTATAATTATGTGAAATAAGCTGAGCTGCCTTGCGCGATTCAGAATACCAGGAGTTTTTCCGCAGATATGAGCAAAAAAGCATCAAGAATAGTAATACTGATCTGCGCGCTCTCAGCGCTGATACTTTTTGCACTGTTCTTAAAAGATATACTCGTGCCGTTCATCCGAATGGAAGTCAACAACGACGTTGACGGAGCCAAAGAATTGCTTCGTTCTAAAGGCATACTCGGCTTCCTGACTGTTGCCCTCGTCGAAGCGCTTCAGATGGTTGTTGTCTTCATTCCAGCTGAGTTTATCCAGATCTCGAGCGGATTAAGCTATCCTCTCTATATCGCTCTCATACTTTGCGATCTTGGCGTTTGCCTCGGAGCTTCAATCATCTTTGTCCTTGTACGCACGTTCCGTATACAGAACGAATCGTTTGAAAAACGCAAAAAAACGATCACACGCCTCGCAGCTAAAAAAGGCGATAAAAATACGGTCTTGTTCATGCTTCTGCTTTTTATAATGCCGCTCATCCCGTTCGGAGCAATCTGCTATTACGGAAGCAGTACTAAGATAAAATACAGGAACTACATTCTGGCGGTCGCGGGAGGCGTTATTCCGTCTATCCTCACGTCAAATCTGATGGGTGCAGCAGGAAAGGCTTTCATCCGCGATTCGATACCGTTATGGCTGCTGATCCTCATAATTGTACTGCTTGCTTCGGTTCTGTTCGTGATCCTTTTCTTCTTCATCAACAAATTTTTCCTGAAGGAAAGCAACGGAACGCCTGATTCTCCCGTTTATGCTCTGTTTTTCAAAATAATGAGACTGCTTTGCTGGCGCAAATTCAAAGTTACAGTCGAGAGCGGTCTTCCCGATACTGTAAAAGCACCGTATTTCGCACTGTTCAATCATCAGTGCTTCTTCGACATTTATTTCACAAGTTTTGTAGAGTCGGATACGCCTTCTGCTATCGTTGCTAATGAGTATTTCCTATACCACATTCCGATGCTCAGGCGCCTTCCTAAAAAATGCGGCGCGATACCGAAAAAGTTATTCACGAATGATTTTGTCACACCTGTTGGTATTATGCGGATGTTAAAAAAAGGTTACCCGGTAGTGATCTTTCCGGAAGGAAGACTTACGCCCGACGGAAAAACCAATCCGATACCCGAACAAAGCGGCAGATTTTATAAAAAGCTCGGATACGATATCGTATTGTTTAATATATCCGGTGCGTATTTCGGTAAGCCCAAATGGCGCAAAAAACGTTTTAAGACAAAAGTACAAATGAATGTCAGGCGCGTGATCAAAGCGGAAGAATTAGATGTGCTTACCGAGGACGAGGTCAACGATATTATCAATTCTGCGATGGAGCATGATGCTTCCGAAGAAGATTTCAATATTTACAGGCGCGGGGGCAAGGCAAAGGGTTTGGAGAACGTGCTTTACCGCTGTATCGACTGCGGCGCTCTCTATACGACGTCAGGCAAGGGCAATACGTTCAGGTGCTCTTCCTGCGGCAAAGAATACCATATAAACGAACACTACAGATTCGACGAAATGATCGACGGAGAGCAGGGAACCATATCGCGCTATTACGCTAAGATCAAAGAAGCAGAAAAAGCCGGGATCGATTCGCTTGACCTGAGAGCAGAAGTCAGGACGGTCATCTTTGACGCAAACGTAAATAAGAAGGCGAAAGAAAAAGGTGAATGCAGATTTACCGCGCAGGGATTCGAATACCGTTCCGAAAGTACTCAGTTTTTTATACCTGCTTCGCTTATCACTGCGATCCCGTTCTCATGCGGAACAGAATTTGAAACGTACTATAAAAATGAGCTATATTATTTTTATCCTGTGAACGATCCGGTACAGACAGCCCGCTGGGGTCTGATATCGGATATTATTAAGGAGATGAACGACTCAAATGAAAGGTGATACTAAACCGACGCGCAGTAAAACGCTGATCAGCATTTCTAAAAAAACATTCATTCAGGTCACTGTTCTGCTTGTCTGCCTGATGGTCGTGTCAATAATTCTGACGTATATCCTGCCTAAAGGGGAGTTCGGAACGCTGACAGATGGAAGCCCTGATTATTCAACTTATACAAAGAGCAGTGATCAATCCGGGGTCAATATTTTCAAAGGCATTTTTGCTCCGTTCCTGGTGTTTGCTTCCGGAGACGGTCTTACGCTTATAATGCTTTCTCTTTTTCTCCTTATCATTTCTGCGGCGTTTCAGGTCATGAACGATTCAGGAGGTATACGACTGATTGTCGGTGCAGTTTCAAAGCGCTTCGAAAAGAGACGAAATCTGCTGATCGCGATCGTTGCCCTCGTTTTTATGCTTTTCGGAGCTTTTCTGGGATTGTTCGAGGAAATGCTCACGATGCTTCCGATCGTTGCCGCTCTCTGCCTGATGATAGGGCTCGATTCGTTTACCGGCTTTCTTATCAGTATCGTCGCATGCGGTTTCGGCTTTGCCAGTGCTGTAACGAATCCGTTTACGGTCCTGCTCGCTTCAGAGATAATCGGTGTTAATCCTCTCACTCACATATATTACAGACTCATAATTTTTGCGGTGATGTATCTGCTGCTTCTCGGGTTTATCTTCCTCTATGTTAGAAAGATCTCAAAAAAGCCCGAATCGAGCCTTACGCTTCAGCATGACGGAGAATTAAGAGCGTCGATTTCTGCTGGCAACGCTCCCGGATTTGAATCTGTCGTAACGCTTGACGAAAGCGGTTCAGGTGAGAACACCGGAGCCCGTTCAGCGCGAAAAGTAAAGATAACTTATATCATTTTCCTGCTTGTCAGCCTCGGATTGATAATACTCTGCTCCTCGCTGTCTGCGCTGAGAGATTATACCGTGCCTGTACTTATCGCGTATTTTCTTATATTCGGTATCATCGCCGGAATCATCGCGACGTCAAAACCGAAGGAAGTGTTTAAGAGTTTCGGAAAAGGGATTGTCGGTGCTCTTCCGACGCTCGTGTTTATCGGACTGGCCGCTTCGGTCAAGTATATTTTCGATGAAGGCCGCGTAATGCCTACGATCGTCAATCAGATCAATGAATTAACTGCCGGCAGGAGCCCGATCATGGTCGCTCTGTTTGTTTATCTGATCATCCTCCTGCTCGAATTCTTCATTTCATCGTCAACAGCTAAAGCAATACTTGTTATGGGTATTTTGTCGGTCGTCAGCGTCGGATTGTCGAAATCGATGATGGTCCTGCTCTATACGTTTGCGGACGGATACACTAATGTGATTTTCCCGACGTCACCGGTATTGCTCATTTCGCTATCGATGATCGGCGTCGATTACTTTAAGTGGGTAAAGAAAAGCGCGCCGCTGTTCCTTGTGAATCTTGCACTCGTGGCCGGATTTATACTGCTCGGGCTGGCAATAGGGTACTGACAGTTCAGTTACTTGCTTTTATCGGAATAGGGCAAATAAAAAGCGCGTCTGTATTTTAGAAGTACAGGCGCGCTGTTTTTATGTTATTTAAGCAAGGTCAGCACAATTTTGCTCCGGCGGGGATGTGCTGATCGACCATAAGAAGGTGAAGCTTTTCTTCTTCTCCTTCCTTGTGGACAGCCGAGATAAGCATACCGTTTGATTCGCAGCCCATCATTGACCTCGGAGGCAGATTCACGATTGCGATGCACGTTTTACCTATCAGTTCTTCCGGCTCGTAGAAAGCGTGTATTCCGCTTAAAATAGTGCGTTCCTTGCCAGAACCGTCGTCAAGCGTGAACTTGAGAAGCTTCTTTGACTTCGGCACGGCTTCGCATGCGAGGACCTTAACGGCGCGGAAATCAGATTTGCAGAAAGTCTCGAAATCTACGAAATCGCTGAACAGAGGTTCGATAATGACGTTCGAAAAATCGATTTTTTTTTCAATAGGCTTAACTTCGGCGGTAGCTTCGGCGGCTTCTGACTGCTTAGATTCCGGCTTCTCTTTGCTGTCAAGCGGCTTCATGGTGGGGAAGAGCAAAACTTCGCGAATTGTCGTCGTATTCGTAAGCAGCATGCAGAGGCGGTCAATTCCCATTCCCATTCCGCCCGTAGGAGGCATGCCGTACTCAAGTGCATCAAGGAAGTCGTTGTCAACGTCGCACGCTTCGTCGTCTCCGGCTGCTTTCAGTGCTGCCTGGCGTTCGAAACGTTCTCTCTGGTCGATAGGATCGTTCAGCTCGGAGAAAGCATTTGCAAATTCGCTTCCGTTGATGAACAGTTCGAAACGCTCCGTATAGCGCGGATCTTTCGGGTCTTTCTTCGCGAGAGGCGAAATGTCGACGGGGTGGTGCGTTACAAACGTAGGCTGTATGAGCTGCTTTTCGCAATACTCTTCGAAGAACAGGTTCAGCATATCTCCGATGCCGTATTATTCTCCCGGCTTCATATTAACCAGGATACCTTTTTTGATTTTCTCGTTTTCCAGCTGATGCGGCGTCATGTCGGACGGTTGGTTCTGTTCTTCTTCCGCTTCTTTCGTGCTCGGTATTGAGAGTGAGAAATACGCCTTGCCGTTTTCTTCGGTCCGCAGG
>JAGADO010000110.1 GCA_017613535.1 Clostridia bacterium | reverse complement strand
GACATATAAGCGGAACCGGATTCATTGGAATGAACAAATCCGACAGCGTAATAACGTGACGAATATTTGCTGCAGCCGACCGAGCCGGCAACGATCGTCAGCAATACGACCAGCAATAATATTTTTCTCTTCATATTCTATCCTTTCCTGTACTGCAGATCACGATCTGCAGTGATCACGTTCTGTACTTTTTCTCTCGCAGATCGGGTCCGTATCGATGTGTTACCTTTTCCAGATGTACCATACAGTTATCTCCTTTCAACAGGAACGGGCTTTATCGAGTCACCCTGAAAATGGTGTTCTTCTCAAAAATACCAAAAGCAAAGCCGAATTTCAAGAACAATGGCATTTTTTCATATGCTTTAAAGCTTGTCCGATCAAGCAGTTCTGCGATCGTTATCTCTTCATAGTACCCGTACGGGTTTGCGACGGTTATTTTATCTGCGGGAATGTCCGCGCCTATGATCAGCGAGTAATGCAGCGTCCATTCGTCGCCGCAAAGAGCCGCCCACTCAAACGGTACCGGTATCCCGTCAGACAAGTTCTCGTAAATGGCGTCGATCAATTCAGTGTTTTTCAGATATTTGCAGATCGTAGTTGTGTATTCCGGGAACTGCTTATTCATTTCCCTGCAAAATGCGTTCCCCGTCGAGGTGATCACTTTTCCGTATTGGTCATACAATGATTTTTCGGTGAGCGAATGACCGCTCCACGAGGAGAACATCTCGAGAACCGCATATCCGCAGGAAACGTCCTGTCTGATAACTTCCACGCCATCTATCAAAACGGGGGTCTTATACTTTTCGTTCTGATACACGGATGAATAGTCATCCAGGATGCTACTCGTGCGGATCTGCAGGATCACAAAGGCGGCAGCCACCGAAACTATAATGCATCCGACAATAATCAGGATAGCGGTCACAAGCTTTTTCCCTTTTTTATGATTCATGATCTATCGCTCCAATCGGCTTATTCTCGATCCGGTTTCTTCAGGCATATCGGCAAATATCGATCTGAAACCATTGACCGGAAACGGTCTATTGCTTTACGGCTTTTACAAAAAGAAAATCCGGTTTATGATAAAGGTCATAGTATTCAGGATGTTCTGCTTTGCCATAACATCAGCCCTTTTCGTTGTCCCATTCGGATAACCGTCGATAATAATACGTTTTCAGCCGTCCTCAATGAGGAACGGAAACAAATTATATCACAAAAAAGAGCTTGAATATACCGTTACCTGGCAGATTCAAGCCCTTTACTTTGTCATTGGCCGCGTGTTTTTTTACAGTATCTTCTGCGCATTGACCGTACCGATCGGTCAACGCGTCATTTGTTCGAGATCTTGATATTGTCGAAGCGGACTCTGTGTGCTCTGCCGGCGAACGCGATGCTCTTGTAGATCGAGAACAGGGCTTTTTCGGTCTTAAGCAGTTCGGTACCGTCGCTGCCGGTGATCCGGATGTTATTGTAATAATATTCCATCATTGTAGGCGCGTCGTTGAAGCCTTCGCCGGAATACTCGATGGTCACGAACAGTGCGTCGTTAAGGAAGACTTCCACCTTGGAAGTGCCGTTGTCCTCAATGCGGAAAGTGTTGTAGCCCGCGTCGAAATCCACAGGTGCTTCGATCGTTACGGACACCAAAGAAAGTTTGATGGCATCTTCGTCCCAGACAGGCACGTAAACGATCACTTTGTTGCCGCCCGCAAACGAGAAGCCGCAGCCGCTGGCGCCGGAGCACATCAGTCCCGGAGGAGTCTGAAGGCCGCTGTCTTCAAAGAAGTTGCGGGAGGTATTGCCCTCGTCGCCCCAGTTGAAAATAAAGCCGCCGAACAGACCGCCGCTGCAGTTCATAACGTCGAAGCTGGCCGTGTAGGCGACGCCGCTCTTTACCATTTCATAATAGGACAGCGCGTCGAACTGCATTTCTGCGGCAATACCGCCGTCGCGCTCAACGTAGGTGGAATTGTTAAGGCCGCCGACGTACGTCATAAAGTCCATCGACGTGACGTTCGCGCCTTCGTCCATATCCTCAAAATCGATAAGCACGTCGTCGAAAGCGTCCGAAACGTCGGGCACCGACTGCTTCTTCTCTACCTGAGGCTTCTCGGCTTTGACCAGCTTGTCGCCGTATTTTTCGTTAAACGCCGCATCGTATTTTTCGACGTCCTCGGCGCTCTTAAACGCGCCGATCCAGGCGTAGGCAAGTTCTCCGCCCGGGTTGTCCGCAGTCGGAGTGCGAAGCTGGATCCATTCCGTACCGGCCGCCGGGAAAGCAGTCGCAAGTTCGATAATCGCAGTGTGCCAATCACGGTCGCCGATATAATCCAGGTGGTAGTACATACCGTTTGACGGCGAAGGACCGCCCGCACCGGTGATCGAGTAAAGATGGTTTGCGCCTTTTACGCCCTCGCCGTATCCAAGACGGTATTTGAACGCTATGTACGGATATTCGGAGGCGTCGAATCCCAATCCGTCGTCGAACGAGAAGACAACGTTATCGCCTCCGCCGGCACCCGAAATGATGGAAAGCCAGATGCCGCCTTCGTCCATTGCCGCCTCGCCGCCGTGGACAATATAGTTTTCTTCGCCGGTCAGATCTACCATTACAGCGTCAATATCAGCTCCGACCTCGGGGGCCTTCGTGGGAGTGGGCTCGGGTTCTTTCGTCGGTGCTTCGGTGACAACGTCGGTCACCGCAGGCTCGTCGGTCTTATTGTCCGCGGGTTTGTCAGTGGCTTTCTGCGGCTCTTCCGTAGCGCCCTGCGGGGCATCTGTAGGAGTGTTGACGCCTCCGTTGGAGCATGCCGCCAGGCACACAAGGACCGCCAGCGCGATCAGGATCGAAATCAGTTTCTTCATTTGGAGTTCTCCTTTCTGGGACCGGTATGCATTTTGCGGCAGGTTCTTTCGCTCGTATGCTTACCCGGTCGACCTGCCCTGAGCTCCGGTTCTCTTAGCCTGAACGCGGCCGGGCTCACGTACTGATGACGGCTGTGCCGCCGCT
>JAGADO010000109.1 GCA_017613535.1 Clostridia bacterium | reverse complement strand
TGTTCACGGTCGCAATGACGTTAGCAGCTCTTGCAGTCATCCTGGTTATTTTCGCGATCATTATCGGAATGGCTATTATGAGAAGTATGTGAGGAGTTTGTGATATGAGCGACCGCAGGTTTCAAATTATACTAATCGTGATATCGGTCATCGGAATAATTGCCACGCTGCTGCACGTCATATTTGCTATAATGGCGTACCGCAATTCATCTATCATACAATTCGTCGCGAGGGAGTACTGGCCGTGAAGAAAATCATTGTCATCATTCTTATAATCGCTCTCTTCGCAGGCGTCAATCTTTTTATTTACGCTACGATCACAAGGCGCCTCGCCAACAATTTCAGCGGTACTTCTCAGCTTAAGATGATCGATGTATCGAGATATCTTCCGTTCGAAGCCGATTCCGAACTGGCGCGGACAGGTTCATCTCTTAAGTTTGAAGAAGGCGAGTACCTGCCTGTTTTGGACGGTGCAGCCGCGCTCGTGCCCGTTTACGCTTCAGTGATCGATAACTGCTATCCAGAAGGCTGTGTGACATATGAGGGCGGAAGGTTTTCGGACGATAACTACTACGGCGAGAATTTTGCTCCCGACAGCGTGATGCAGTACCAGAATACGATCAGAGGCTTCAACGCGCTCGTTGACGGAAATGTGGATCTTTTTTTTACGGCACATCCGTCTGCAGAACAGCTCGAGTACGCAAATGACAAGGGCGTTGAGTTAAAGCTTGTTCCGGTCGGTCTTGAAGCATTCGTATTTTTCGTGAACAGGGGCAATCCCGTTGATGGCCTTTCCGTCAGCCAGATCCGTTCGATCTACAGGGGCGAGATCAAAAACTGGAAAGAAGTCGGCGGGGCCAATAAACTGATCAATCCTCTTACAAGGGTCGAGGGCTCCGGCAGCCAGACTATGATGGAGAAGTTCATGGAAGGCAATATGATAAAATCGCGCGATCCTCTTGCGGTCTTCGGAGGTTCGATCGGCTACTCGTTCCGGTTTTATCTTTCCGGAATGGTCGCGGATGAAAACGTAAAAATGCTTTCCGTAAACGGCGTATTCCCGAGCGCCGAAAATATCAGAAACGGCACTTATCCGATAACGGCATCTTTCTACGTTGTTTACCGCGCAGACGATACTGCCCCCAACGTCGAAAGACTTGTCGAATGGCTTTTATCTCCGGAAGGGCAGACAATGATCGAAGCGTGCGGCTATGTCAGTCTGAGTTGACATTTATGCTTTTTTGGGCTAAAATTAGCCCGGAAGATAGCTATATAGCTTGAAAAGGAGCGGATATCAATGACACCAGAGAAAAAATCAAGAATAATCCGTATGTGCGTATGCGCAGGCGTGCTTGCAATACTGATTCCTGTCGCATTTCTGACCGGTCTTATCAGATGGAACGGCTTCGGAAACGTAAAAATGAACCTCAGTATCTTCGTCAGGCTGCTCATCATGATAGCAGGCGTGCTCTGCCTTGAAGCGGTGCTTGTATTTGTGCTTAATCTTATAAAGCCCAAAAAACACAGAGTGCGGACGGTGCTGTCGGTCGTTGCCAGCGTGCTCAAATACGTTGCCGCGATCGTGATCGTGTGCTGGGGACTTTCTATAATCGGCGTAAATGTGTCAACGATCGTTGCCAGCGTAGGGATCGTTGCCCTGGTCGTAGGCTTCTCCGCAGAGAGCCTGATCGCAGATATGGTGACCGGAGCTTTCATGGTGTTTGAGAATCAGTACAACGTAGGAGATATCGTCGAAGTAGGCGGATTCCGCGGCACTGTTTCATCCATCGGTCTTCGCACCACCTGCATCACCGATCCGGGCGGAAACGTTAAGATCGTTAACAACTCCGCTATGAAGAATATACTGAACCGCTCCGACAAACCTTCCCGCGCAGCCTGCGAGATCGCAGTGCCCTACGGCACTGATTTCAGAAAGCTCGAGAGCGAGATCCCCGGGCTGCTTCAGAGAATTTATGACGAACATACCGATGTTTTGAAAGATGTTCCGAAATATCTCGGTGTTAACCAGCTGGCCGACAGCGGCGTGGTGCTGAAGTTTATCGGTGAAGTTGACGAGTCCAATATCTTCTCCGGAGCCAGGCTACTGAACCACGACCTTCTGCTGGGATTCAAGGACCTCGGAGTAGAGTGCCCGTTCCCGCAGGTCGATGTGCACAATATCCCCGCAAATTGACACTGTGCCCCGTCTGAAAAGAGTCTGAAAAGAGGTGATTCGCGTGGCAGGCTATTATGCTGACAACGAATTCCATATGCCAGGACTGGACACGGTTGACCCTGTCCCGGTCGAAGAGCGCGCCCCCGTCGAGCATGATACTGTCGTCGAGGTCACCGCTTCCCGGGATGAGTTCAATGATGACTACGTGGGTCCGATGGATGAAAGTGAGGAAGATCTCAACGCCGCTGAAGAGAAGCGTCACAACCGCATTAAACAGATAATTCTCAAGCCAGTGGCGGCCGTTCTCATCGGCGTTGGCGCGATCCTGGCATCGTTCGGGGTTGACCTTCTTGGCGTGGATTATCTCTCTACGTCCTACGATGACTTTTTCCCGAGTCTTCCGAATCCGGACCCTGACTGGTACGGAGATTACGACTGGTCCCGCAAGACGGATAGGGAAGCCGAAGAAATGGCGCGTGAGTATGCGAGCCAGGATGCAAACTATTATGCAAGCCAATACGACGAGGATCAGTATGAGGAGATATACAAAGAGGCTTATCAGGAGCTCTATCCGGAATATTATGAAAAATTGAAGTACAGGGGCCCTGAAATTTATCTTCGCTATTCCGTAATAAAGGAAGACCGATTTGAACCACTGTACCTTGTAAAGGGCGCGACCTGGGAATATAGAGATCCAAATACTCCGCTTACTGACGGGCCGGAGGACGGTTCGATCAGTTATGACAGCACTACAAATACGCTTACGATCAATAATTTCAGCGGGTCTGTTATTGAGGCCAATATGATGGGCAATGCTTTCAAGATCCGTGTGCTTGGTGAGAACCATGTCGGTTACATACTGATCTACGGTGCCGGTCATTCAGGCAGCGTTACGTTTACGGGAGACGGGAAGCTGACCGTTGGCGAAGAGGAATATGCGGATCTGGAAAGATATAGCCGCGGTATTATGCTGATCGGTGAAAGCGGCGTCACTGGAGAGTTCGGCAGCGCATGTCTGATGGTCGACAGAGAAGTCACGCTGGACGTGTATGGCTATCCTGCAATACAGATCGAAACTACCGCTATGAAAGATTCGATTTACTACCTGAAACCGATCAAGCTGACCGGAGGAGAGCCTCAATCACATTCTCCTTATGAAGATCATCCGGATGAGCCCGGCATGTCAGATCATGAGGAAATGATATATTACTATGCAACGATCGTTGACGAAGACGGCAATGATTCCGAGCATGTGATTTTCGCACCTGACAATTAATATTTGGCGGGTACAATAACTGCATTTTTTACAACATATTGTGTTTCTTCTGCTTGACATTAGCACAGAGTGTATGTTACAATCTCGTCGCAGCCTGGGACGATGGCTGCGGGCACTCTTCGCGACTGACGGTTAAGTGGAGCACCACACGGAACAAAGAGTGTACAGGCCGACCGTCTGGGCGCATTTTCTTCAATACGGAAGCAAAGTGCGCCTTATTTTTTCGGCAGGAGGATTTATGAAAAAAGTCGGAATCATTATGGGCAGCGACAGTGACCTGCCGATCGTAAAAAAAACCGTTGACACCCTTAGATCCCTTGACATCCCTTATGAAACACACATTTATTCAGCCCACCGGACGCCGGAGGAAGCAGCCGGTTTTGCAAAGAACGCAAAAAAGAACGGCTTTGCTGTAATAATTGCCGCTGCCGGAATGGCCGCGCATCTGGCCGGAGCTATTGCCGCAAATACCACGCTGCCGGTGATCGGGATACCCTGCAAAGGGCCTGTCCTTGACGGGATGGACGCCCTGCTTTCGACCGTTCAGATGCCCTCCGGAATACCCGTCGCCGCTGTGGCCATAAACGGGGGAGTCAACGCTGCTCTGCTGGCTGCGGAGATCATCGCTATCGGAGAGCCTGAACTGGGTGCGAAACTGGATGCGAAGCGGGAAGAAGCCCGCCGCTCGGTGCTTGAAAAAGACGCTTCTGTGGAAG
This sequence comes from Clostridia bacterium, assembly GCA_017613535.1. GTDB lineage: Bacteria > Bacillota > Clostridia > UBA1212 > UBA1255 > UBA1255. The sequence continues at coordinate 18,878 of JAGADO010000109.1, read as the reverse complement.
CGCGTCTCAATGAATAATGTAGTTTTTATATAATAAATCAAAACAGAGGAGAAGAACACTATGGCAAACAAACTGATCTATTCCGGAAAGACAAAAGACGTTTTCGCACTGAAAAACGGTAATTATCTTCTTAAGTTCAAGGATGACTGCACCGGTAAAGACGGCGTATTCGATCCCGGCGAAAACTCGATAGGATTAACGATCGAAGGTGTAGGTGACGTAAACCTTCGCATGTCCATATATTTCTTTGAAAAACTCAAAGCGGCCGGCGTCATCACCCATTATGTGAGCGCAGATCTTAAAAAGACCACTATGGAAGTACTTCCGGCTAAAGTGTTCGGAAAGGGGCTCGAAGTCATCTGCCGTCTTCGCGCTGTAGGCAGCTTCTACAAACGCTACGGAGAATACGTGGAGAACGGTGCAAAGCTGAATTATTACGTCGAGACCACCTTTAAAAACGACTCGAAAGGCGATCCGCTGGTCACCAGGGACGGACTTATCGAGCTTGGCATCATGACCGGCCGCCAGTACGACGACATCAAGAGAATGACTAAGAAAGTCACGAAAGTCGTTGCCGCCGAAATGAAGAAGCGGGGCATGGAACTTTACGATATCAAGTTCGAGTTCGGATACGACGCTGACGGAAACGTAATGCTTATCGACGAGATCGCTTCGGGCAATATGCGCGTATACAAAGACGGCGAATACATTGATCCGATGACGCTTTCTAAACTGTTTTTCGCAAAATAAAAATCTGAATTTGATCGAGAGGTAATACATGGGAGGCTTTTTCGGAGCGGCAAGTAAACGGGAAAGTATCGATGATGTTTTTTTCGGTACCGACTACCATTCTCACTTAGGCACGCGTATCGGCGGAATGGCTGCATACAGCACAGATATAGGTCTTCAGCGAACGATCCACCATATCGTTAATTCTCCTTTCAGAACCAAATTTGAGCGTGTTTTTGAAGAGATGCACGGCACATCCGCCATAGGCTGCATAAGCGATTCGGATCCTCAGCCGCTTCTCATCAGATCAAGGTTGGGTACATACGCTATATGCATGGTGGGTGTCATCAACAATTCAGGCGAGCTGCTGGACAGATGCTTTGCAAAATCCGGCGAGCATTTCGACGCGATGACCGGAGGACATGTGAATTCCGTGGAACTCACCGCGGCGCTCATAAACCAGAAAACCAATTTTGCTGACGGCATCAGATTCGCTCAGGAGCAGATCGAGGGAACGGCGTCGATACTGATATTGCGGGACGACGGAAGCATTATTGCCGCCAGGGATAAAGTGGGAAGGCTGCCGATAATCGTCGGAAAAAACGATTTCGGATACTGCGTTTCCTTCGAATCTTTCGCGTTCCTGAAATTGGGCTACGAAAAAGTTACTGAACTGGGCCCCGGTGAAATAGTGCGCGTCACGGCGGAAGGCATTGAAACGATCGCTCCGGCAGGCGACAAGATGCGTATCTGCGCCTTCCTGTGGTCATATTACGGCTATCCCACTTCCAATTCCGAAGGTGTCAATGTAGAGACGATGCGATACCGGAACGGGGAGATAATGGCTAAACATGACGAGGAGTTTGGAAACGCAGCCAACATCGATTCTGTCAGCGGTGTTCCGGATTCCGGCACGCCTCACGCCATCGGTTACGCCAACGAAAGCCGGGTGCCTTTTGCCCGCCCCTTCATAAAATACACACCCACCTGGCCCAGAAGTTTCATGCCGCCTACCCAGGTCGAGCGGGATAAAGTGGCTAAAATGAAACTTGTCCCCGTACATGAACTGATCCAGGATAAAAAACTGCTGTTCGTTGACGACTCCATAGTTCGCGGAACACAGCTGAGAGAAACGGTGGAATTCCTTTACGAAAACGGGGCGAAAGAGGTCCACATGCGTTCCGCCTGCCCGCCGATAATGTTCGGCTGCAAATATCTGAACTTCTCCAGAGCTACCAGCGACATGGAACTGATCGCCCGCAGGGTTATAGTTGAGCTGGAAGGGGAAGAGGGATTCAAGCATATTGCCGAGTACAGCGACGGCAGCACCGAGCGGGGAAAGAAACTGAGGCAGGCTATCTGCGAAAAACTTCACCTGTCATCTCTGGAATTCCAGACGTTAGACGGCATCGTGGAGTCCATAGGCCTAGATAAATGCAAGCTTTGCACATACTGCTGGGACGGAAAGGAATGACCGGACAATGAACAAACATTCAAAATCGGACAGCTATGCTAAAGCCGGTGTGGATATCACCGCCGGATACCGCTCAGTGGAGCTGATGAAAGAACATATCAGCCGGACAATGACTCCCGGGGTCTTTTCGGACGTCGGCGGCTTCGGAGGACTGTTCAAGCCTGATCTTACCGGTATGAAAGAACCGGTGCTGGTGAGCGGCACAGACGGCGTGGGAACGAAACTGAAACTGGCGTTCATTGCAGGCAAACACGATACTGTGGGTATCGATTGTGTGGCAATGTGTGTGAACGATATCATCTGCTGCGGCGCCCAGCCCCTTTTCTTCCTTGACTACATTGCCTGCGGAAAAAACGTGCCTGAGCGCATCGCCCAGATCGTTAAAGGCGTGTGCGAAGGCTGCATCCAGTCCGGTTCGGCGCTGATAGGCGGGGAGACTGCGGAAATGCCCGGCTTCTATCCGGAAGACGAATACGACCTGGCCGGATACGCCACAGGAATAGTTGACAGGGAAAAGATAATCGATAATAAGCGCATGAAAGCAGGAGACGTGATCATCGCATTGCCCTCCTCCGGCGTACACTCCAACGGCTTCTCCCTTGTCCGCAAAATATTTGACGTGGAAAACGCAGATCTCACCGGTCCGGAGCCTGAACTAGATGGGAAATCACTGCTGGAAACGCTTTTAACCCCTACAAAAATATACGTAAAACCGGTGCTGGAACTCCTGAAGAGCGTGGACGTGCGGGGAATATCCCACATAACAGGCGGCGGATTTTACGAGAACATTCCAAGGTCTATACCGGAGGGCCTCAGGGCGGAGATCGACCGGGAAAGCATACGTATCCTTCCCATATTCAAGCTGATCGCCAGCCGGGGCGGGATCCCGGAGCGGGACATGTTCAACACTTTCAACATGGGTGTAGGAATGAGCATCGTGGTTCCGAAGGGTACCGAGGACAAGGCCCAGGAGATCCTTAAAAACAACGGCGAGGACGCGTACATCATCGGCAGGATCGCCGAGTCGGACAATGACGAGCGCATAATAATCAGGTGATCAAATGAAGAAAAAAACAGCTGACAATACCGTGAACGTGGCGGTGCTTGTTTCAGGCGGCGGAACGAACCTGCAGGCCATCATTGACCGTCGCGATGCAGGTTTGCTGCCTTCCTGCCGGCTGTGCGCGGTGATTTCCAGTAAAAAAGGCGCCTACGCCCTGGAAAGAGCGGAAAAAGCCGGGATAAAAGGCTACACCGTTGACCGCAAAGCCTGCGCAGGACAGGAAGAATTTGAAGCAAAAATATTGTCAATATTAAATAAATCCCGCGCGGAAGTCATCGTTCTGGCGGGATTTATGAATATACTGTCCGCGGAATTCGTAAAACAATTCCCGGAGCGGATAATAAACGTGCACCCGGCCCTTATCCCGTCGTTCTGCGGCAAGGGTTTTTACGGCCTCAGGGTGCATGAGGAGGCGCTTAAATACGGCGTAAAAGTCACCGGAGCGACGGTGCATTTCGTCAACGAAATTCCGGACGGAGGCAGGATCATTGCCCAGAAAGCCGTGAAGATCCGCGAAGGGGACACGCCTGAAAAACTGCAGAAAAGAGTAATGCGCGAAGCGGAATGGAAGATATTGCCCGCGGCGCTCGAGCAGGTATGCTCGGATATATTAGAAAGGGGAGCTCAGAATGGCTAAATACGATCTTAAGGAACTGCTCGCCGGAAACGTTTATCCCGGCAGAGGCATCGTTATCGGAATGTCGGCGGACGGTAAAAACGCGCTCATCGCATATTTCATCATGGGCAGAAGCGTAAACAGCCGCAACAGAGTGTTCGAGGAATTTGACGGCGGAATGCGCACGAAAGCATTTGACGAATCGAAAGTCGTTGACCCGAGCCTGATCATCTACAACCCGTACCTCCGCTTCGAGTCAGAGTTTTTTGACGCGGATATCATCACGAACGGAAACCAGACCGACACCGTATACGAGTTCCTTAAAAGGCGTCCGAGAAAGACCGCTTTCACCAAAGCGCTCGCAACGCGCGAATTCGAGCCTGACGCCCCGAACTTCACTCCCAGGATCTCCGGTATCGTGTACTACAAAGAAGGCGGTTTCCGCTACAGCCTCTCCATTCTGAAGAGCGACGGAACGCCGGATATATGCAACCGCTTCTTCTTCGATTACGAGCCAAAGCCGGGCGTAGGTCATTTCATTCACACTTATAAATGCGATGGAAATCCCATCCCTTCGTTCGAGGGCGAACCTGAAGAAGTGGCTCTTCCGTCTGACGCGGCCGAATTCGCGAAGCTCGTCTGGGACAATCTAAATGCGGATAATAAGGTCTCTCTGTTCGTGCGCAACGTTCCTCTTTCCGGGGGCAATGCAGAGAACATCATCATTAACAAAAACGTATAAGGAGCGTGCTGACAATGAAAGAATTTGAACTCAAGTACGGCTGCAATCCCAATCAGAAGCCTGCGAAAATATTCATGAACGACGGCTCGGATCTGCCGATTGAGATATTGTCCGGCAGGCCCGGCTACATCAACTTCCTTGACGCGTTTAACTCCTACCAGCTCGTTAAAGAACTGAAAGAAGCGCTCGGAATGCCCGCAGTAACGTCATTCAAGCACGTGAGCCCCACCTCCGCAGCAGTCGGAATTCCGCTCTCTGCCGATCTTAAAAAAGCAGTCTTCCAGGACGATATAGAAGGCCTCGACGATTCACCTCTGGCATGCGCTTACGCCAGAGCGAGAGGCACGGACAGAATGTGCTCTTTCGGTGACTGGGTAGCTCTATCCGAAGTGTGCGACGTTACGACTGCGAAGATGATCAAGCGCGAAGTATCCGACGGCGTCATCGCTCCCGGATACACTCCCGAAGCCCTCGAGATTCTTAAAACAAAGCGCAAAGGTGCGTATAACATAGTTAAGATCGATCCGGAATACGTTCCGGAGGAGATCGAGCGCAAGCAGGTGTACGGCATCACTTTCCAGCAGGGCAGAAACAATTTCAAGATCGGGCGCGATCTTTTAGGAAACGTCGTTACCGCGAACAAGGTCCTGCCCGAATCGGCGGTGCGCGATCTTATCGTTTCGCTCATCACGCTTAAATACACTCAGTCGAACTCAGTGTGCTACTCTGTGGACGGGCAGGCGATAGGCGTAGGAGCAGGACAGCAGTCGAGAATTCATTGTACGCGCCTCGCAGGTGGAAAGGCTGATACGTGGTTCCTCAGGCAGCATGAAAAAGTGCTCACGCTCCCGTTCCGCGACGATATAGGCAGGCCCGACAGGGACAATGTGATTGACGGCTACATCAATAAAAACGAAGAGGACGTTTGCTCCGACGGCGTTTGGCAGCGCTACTTCACGCGCAGACCCGAGCCGTTCACGGCAGAAGAAATGAGAGCGTATCTCGACAGCATTGACGGCGTAGCGCTCGGATCAGACGCGTTCTTCCCGTTCTCGGACAATATCGAGAGAGCCCATAGGAGCGGCGTGAAATATATTGCCGAGCCGGGCGGATCGATCCGCGACGATGCCGTTATCGAGTGCTGCGATAAGTACGGTATGGCAATGGCGTTTACGGGAATGAGATTGTTCCATCACTGATATTTTAAATATTCCGGCCGGATCGCGCTCCTCACGGGGCATGACCGGCCCCAAACTGTGTAAAGAGGTACCTGACGTGAAAGTAATGGTTGTAGGCGGCGGAGGCAGAGAGCACGCCATAATTAGAAAGATCAAAGAGAATCCTGAAGTTAGCGAGATATACGCGCTCCCGGGAAACGGCGGAATCGCACGCGACGCAGTGTGCGTGCCGATCGGCGCGAAAGACATTGAAGGCGTCGTAGATTTCGCGGTAAAAAATCAGATAGACTACGCCGTCGTTGCCCCCGACGACCCGCTCGTGCTCGGAATGGTTGACGCGCTCGAAGCGGAAGGAATACCGTGCTTCGGCCCGGAAAAACGTGCCGCGATCATAGAAGGCAGCAAGGCTTTTTCGAAGGAACTGATGCGAAAATACGGCATTCCCACGGCCGCGTACAGGATATTTGACAACACAGCAGAGGCGCTGGAATATATTGACGGCGCTCCGCTGCCCACAGTCGTAAAAGCCGACGGCCTCGCTCTAGGAAAAGGCGTTATAATTGCCTCCACACGCGAAGAAGCGCGCGACGCGGTGCGTTCGATCATGCAGGACAAGGCTTTCGGAAAGAGCGGCGATAAGATCGTCGTGGAAGAGTACCTCGAAGGCCCGGAAGTATCCGTGCTATCGTTCACGGACGGAAATACGGTTGTGCCGATGGTGTCGTCAATGGACCACAAGCGTGCTCTGGACAACGACAGGGGGCTCAATACCGGCGGTATGGGCACGATCGCTCCGAACCCGTTCTACACGCCAGAGGTCGCGGCGGAATGCATGGAAAAGATCTTCCTGCCTACGATAAGGGCAATGAACGCTGAGGGCAGGACGTTCAAAGGCTGCCTGTATTTCGGCCTCATGATCACCAAAGACGGTCCGAAGGTCATCGAATACAACTGCCGTTTCGGCGATCCCGAAACGCAGGTCGTGCTGCCTCTTTTAAAGTCCGATCTGCTTACAATAATGCGTGCCGTAACAGACGGGAAGCTCGCGGATATCGACGTGCGTTTCTCTGACGAAAAGGCGGCGTGCGTCATAATGGCGTCAAAGGGCTACCCGCTTAAATACGAAAAAGGGTTCGAGATCACGATCCCTGACGACCTGTACGATAAAGTTTACGTGGCAGGAGCCGCTCAGAAGGACGGAAAGCTCGTAACGTCAGGCGGCAGAGTGCTCGGAGTTACGGCCGTTGCCGGCAGCCTTAAAAGCGCCCTTAATAAAGCGTACGAAGAAGTATCGCGCATCAGTTTCGAAGGCGCGTTCTGGAGAAAAGATATCGGTAAAAGAGCGATCGCGGTATCGGAGGAAACAGTATGATTTACAGGATATTTGTGGAAAAGAAGAACGGGCTCGCTGCTGAGGCGGAGGCGCTCAGGAACGACCTCGTGACACTTCTCGGAATTAAAGAACTTACCGGCGTACGCATTTTAAACCGTTATGACGCGGAAAATATAACAAAAGAGTTGTTTGATTATTCCGTCGGTACCGTTTTTTCGGAGCCGCAGGTAGATAACGTTTATACCGAGCCTGACCTTTCCGGAGCTTCGGTGTTCGCGGTCGAATACCTGCCGGGCCAGTTCGATCAGAGAGCAGATTCCGCCGCGCAGTGCATCCAGATCATTTCGAAAGGCGACAGGCCGCTCATCCGTTCGGCAAAAGTATATGCGCTCTACGGATCTTTAACTGACGCCCAGATCGATGTGGTTAAAAAATACGTCATAAACCCGGTCGAAGCTAGAGAAGCAGCGCTGGAGAGGCCGGAAACGCTGGCCGCGGATTACGCGGTGCCTTCGGAAGTCGTCGCGACCGTCGATGGATTTACCGCGCTTAATGAAGACGAGATACCGACATTCATAAAGAAATACGGGCTGGCAATGGATGCGCTTGATGTCGCGTTCTGCCGTGATTACTTCAGGAAAGAACAACGCGATCCGACGTTGACCGAACTGCGAATGATCGACACGTACTGGTCGGATCATTGCCGCCACACGACGTTCGGGACGATCATTGATAAAGTAACGTTCGAAGACGAAACGGTCGGAAAAGCGTTCGAAAGATATATTGACCTCCGGCATGAACTGGGCAGGGACAAAAAGCCCGTGTGCCTTATGGACGTTGCCACGATCGGCGCGAAATATCTGAAATCAAAAGGTCTCCTCGATAAGCTTGACGAGTCTGAGGAGATCAATGCGTGTACGGTTAAGATAGAGGTCGAGGCGGATGGTAAAAAAGAGCCTTGGCTGCTGCTGTTCAAGAATGAAACGCATAATCATCCTACAGAGATCGAACCTTTCGGCGGTGCCGCGACATGTATCGGAGGCGCTATCCGCGACCCGCTTTCGGGCCGTTCGTACGTTTACGGTGCGATGCGCGTGACGGGTGCCGCGGATCCTCTGAAACCCGTTTCGGAAACTATAAAGGGCAAGCTTCCTCAGCGCAAGCTTGTTACGACCGCCGCGGCGGGATATTCGTCATACGGAAACCAGATAGGGCTGGCAACGGGTATCGTTGACGAGCTTTACCACGACGGCTATGCCGCAAAACGCATGGAGATCGGTGCCGTTATCGCGGCCGCTCCTCAGGAGAATGTCAGAAGAGAAAGGCCGGAGCCGGGAGACGTCGTTATTCTTTTAGGAGGCGCTACGGGCCGCGACGGCTGCGGCGGTGCGACAGGTTCGTCCAAATCGCATACGGTAGAATCGCTCGTGACGTGCGGTGCGGAAGTGCAGAAGGGCAATGCTCCCGAGGAGCGCAAGCTTCAGCGCCTTTTCCGCGATCCCGAGGCTTCGAAACTTATCAAGCGCTGCAACGATTTCGGCGCCGGGGGCGTTTCGGTCGCGATCGGTGAGCTCGCGGACGGGCTCGATATAAATCTTGACGCCGTTCCGAAGAAATACGAGGGCCTCGACGGCACGGAACTGGCAATAAGCGAATCGCAGGAGAGGATGGCTGTCGTCGTTGACCCCGGCGACGCGAAACGGTTCTTAGAGCTGGCGGACAGAGAAAACCTGTCGGCAACTCCTGTCGCCGTTGTCACCGGTACGAACCGCCTCGTGATGCACTGGAACGGAAAAGTCATCGTTGACATCAGCCGCGATTTCCTTAATTCGAACGGTGCCGAAAAGCACGTTAGCGTTAAAGTTGGCAGGCAGTTCGGACTTATCGGCCAGGGAGGCGGAAACTTTACCGAAAACATTAAAAAGGCAGCTTCTGACCTCAATATTTGTTCGAAGCGAGGCCTCGCGGAGAGATTCGATTCTACGATCGGCGCTGGCAGCGTGCTCATGCCTTTCGGCGGAAAGTATCAGCTGACTCCCGCGCAGGCGATGGTCCAAAAGATATCGATGGAGAAGAAACATACCGACGACTGCTCGTTCATGGCATGGGGCTTCGATCCGTTCGTGTCTGAAAAGAGCCCTTACCGCGGTGCGTACCTCGCAGTAGTTGAATCGGTGTGCAAACTGATAGCTTCCGGCGCGGAATTCAAAGACGTTTACCTTACTTTCCAGGAGTATTTCGAGCGGCTTCGCGGTGAAGAGAGCTGGGGAAAGCCTTTAGCGGCGCTGCTCGGAGGTCTCGATGCGCAGCTAAGGCTCGGTATCGGCGCGATAGGCGGAAAAGACTCAATGAGCGGCTCTTTCGAGAGCATTCACGTTCCGCCTACGCTTGTGTCGTTCGCGGTCACGACCGGAAAAACGTCGGATATCATCACATCAGAGTTCAAAAAAGCCGGTAACGAAACAGTACTCTTAAGGCCTGAGTATGGTCCTGACGGGCTTCCGGATGCTGATTCGCTCAGGGCAATATTCGATAAGATCAAAGCGCTTTCTTCTGCCGGAAAGATCGATTCGTGCCGCACGCTCGGCATGGGAGGTCTTTGCGAGGCGGCAATGAAATCCGCGTTCGGCAACGGCTTTGGATTTGAGTTTGACAGCGATCTTACTTCCGGTGATATCTTCGGCCGCAACTACGGCTCGTTCCTCGTCGAACTTGACGGAAGCGCTCAGGCCGCCTGCGCATGCGGAGATAAATTCGAATGCGTGCGCGCAGGATGCGTCATTGCCTCGGGCTTTACGTACCGCGGAGAAACCGTCAGTTCCGCCGAGATCTCCGGCCTTTACGAGGACAAACTCGAACCCGTATTCAGCTGCAACATCCCTGCAGCTAAAACGCCATTGTACAATGTTTCGTTTAGTGCATCGTTATGGCCAAAACCCGCTGTAAAAACAGCTTCTCCTAAGGTCCTCATCCCGGCCTTCCCGGGCACTAACTGCGAATACGACTCCGCCAAAGCGATGCGCGACGCAGGCGCCGATCCGGAGATAATCGTCATCAGAAACCTTAGCGGAGAAGCGATAAAAGAGAGCGTCGAGCTTTTCTCGAAGAAGCTCAAAACCGCACAGATGATATTCATCCCGGGAGGTTTTTCGGGCGGAGACGAGCCTGACGGCAGCGGCAAATTCATTACGGCGTTCTTCAGAAACGCGGAGGTAAAAGACGGCGTCACCGAACTGCTTGACGAGCGCGGAGGCCTGATGTGCGGAATCTGCAACGGCTTCCAGGCGCTTATAAAACTCGGCCTCGTTCCGTACGGCAGGATCATTGACACCGACGAAAACAGCCCTACGCTCACGTTTAACACCATCTCGCGCCACCAGTCCAAGATCGTACGCACCAGGATCGCTTCCAACAAGTCTCCGTGGCTCAGTTTCACGCAGGTAGGGGAAGTGTATAACGTACCTATCTCGCACGGAGAAGGCCGTTTCCTGGCTTCTGACGAGCTCATACGCGCGCTTGCTGACAACGGCCAGATCGCTACTCAGTACGCTGATCTTTCGGGCAATGCTTCTAACGATATCCGCTTCAATCCCAACGGTTCCTGCTGCGCTGTCGAGGGCATAACTTCTCCCGACGGGCGCGTGTTCGGAAAGATGGGTCACAGCGAACGTACCGGCTCCGGACTTTACAAAAATGTTCCCGGTAATTATGATATACGTATGTTCGAAGCGGCGGTAAGATATTTCAAAGAATAGTATAAAGACACAAGGCGTCGCGCCGGGAGGTCCATATATGCTGCGCTCAAGAATAATCAACTACAACGGCAGTCCGGCGGTAGAGGTCGATGGAAGAGTGATTCCGCCGATGGCATTCACGGCATTTGCCCACACGCGCGACAGTGAATATCTGCGCTCGCTGGGAGAGTCCGGCATCGAAGTATTCTTCCTGATCTGTGACCCGGAATGGCTGTATAACGGCGCTTTCAACATGCTCCTCGAAGACGCGAAAGTATTGATCGATGCCGTGCCTAACGCCAAGATATTCCTGCGCCTCGGAGTGCATCCGTCGGTCCAGTGGCTGAACGAGCATCCGTCCGAAATGATGCGCTACAACAACGGCGGCACGATACCGATCAGAGTCATCACCGAAAGCTACTCGAACGGATATTATCCGGGCATGTATGCACTTTATTCGCAGGCGTGGCGCGAGGAGGCGACGAAGCACGTTCTGGGCTTTCTGCGCGATCTTAGCGAAACCCCGTACGCCGATCACGTGATAGGCGTTTTCCTTGCCGGCGGCAATACTTCCGAGTGGTATCCTTCGAATCCGCTTACGATCTACCGCGGCGGGTACATGGGTTTTGATCACGAGGGCAAGGCGCCGTGTGACCTTTACGGTGATTTCAGCCCTGCGTTCCGTAAAGCTTTTTCGATTTATTTGTACGACCGCTACGGCAGCCAGGAGGCAATGCGCAAAGCGTGGAACGATCCAACTGCGGATATAAATAACCCGCATATTCCGAATATGGAGGAGCGCAGTTTCATTCTCGCTGACGATATAATGTCGCGCTTCCCGAGCAGCGGCGCAAACGGCATGTCGGAGTACCACAAAGGCTCTTTCCTCAACACTGATAAATATCAGTGCGTAGCCGACTTCTACCGCGCGTTCCACGTTGGCGCAGCAGATTCGATAATACATTTCGCCAAAGCAATAAAAGAGTTTGACAGCGAGCTGCTCGTCGGCGCGTTTTACGGCTATTTCGGATGCCTTGACTACTTCAACATGTGCATGTGCGCAGGGGCGCTTAAGATGCTTGACTGCGGGTACGTGGACATGACCGCATGCCCGAACGTTTACATCGAACGGCAGCCTGGCGGCTATTCGGCGCAGCGCGTTATGCAGGATTCGTTCAGGCTAAGGAACCGCATGTTCTTCTCCGAGGACGATACGCGTACGTTCAGGGAAGGCAACCGCGCCGGTGCAATGGAGTATATGGAGCAGTACACGATCGAGGACAGCATCGCGTGCATGAAGCGTGATTTCGGCAGGGATATCTGTCAGGATATTTCGGCATGGTGGTTCGATCAGTACGACAAGGGCAGGTACCGCGACCCGCAGCTGTATGCGCTTATTAAGAAGCAGCAGGAGATCGCGCGCGAGTTCTACGAGGGCGACCGCACCAAGCACAATGACGCTGCGTTTTTCTACGACGAAGAGTCGGTACATCTCGCTGCGGGACCGACGCTGTTCCAGATGATCGAACTGAATCGCACGCTGGAGATTCCGCGCACGGGAATACCGGCCGATTTCTACTACCACAACGATATTGCCCGCGACGATCTGCCGGATTACAAGCTGTACGTTTTCGTGAACTGTTTCAGCCTGACCGGGGCGGAGCGCGACGCGATCAAGAAGAAGGTAAGGCAGGCGGGACGGACGGCGCTGTTCATATACGGGCAGGGGTTTATTGACCCGGACGCTGACGTGAAGCTGAACGCGGCCAATATCTCCGACCTCACCGGGCTTTCGATCCGCCGCATCGACAAGCCTTCGCTGGGCAAGTTCAAGATCGATCCGAACGGGGCGCTTATGACGGACTGCGATCCCGGCACGGTGTACGGACAGCTTGACCGCCAGGTGAAGGACGGCTGCGCGATGTATCTGGGCAATCAGACGACCGTGGTATGTCCGTTGTTCGTGTGCGACGATCCCGAAGCGGAGACGCTGGCGACATTGTGCGCGGAAAAACTCCCGGCTGTGTCGCTTAAGCGCTCTCAGGGGTACAATACAGTGTTTACGGCGTCGAAGTGGCTGTCGGCGGACCTCTACCGGGCGATCGGGCGCATTGCCGGGTGCCATATCTACGAGGACGACGGTGATTTCGTGTTCGCGAACGAGCGCTACATCACGATTCACGCGCGGATAACAGGCCGTAAAACGATTCGCTTAAAGCGCCCGGCGAGCCCTTACGAGGTGTATGAGGAGCGGACTTACGCGGAGAACGTCAATGAATTTACGTTCGACATGATACGCGGCGAGACGAAGATGTTCAGGATATAATGGCAAATGGCAGCGAACTGTGAGCATGCTGCGAATTTCAGGAGGATGAAATTCTTCGCATTGCTCACTGCTTCGCCGGTCGGAGAAAAGGAATGGATAGTGGCAAATTGCAAATTGCAAATGGCAAATGGAAAATTGCAAATGGCAAATGGCGAATGGCGAATTGCAAATGCCGGAATCGCCTTCGGCGATGATTATCATAAAAGAAAGAGGTAAAACGTTATGACCAGTGAACAGTTTTTGAAGAATCTGAGTGTACCGGCAGGGGAGATCGATTGCGTCCTTGACACTGATACATATAACGAGATCGATGACCAGTTTGCGCTTTCGCTGATGGCGAAAAGCCCGAAACTGCATATCCGCGCACTGCTTGCGGCACCGTTCTTCAACGCTAATTCGACGTCGCCGGAAGACGGAATGGAGCGCTCGTACGACGAGATAATGAATCTGCTCACGCTGATGGGGAGGAAGGACCTCAAACAGATCGTATTCAAGGGATCGAGAACGTACCTCCCGGACGAGAAAACGGCCGTTGACAGCCCTGCGGCAGACATGCTTGTACAGCTTGCCCTCACATATTCGCCAGAAAAACCGCTGTACGTCGTAGCGATCGGCGCGATCACGAACGTTGCCTCCGCACTCATCAAAAAACCGGAGATCAAAGAAAATATTGTTGTCGTCTGGCTCGGCGGACACGGCGAACAATGGTTCGACACGTGCGAATTCAACATGATGCAGGACGTTGCCGCGGCGAGAGTCGTGATGGGATGCGGATGTCCTTTCGTGCAGATTCCGTGCATGGGCGTGGCGTCAACATTTTACGTGAGCGGTCCGGAACTCGAATATTGGCTGAAAGGGCAGAATCCGCTTTGCGATTACCTCGCTCAGCACACGATCGAGGCGGCGGAGGGTTACGCCAAAGGGCGCCCGTGGAGCCGCGTTATCTGGGACGTTACAGCGGTCGCGTGGCTGCTCAACGACGGTGACAGATTTATGTTCTCGGAAGTCATCCCGGCGCTCATTCCGCAGTACGACCACCACTACAGCCACGACGTGAGACGCCATCCGATGCGCAGAGTTACGTTTATCCACCGAGACGCGCTTATGAAGGAACTGATCGATGCGCTGAGGCGCTGACGGGCAGCTTAACATGGATCCGAGGCGTTTTCCGGAGGTACAGCTTCAATGAATATGCGGATAAAACGATCGATAATATGTGCGGTATTGGCCGCGCTCCTGCTTTCAATCGGGTGCAGCGTTGACCGCGGCAATGCTCCTTTGGACCTTACGGAGGTGGAAACCGTGACAAATATCAGAACTCCGCTCAGATCTGCGGGTGATACGATGCAGGTGCGCATATCAGACCCGCCGGGAGAAGATCCGTACGAGGTATTGCCCGGAGCAGCCCCCGATCCGTTCGTGTGCTTTGACAACGCGACCGATTACTATTACGGTTTGTCTACGCAGAACAGCTATATCGAACTTCACAGGAGCAAACTCCTTGCCGATCTGTTCACCGGTCCGGACCGCGCGGTCGTTTATTGGGCGGGCACGGAGGTTGCTGGCTCTATCTGGGCACCGGAGATGTATTTTATTGACGGGCGCTGGTACATTTACACGAGCGGTCAGATCACGGTAGAAGACGGCACAAAACATTTGTTCGTGCTCGAATCCGAAACGGCCGATCCGTTCGACGGCTTTCATTTCAAGGCGTTTCTGGACAATAACATTTTCGGTATTGACCCGACCGTGTATAAGGACAATGCTTCCGGCCGCAATTTCATCTGTTTTTCGCAGGTGATCGACGGCTGTCAATGGCTTAGTATCGCGCTGCTTTCTTCGCCGTGGCAGATGGGCGAGTCCGTGCCGATCTCCGATCCGCATGACTATATGTGGGAGGGCCTTACCGACGGACCGCTCAACGAGGGGCCTTTCTTCGTGCGTTCCGGGAGCAGGCTGTATATCATTTATTCGGCGAACGGCTGCTACAGCGATACGTACCGGCTGGGGCTTCTGGAGTATAACGGCGGCGATCCGCTTTCAAAAGATAGCTGGGTCAAGTATCCGGAACCGATTTTTGTGCTGAACAAGGATGAGAAGGTGTTCGCGCCCGGCCATGCATCGTTCTTCTATTCGCCTGACCATACCGAGCTCTGGATCGCGTATCATTGCTATTATTCGCGCAACAACGGGGCGAAGCGGCGTATGCGCGTGTGCCACGTGCAGGAGGTGGAGTTTGACGCGGACAATTTCCCCGCGTTCGGTGTGCCTCTGGGCGGAGAGACGATGGAACTGGTGCCGGCGGGGGAATAAAGGCTTCGAAGAATGATGAAGCAGGAAGAGTGCGACTCTTCGGCCACTCTATCTGAAGATTTATACGGTGCTTTTCGAATCCATCGTGCTTTTCGGTGACCTTGTTAAAGCGTGTAAGGTGCACAGGAGGGTTTTATGAAAGAAAGACGGGAACTAATTGGCCTGAAAAAGAGCAGAATCTCGCTTCTGCTGCTGATCGCCGCACCGCTGCTGCTTATGTTTGCATGCAATAACAGCAAAAGCAGCGGAAAGGCGGGAAAAAGCATTGACGATCCGGCTGTAAGCCGTGATCTGCTAACGTTTACTCCTGCCGCGCCTGGGAAACAGGTCCTGACTGAAAACGGCAGATCCCCTCAGATCCTTATTAACAATTACAACGAGACTGCCACGGATGCGCTTGGAAGAAAACTCCCGACGTCTGATGAAGTCGGGCTGCCGAAAGAAGGCAGATATGTCGGACTGTTCTACTCTTTGTGGACTTCCGAAATTTCCGCGCCTGTGGACGTTTCGAAGGCGCTCGCGCTGGACCCGGTCAATACAGATTACGGCAGCCGGTACGGCTTCTGTTTCTGGTCCGAGCCGGAGACGGGCTATCACAAGGCCGATGACGTCTGGCAGATCAAAAGAGATTTGAACTACTTCGCGATGGCAGGCGTCGATTTTCTCTATTTTGACATGACCAACGGGTTCCTGTACGAAGATGCTATGACGGTGTTCCTCGATACGTGCTTAGAAATGCGCTCCGCCGGTCAGATGACACCGTATATTGTTCCCTGGTGTTTCGGCACGGACGCGAAAGCGGGCTACGGCGATACGGGCACGTTTTACCGGAAGTTCATGACGGACGAAAAGTATGCTGATCTGTGGTTCTGCTGGGACGGAAAACCGCTCGCGCTGATCAAACCAACAGACGACGGCACGTTCCCGATCTTCGACGACGAAGACTTCAAAGAAAAGCTTACGATGCGTAAATCCTGGGTCGGTTCCGGACGATACTGGTGGGTCGACGGAGGTCTTCTGTACGGCTGCGAATACGGCTGGAAGGACGATCCGGATAAAGCGGAATGCGTCGGCATCGGTACCGCGGGATTCGCTAATTTCGGCTCGGGGCGAAGTGCGATCAAATCATCTAAAAAATACCTTGACCGGTTTTTAGAAACAACGACTATGGGCGAGGGGCTGATGCTGGAACGCACCTACCGTGAAGCGATGGAGAAGCATCCGGAGTGCGAAGTGCTGCTGATCACGCGCTGGAACGAGTGGATCGCACAGAATTTCACCGGGGATAAGCCCAAACCGACCGATACCGGTTATGTTGATCAGTTCAATTGCGAGTTTTCGCGAGATATCGAGCCTATGAAGGGCGGGTTTACTGACAATTATTTCTACCAGATGTGTGCGATCATTCGCGAGTTCAAAGGCGTTTTGCCGGCGGACGGAAACACAGGAAAACGCGTGATCGATATTGACGGCGGGTTCGATCAGTGGAAGATAATTGCCCCCGTATTCACCGATTTCGAAGGTGACACTACGGTCCGAAACGCGACTGACACGACCGGGCAGCTCAGGTATGTAAACAGGACCGGGCGCAATGACATTGTCGAGAGCCGCATGACCGCCGACGAGGGTATGATATATGCATACGCCCGCACTGCCGCGCCTCTTACGGATCCGCTTGCGGGCAAAAACTGGATGCTCTTGTTCATTGACGCGGACAACGACAAATCCACAGGCTGGGAGGGTTACGATTTCCTGGTGAATTACCAGGTAGTTGAAAGCGGCCTCACTACACTGTGCGCGTACCGGAACAATATCTGGCAGGAGATCGGCGTTGTGCGCTACAAGACCGAGGGCAATGAATTGATGCTTTCGATTCCTCGCTCGCTTCTCGGCCTCACCAAAACTACTTTCACGCTTAATTTCCACTGGATGGACAACGTCTCAGACATCTACTGCCTGGAATCCTGGTTCACGACCGGCGACAGTTCCCCTGAGCGCAGAAACAACTACATGCTTACGCTCGATATCCCGTACGATTCCGGGAAAGAGAAAAAAGCATCTGAACCTTCGGGCAGCGATAGAAAGCATATAGAATTTATGCCACCCATGGATCCCGATGCGATCGGGACCGAGGTGCTCAGGGAAGGCGTGACGGCAAATCTGTACCGGCTTGCAGCGGATTACGGTAAAATGCCTGACTTCAGGCTGATCGGAGCTAACAGGCAGAAGTCAATACTTACGGACCACGTCGGAGCTGATGTATTCGACGGGTATACGGAAGACTTTGCCGCGGATTTTGAGGGTTATCTGAAAGCTGAAGCGGATGGAAATTACAGCTTCACATTGACGTGCGACGACTGTGCGAGATTGTATGTTGACGGCAGGCTGCTGGCGGAATGCACGTACGATGAAGAGCGTCCCGCCGGAGAGAAGGTCAGTTCTGCGGGTGCGTTAAGGCTTAGCGCCGGGTACCACAAGGTGCGCGTGGAATATGCCGAAGTGCGCTGCGGGAACGCTTACCTTTCGCTCGGAATCGACGGCGGCGTTCGTATCTACGCCTCTTCCGCAAATAATATTGACATCGGAGCGGTTATAGGCATTAGCGGAGATCCTGTCATCAGCGATACGCAGATCGGGATCACCGGTTTCAATACCGTGCTGGGCTTAGGTTATATCGACCTGTCGGGTTATAGTAAAGTGATCATCAAATACGGTTCGGACGCCAATGCGATTTTAGGTGACGCGGGCAGCTTTTTCGCGCTGACCAAAAGTAAAAATTATGTGAGTCCCAAGCGTATGTACAAAATCCTGGGCAATGAAGTATACATGGAGAACGCAAAGGGTGTGTCCGGGACGCCTGACCGCAGCGCAGAGATCGACCTGAGCGAAGTTGACTATAAAGGCCCGGTGTACCTTTCGGTATATCTGGGCGACAACAACGGAGTTACGATTTACAGTATCAGTTTATGCAACTGACATTCGGAGTTTTTGCCGTATCTCGCCATTTTTTGCAGGAGGTAGTTTTATGAAAAAGTTTTTTGCGATCATTATTGCTGCGGCACTTATCATCGCACTGTTTGCTGTTCCCGCCGGAGCGGCGGACAACATCATTGACGCAGATGATGCGCATATCGTAGATGCAAACATCGATGATTTCCTCTGGACTTATTACTCCGGTTCCGGACCTGCTTCTGCCGCTGAAGGGGGAGTGACCGATTTTCGCGCGTGGATGGACGGATTCGTTGCTCAGGGCGGACTCGGTGTGAGCAGCGCAGCGCTCATTTCGAGCTTTGACAAGATCATATTAAGAGGCTGGATCGGCTTTGACCGGGAGATCAGAATGTTCGGGTATCAGGTCAATGATGATGAG
>JAGADO010000108.1 GCA_017613535.1 Clostridia bacterium | reverse complement strand
TAATAATCGAAAGGACAAATATAGACTCTGAACACTCTGTGAAAATCTATCCCTTCGATCAAAACAGGATTGAGCGACTGGATTCCTTCGACAATGATCATATCCTTGTCTGTAGGAGTAATGGTATTGCCCTTATCGACACTCTTTCCGATATTGAAATCATATTCAGGCATATTGACGCTGTTTCCGGCGATGAAACTGTTCATATCATTTTTGAACCGTTCGACGTTAAATGCTTCGATGCACTCAAAATCGAGATCCATCTTATCGCGCGGCTGCTTCCCTGCCTTGATCGCCTCAGCCTCAAGGAAACTGCGGTCGTGGTAATAGTTGTCAAGTGAAATCACTGTACAGTTATATCCGTCGTCCGTGAGCTTGCTCGAGAGCAGTTTTGAAAATGTGGTTTTTCCGGACGATGACGGACCGGTCACGAGTACCAGGTCGGTAATGCTTTCGTGACAGTTTACGTCAGCGACGTGTATCTCGCTTAAAAGCATTTCAAACTGGAGTTTGGTCCTTGCTTCAGCGAAATAGATCAGTTCGTCTATATCGCCGGAAGCGTATTTGTTAACATGCTGAGCCTTGTAAAACATTTATATGCACCTCATTCTGTAATTGGAAGCGTACTGCCTCCGTAAGGCATTGTTATCACTGTTCCCCGGCCTCCGAATTTCTTCTGTGCAGCCCTGTATGCGCCGCTTAATGTCGAATACGGCTTTAAAAATATACTTTTTACGAGCTTCGGATCCATTTCGGAAACCATAAATATTTCTGCTTTTTTAAGCACCATCGCAATTGCAGCGGCTTTATGACCGCCTAATACGAAATTTTCACGTATCCTGCTTATAAGTTCGTCAGGAGAAGCGGCCGAACGCATCCAGTTTTCAAACACGCTGCCTCCGAGACCCTCCTGGCACGCCCCCACCAGAATAATAACACCGCCATCCTTAACGGCATGCTTTGCGTTGTCCAGCGCTTTCTGAGTCTGATAAAGATTCAGATCTTTCGGCGCTCCCCCCTGAGAACAAATAACGATATCAGCGCGTTTCTCGATAGGAACTCCGAACATTTTGCGAAGATGATCACATGCTTCCCGGTGGGCAATGACCGGATCGCCCGCAAATGCTTTCACGATCTTTTTATGTTCGTCGAGGACAACGTTTAATATAAAATCCACTCCTGTCATTCTGCCGGCTTCGTCAATATCTTCTCTTAAAGGATTCGTGTCGATATTACCGGCATAAGCTCCGGCCTCGGTCATAAGCCTGTGGTTAGACTGAATGGCTCCCGGTGTAGAGCATCCTGGCATGATCGCCTTATAACCGCCAGAAAAGCCCGCAAAATAATGAAACTCAACGTTTCCGACGCAGATCCTCCGATCCGCTTTCGCGACGATCCGCGTGATATCGACGGGCGTTCCTCTCGAAGTAACACCGAAACGTATGCAATCATCAGGGTCGCTGTCAACGACCCTGACTCTCTTATAACATTCTTCCCCGGCAAGGCGGACAAGTTCTTCCTGCGTCTGATGTCTGTGAGAACCGAGTGCCGAAACGACAGTAATATCATTATCCGGAATACCGGCCTTATTCAGACGGTCAATAATGCTGATCAGTACTTTGTAAGAAGGCATCGGCCTTGTAATATCACTGATCACAACAGCAACCTTCTCACCAGGTTTAAACAGTCTTTCGATCACAGGGCATCCCAGAGGCTCGCTGAGCGCTCTTTCGATCTCGTCATGTTCCGACACGGTCGTTTCGGTGCAAAGCGGAAGAAGCTGCTTTAAAACGTGTTTTTCAGCAACATGAACGCTCTGTATTCCTTTTCCGTATCCAAAATCAAGTTTCATGATCCAATCAGTGCATTCCCTGCAATTTGCCTACTAATTCTTTAAATACTTTCTTTAAAAAACGCCGCTGAGGAGCGACCAGAGCGGCGTTCGTAACCGTAACCGGCGACTATGATCAGTATGCGATTCCCTGTGCGTACATCGCTTTCGCGACTTTCTCGAAACCGGCTATATTTGCACCGGCGACGAGATTTCCGGCCATTCCGTAATCAGCGGCAGCCTTGCTTATGTTCTTATAAATATTTACCATGATATCGTGAAGCTTATTATCAACTTCATCGAACGTCCACGAATAACGCATGCTGTTCTGGCTCATCTCAAGAGCGGATGTTGCGACACCGCCTGCGTTAGCTGCCTTTGCGGGTCCGAAGAGAGCTCCTGCAGCCTGGAATACAGCGATCGCTTCAGGCGTAGAAGGCATATTAGCACCCTCGCCTACGATACGGCAGCCGTTGTCAATAAGGATCTTAGCTGATTCGCCGTCGATCTCGTTCTGCGTTGCGCATGGAAGGGCAACGTCGCATTTGATCGTCCAGATCCCTTTGCATCCAGGCGTGTAAACAGCGTTCGGACGGTAATTTACGTATTCGCTGATCCTTGCACGTCTGACTTCCTTTATATCCTTGATCGCATCGAGATCGATACCGTCAGCATCATAAATATAACCGCCGGAGTCAGACATTGCAACGACTTTAGCACCGAGCTGTGTAGCTTTTTCTACAGCATATGTGGCGACGTTTCCTGAGCCCGAAACGACAACAGTTTTTCCTTTGAAGCTGTCGCCGTGATCGTTCATTGCTGCTTCCATAAAGTAGCAAAGTCCGTATCCCGTAGCCTGCGTCCTTGCGAGGGATCCGCCCCACTCAAGTCCTTTGCCTGTAAGAACGCCTGTAAACTCATTGCGAAGACGCTTGTATTGACCGAACATATATCCGATCTCTCGCGCACCTGTTCCGATGTCGCCGGCAGGTACGTCAGTGTCAGCGCCGATATGTTTGGCAAGCTCGGTCATAAAGCTCTGGCAGAAACGCATAACTTCGCCGTCGGATTTTCCCTTGGGATCGAAGTCGCTGCCGCCCTTACCTCCTCCGATCGGAAGGCCGGTAAGAGAGTTTTTGAATATCTGCTCAAAGCCAAGAAATTTCATTATGCTTATATTTACGGAAGGATGAAGACGAATACCGCCTTTATACGGACCGATCGCACTGTTAAACTGAACTCTGAAGCCGCGGTTTACCTGAACTTTACCGTTATCATCTACCCACGGTACGCGGAAGATTATCTGTCTTTCCGGTTCAACGATGCGGTCAAAGATGCCTGCTCTCACCCACTCGGGATGCTTCTCGGCAACAGGTTCGAGCGTTTCAAGGACTTCCGTTACTGCCTGATGGAATTCGGGCTCGTTCGGGTTCC
>JAGADO010000107.1 GCA_017613535.1 Clostridia bacterium | reverse complement strand
GGAGGAAGCAAATGGATCCGTATAAGGTCTTAGGCGTTTCACCCGATGCATCGGACGAAGAAATAAAAAAAGTTTACCGCGAACTTGTTAAGAAGTACCATCCCGACCGATTCAGGGACGATCCGATGGCTCCGATGGCCGAAGAAAAGATCCGCGAGATCAACGCCGCGTACGATAAGATACAGGCTATCCGGTCAGGAAAAGATACTGGATCTTCATATTATTCAGGCGGCAGCACGGGCGGAAGCCAGGGAAGCGGTAATTCGTACACCGGAAGCCAGAAGTACGCAAGAATTATCAACTACCTTCAGAACGGCCTTATTATTAAGGCATATTCCGCACTTATGAGCATGCCCGAAAACCAGAGAGACGCCGAATGGTACTATCTATGCGGCATCATCAACGAACAGCTCGGAAGGTATTCGGGAGCTTACAACTGCTACAGAACAGCTGCTAATATGGATCCCTCAAACACGATTTTCAGAGAAAAAGCAGACAGTTTTGAAAATATCACAAGAGAATATTCACAAAGATCCCAGGCAAATACTACCGAGGGCGAATACTGCATCTCGGCAAGGGATTGCTGCCTGTGTTCTTCGATATGTATGTCACCGCTCGGAGGACCGATATTCTGCTGCTGATCTCTAATTGTTGCCGCGCATCATCGCGGCAAACGGTGATTTAAAATGGATGATAAAGTTTTAAAAATACTCGAATTTGATAAGATCCGCGAATCGGTCGAATCGATCTCCAGCTGTGAGATCGGTAAAAGATACGCGCGTGAAATGACTCCGATATCCGACGTTCATGATATAGAGAGACTTCTGACAGAAACCGAGGACGGCGTGAACTGTATCCTGAAACGCGGAAGCGCACCTTCCGCGGGAGTCAGAGATATTTCCGGCGTGATCAGGAGGGCAGAGGCCGGATCCGTATTAAACAATCAGGATCTGTTGGGCGTAAAAAGCTTACTGACATCCGTAAGAAGGCTAAGAGCATACGCGTCATTGTCGGATTCAGACCCGGAAAGCTACAGCACAGTCGAAGAAATGTTCAGTCAGCTCGCTGAATTGACCGGACTCGAAAACGACATTACGCGCTGCATATTGTCCGAAGAAGAGATTTCGGACGATGCGAGCCCGCAGCTTTCGGACATCCGGAGAAGAATATTCCAGATCCAGAACTCGATCAAGGACAAATTGAACGAACTCACGCATTCATCTCGTTATTCCAAAGCGCTTCAGGACAATATCGTTACGATGCGCGGCGACAGATACTGCGTTCCTGTTAAGATCGAGAACAGGTCAGAAATACCCGGTATCGTTCACGATACTTCAAGCTCCGGCCAGACGCTGTTTGTTGAACCTGCTTTCGTCGTAGAATCGAACAATAAGATCAGGGAACTCAGGGTCGCAGAGCAGGAGGAAATAACAAGGATTCTGAAAGAACTGTCAGAGGAAGTTGCCCGCAATTCCGAAACGCTCAAGTCCGACCTTTCGCTTGTATCGTATATCGATTTTGTACTTGCGAAATCTTCATGGGCGCTTCTTCACAACGCTGTAAAGCCGTCTCTTAACACAGACGGAGTGATAGAACTCAATAAAGCGCGGCATCCTCTTCTGGATCGCAAAAAAGCCGTTCCGATCACCGTTACATTAGGAGTTGCTGAACCGGGAACGATCCCTGCGACGTCAATGATCATCACGGGCCCGAATACCGGCGGAAAGACAGTAACTCTTAAAACAGTCGGTCTTTTGCATATTATGGCACAAAGCGGAATGATGATACCGTGTGCCGGGAACAGTAAAATATGCGTGTTTGGCGATATCTTCGCGGACATCGGAGACGAGCAGAGCATAGCTCAGAATCTCAGCACATTCTCCGCTCATATGAAGAACATCACTCAGATCCTCAAAAAGGCCGATTACAGGTCACTGGCGCTCTTTGACGAGCTGGGGGCAGGTACAGACCCTACCGAAGGCGCAGCGCTCGCTATGGCCATTCTGGAGCGTATGTACGAGATCGGCGCAGTCTGCCTCTCGAGCACGCATTACAGTGAACTGAAAGTATTTGCCTCAACAACACCCGGATTCATCAATGCATGCTGCGAATTCGACGTTGAAACGCTTGCCCCGACATACCGCCTGCTGATCGGCGTTCCGGGTAAGAGCAACGCATTCGCAATATCGGAAAAACTCGGGCTCGATCCGGCGATAGTGACCAGGGCAAAAGAATTTATAACTGCCGAAGATCTGAGATTCGAAGATATGCTGAAAGGCATCGAGCAGAACAGACTGAAAGCAGAAGCGGAGGCCGAAGAGACGATACGCCTCAGGAAGGAAGCAGAAGATCTTGCGGAGGAAGCAAGGCTTCGCCGTGATGAGCTTATCAAAGAGTCGATGGAACTCAGGTATAAGGCATCGGTCAAGGCGAGAGAGGCTGACAATAAAGCCCGCGCCGCCGCAGAAAAGATGCTTACAGAGATCAGAAGAGCGGCTCTTCTTAGCGGCAATGATTCCGTTCGTGCTGCCGAGGCTGCGAAGCGTGAATTCGAAAAGATCGCCGAGGAGCTCGAGGCTGATATCGGCAAAAGAGAAAACACACCTGTGCGGCTGACCGACTCAGACTTTGACGTAATGAAATTAAAACCGGGAGACCGCGTAAATATATTGTCGCTCGCAAAAGATGCAGTTGTCCTCGCCGCTCCCAAACAGGACGGAAGAGTGTATGTGCAGGCCGGATCGATCAAAATGTACGCTGCGAAAGATGATATCATCCCTTCGGCCGAGCGCGAAGCCGATAAAGAAACGTCAAAGCATAGCCGCAAACCTGTATCATCAGGCGACAGGATCTACTCAAATGCGTCAAATGTGCGCGCCGAGATCGATGTCAGAGGCATGACCGTCGATGAAGCTTCGGAGGAGATCGAGAGAAAGATCAATGATGCTTTAACCGCAGGTCAGGATTCATTCAGGGTCATTCACGGAAAAGGAACAGGCGCGCTTAGGCGCGGAGTGCAGTCGTTCCTGCGCAGCCACAATGCTGTCGAAAGCATCAGAGACGGATCATTCGGAGAAGGGGATCTCGGGGTTACCGTCGTTAAACTTAAAGGCTGACACAGCTTGTTTTAAACGATAAACTTACTTGTCATACAGCCTGTTCGGTTGTATAATTATGCACGTACCTATTATTTCTTCAGGAGGTATTCAGAAATGTACGATTCAGACATCATCCGCAAAATCGACCCGGAAGTTTCGGCAGCCATCGACCTCGAAGTAAACCGCCAGCGTTCAAAGATCGAACTTATCGCTTCTGAGAACTTTGTTTCGGAAGCAGTGCTTCAGGCTGTCGGCAGCCCGCTCACTAATAAGTATGCAGAAGGATACCCCGGTAAGAGATATTACGGAGGATGCGAATACGTAGATATAGTCGAACAGCTTGCGATCGAAAGAGCAAAAGAACTGTTCGGTGCCGAACATGCGAATGTTCAGCCGCACGCGGGAGCACAGGCGAATATGGCCGTGTTTTTCGCAGTTCTTCAGCCGGGAGATACCGTTATGGGTATGAGTCTGGCACACGGCGGACATCTCACGCACGGCAGTCCTGTTAATATGTCCGGAAAATGGTTCAATATCATTTCGTACGAAGTTGACGAATTCACTCAGCGTATCGATTACGAAAAAATCGAGGAAGACGCTGTAAAATACCGCCCGAAACTTATTGTCGCCGGTGCGAGCGCGTATCCGAGGATCATCGATTTTAAACGGTTCAGAGAGATAGCCGATAAGGTCGGAGCACTTCTTATGGTAGATATGGCCCACATCGCAGGACTTGTCGCCGCAGGCCTTCATCCAAGCCCCGTGCCGTACGCCGACTTCGTGACAACGACCACGCATAAGACGCTCAGAGGCCCCAGAGGCGGCCTTATCCTCTGCAGGGAGAAATATGCCAAGGCTATCGATAAAGCCGTTTTCCCGGGCACTCAGGGCGGTCCTCTCATGCATGTGATCGCGGGCAAAGCAGTATGCTTCAAAGAGGCGCTTCAGCCAGAGTTTAAGCAGTATCAGAAGAATATAATCGACAACTGCGCGGCGCTCGCAGACGCACTCCTTAAAAGGGGAGTGAATCTCGTAAGCGGAGGCACGGACAATCACCTTATCCTTGTCGACCTCAGAAGCCTCGGTATTACCGGAAAAGACGCACAGTTAAGACTAGACGACGTTAATATCACGTGCAATAAAAACGGCATTCCCTTTGACCCTGAAAAGCCTTCGATCACCAGCGGCATAAGGCTAGGAACGGCTGCCGTAACGACGCGCGGAATGGGGACAGCAGAGATGGATACTATCGCCGGATTCATTTACGACACTCTCACCGATTCCGGCAGCAAAGACAGGGTAAAAGCCGGAGTTAAAGAACTGATCGAGCGTTTCCCGCTTTACGAATGAATATAAACGCTGCGATAAACACATCTGAAGGTGAACGATTTGCCGCCTGAACAGAACGAACCGCTTGCATACAGGATGTGTCCAAGGACACTCGAAGAGTTTGCCGGCCAGAAACATATACTGGCCGAAGGTAAACTGCTTTACCGTATGATTAAAGCTGACAGGCTGTCTTCTGTAATTTTCTGGGGACCTCCCGGCACAGGCAAGACGTCTCTCGCCAGGCTCATCGCCGCTACGACTAAGACGGATTTCAGGCGGATCAATGCCGTTTCTTCCGGTATCGCCGAGATCAAGCAGATCGTTTCGGATACTCAGAATCTGATGCTAAATCCTTCGGGCCGCACCGTGCTTTTTATCGACGAGATACATCGCTTTAACAAGGCGCAGCAGGATGCGCTTCTGCCGTACGTTGAAGACGGAACTATCATTCTGATAGGCGCTACTACCGAAAATCCGTTTTTCGAGGTTAATAAGGCGCTTATCTCCAGATCGACTGTTTTCAACCTTCTGCCTCTCACGAAAGAGGACATCACTCAGATACTGCGCGCGGCTATATCGGATAAAGAGCGCGGCCTGGGAAATTTCGATATTGAAGTTGACGACGACGCAATCGATTTTCTATCCGACGTATCGTCAGGAGACGCGAGAACGGCCCTAAACGCTCTTGAATTGGCCTTCCTTACGACTACTGACGATCTTGGTTCACACGTGCATATAACGCGGGAAATAGCCGCAGAATGCGTTCAGCAGAAGTCGATACGCTTCGATAAGAAGGGCGATTCTCATTACGATAATATAAGCGCGTTTATAAAGTCGATGAGAGGAAGCGACCCGGATGCCGCGGCGTTTTATCTTGCCAGGGCAATAGCCGGGGGAGAAGACATCAACTTTCTTGCCCGCCGCATCGTGATTTGCGCCAGCGAGGATGTCGGAACGGCAAACCCGACAGCGCTGCTCGTTGCCCAGGCCGCGGCCGAAGCAATCAGAATGATCGGAATGCCGGAAGCCAGGATACTGCTTGCCCACGCCGCTATAACCGTTGCCACGTCGCCCAAATCAAACGCAGCATATATGGCAATAGATTCAGCATTGTCCGACGTGCAGTCAACGGACACCGGCGAAGTTCCGCCGTGGCTCAGAAATCCGGTCACCGACGGACTGAAAGAGTTCGAATACGGCGAGGGCTATAAATATGCTCACGATTATCCCGGCCATGTAGCCGATCTCGAATTCCTTCCGCCTGAAGTAAGGGGGAAGAAATATTACGTTCCGTGCGGAAACGGAGCGGAACAGAAAATAATCGAATACCTTAACTGGGCCGAAAAGATCAAAGAAGAACAGCGCAGAACCAAATGACGTTCTATTGATAATAAAGGCCGGATATGGTAAAATTTCATTCATCCGGAATCGATCCGGAAACCAATATAAAATGCAACTAAAATCTGATCGGAGGTCGGATAAATGATAAAAAAAGGCGTATACGATGAACTGGTCGAGCGCGGTATCATAGCGCAGTGCACCAACGAAGAAAAAGTAAGAGAACTGCTTGATAACGAGCAGGTCACTTTCTATGTCGGATTCGATCCCACTGCCGATTCGCTCCACATAGGTCATTTTGTACAGATCATGGTTATGGCGCATATGCAAAGAGCAGGTCACAGACCGATTGCGCTCGTCGGCGGAGGCACCGGTAAAGTAGGAGATCCTTCGGGTAAGACCGATATGCGCAAAATGCTCACGGATGAAGATCTCGCGCACAATGTCGCAGGTCTTAAAGCTCAGCTTTCGCGTTTCCTTGACTTCAGCACCACGGCTGTTATGGTTAACAATGCCGACTGGCTTTTGAATCTCAATTATGTCGATTTCCTGCGCGATATCGGCGTCCACTTCTCAGTGAACCGCATGCTTGCGGCTGAATGCTTCAAACAGCGTCTTGAAAGGGGACTGAATTTCATCGAATTCAACTATATGCTTATGCAGAGCTACGACTTCTACCGCCTGTATAAAGATTACAACTGCAAGATCGAATTCGGAGGAGACGATCAGTGGTCAAATATCATCGGCGGCGTTGAACTCGTTCGCAGAAAAGAAGGCGAGGAAGTTTACGGCCTTACGTTCTCTCTGCTTACCACTTCAGAAGGAGTAAAGATGGGGAAGACGGTTAAAGGTGCCGTATGGCTCGATGAAAACAAAACGCCTCCTTACGAACTGTATCAGTACCTCAGAAACGTCGGAGACGCTGACGTGATTAAGTGCATCAAGCTTCTTACTTTCGTGCCGATCGAAGAGATCCGCGAGATGGAGAAGTGGGAAGGAAGCCAGCTGAACGAAGCAAAGAAACGCCTTGCATACGAAGTAACAAAGATCGTACACGGAAAAGAAGCTGCCGATAAAGCATGCGAGACTGCCGAAGCGCTCTTCGGAGGCGGAGGAGATTCGGAACATATGGCAACCACTCAGATCCCTGCCGGAATGATCGTGAACGGAGGAGTAAATCTCCTTGAAGCGCTTCTGCTCGCAAAAGTGATCCCTTCCAAGGGCGAAGGAAGAAGGCTTATACAGCAGGGAGGCATCTTCCTTGACAACGAAAAAGTTACGGATATGAACGCCGTCATTTCCGAAACCGCGCTGGCTGCCGGAGCAGTCGTCCGAAAAGGAAAGAAGACATTCCACAAATTCACTAAATAATTAACTGTAAAACCGGACCTTTGTTTGAAGACTTTATACCAGCCAGAAACAAAGGTCCTTCTTTTAATCGAAAGGTGATATTATGAAAGACCCGACCGGAAAAATTGACCTTCGTCCCGAAACATGGGTATGCACAGACGGACTACAGAGAAGTATTGACCCCGATAAATATCCCGCGCTCCGGAAAGACCGGAAAGTCGGAATGTTTTATTTTATATGGCACGACCACAGACCGGGAGCGCCGCTCGTTGACCACACCCGTTCGTACGAAGAAGGAGGTCTCGAAAAAGTTAAAGCCGATGCGCTCGACGCACCGATGGGGTTCCTCCAGTATTGGGCAGAGCCTTATTTCGGATATTACCGTTCGGATGACCCGTGGATCCTCAGGAAACATGCTTCAATGCTCACAGCTGCAGGCGTAGATTTTATTTTCCTTGACGTCACAAACGCACTTACTTATCACGAAACTTATAACATGATTTTCAGGGTATGGAGCGAGATGAGGAGCGAAGATCAAAAGACGCCTGACGTTATGTTCATAACAAACACTCACGCCGCGGCTACAGTCGAAAAGCTTTATAACGAGCTTTATAAAACAGGCAACTATTCCGATATGTGGTTTATGTATCAGGGAAAGCCTCTCATTTTAGTTCCCGACGAAGATACCGCGAAGCTGCCGGATGAGATCAGAGATTTCTTTACGATCAGGCACAGCTGGGCTTATACAAAAGGCGGAGACGGAAACTGGTACGTTAAACACGACGGTAAAAACTGCTGGCCGTGGGCTGATATGTTCCCGCAGAATCCGGGCCTCGATAAAGACGGAAATTTAGAGCAGATGATAGTTATGTGCGGCTTCTGGGTCAACGGAAGCTACGGCACGAACGGCGGTCGCAGCTACCACGGAGGCAGGCAGCCTGATAATATCGAGCGAGGCGATATGGGATTCGGACTCAGCAAAGGAAGCGCAGGGGAAGGATACGCGTTTGACGAACAATTCGGACGGGCTCTCGAAACAGATCCTCCGATCCTTATGATCACGGGATGGAACGAATGGACGGCAGGACGCTGGGGATCTGCTCCCGGTACGCTAAACAATCCCGCAAACGGCCAGACGATCGCGAACAGTTATAAAGTAATACCGGGGAGCGGATTTAACGACTACTATTTCGTTGACAACTTCAACGGTGAGTTCAGCCGCGATCTTGAGCCGGTCAAAGGACTGTTCGAGGACAATTATTATTGCCAGCTCTCCGACTTAGTCAGGAAGTATAAAGGCGCCGCTAAGCAGGAACCTGTAAAAGGATGCGTTAAAATGGATATCGAAGATTCCGATCCTTCCGAATGGGACAATGTTTCGCCGGAATATTTCGATGCTCCGTACGACACTCTTCACAGAAACTGGGCCGGTAACGGCGGAAACACGCATTACGTCAATACTTCCGGGCGCAACGATATCGTTTCTATGAAAGTCTGCGCCGACAGGCAGTATATATACTTTATGTGCAGATGCAGGGAAAAAATCACCTCTCCCGAAGGCACTAACTGGATGAATCTGTATCTGAACTCCGACTGCAAATTCCAGAACGGCTGGAACGGTTTTGACTATATTATCAACCGTCATCAGAGCGGCGGGAACGCGTCGATCGAAGTATTTATCGACAATGAATGGAAGTTCGAACAGATCGGCGAGGCGATGCTGCGCGTGACGGGCGACGTGCTTGAGTTAAAAGTTCCGCGCGCACTTGTACGCCTTAACAAAGTATTCGACTTTAAGTGGGCGGACAATTCCGTTGACGACGGCGATATCATGAAGTTCTACGATATGGGCGATACGGCGCCCGACGGAAGATTCTGCTACCGCTGCGTACTCGAAGAGTGATCCGATAGCTGGCGGATATTTCTCCGGAGGTTCGTTATGACCCTTTATGATATGCATATGCACTCGAACTTCTCGTTCGATTCAGATATGACGATGGAAGCTGCTGCCAGGCGTTCGATCTCTCTCGGACTCAGCGGGATCGCGTTTACAGATCACCTTGACGTTAACTACACGGCTGACGGCAGCGATGTTTACTACGATTTCGAACAATACCTTGATGCCGTATCGAAAGTAAAAGAAGAATTCAAAGGCAAGCTTGAGATATTGTCCGCCGTCGAGGTAGGGCTCCAGCCGCATGTTGTCAATGAAAACATCAAACGGTTAAGCGGCTTCGAATTCGATTACAAGATCGGTTCGACACACCTTATAAGCCGCATTGACCCGTACGATGG
Organism: Clostridia bacterium; assembly: GCA_017613535.1. GTDB lineage: Bacteria > Bacillota > Clostridia > UBA1212 > UBA1255 > UBA1255. The sequence continues at coordinate 15,401 of JAGADO010000107.1, read as the reverse complement.
TTCATATTTTAAGGTCGAAACAGATAAAACTCACGGATACAGACGATATCTGAACGAGGTTATCAGGAACATCAAACTGTACCACGATTTCAATGTGCTGGGCCATTTCGACTACCTTGTCAGATACGGTCATTTCGAGGACAATACGATGTATTATTCTGAATTTTCCGAGGAATTTGACGAGATACTGAAACTGATCACGGAGCTCGGTATCGGGTTAGAGGTCAATACCAGATCGTATGACCGTACGCCTCTCGATCTGTCAGTGCTTCTAAGGTACAAAGAACTTGGCGGGGAGACCGTCGTTATCGGATCCGACGCACACAGACTCAGCAGAATAGGGAAGAACTTTGCTGCAGCGGTGGAACTAATTAAACACTGCGGTTTTGATTATATTGCACACTTCAGAAAAGGAGAGCCGATTTATGAAAGAATCAGATAAACCTTATCCTGGTCTCCGCGGAAAAGCAAGCGGCGTGAAGGGAGTAGATGACAGGCTTTACTATATGACCGGAAACGGCCGGATCGCAGCGACTTTCTACCGCGGAAATATATACGAGATCTTCGGACCTCCTTACAGTTCACCGTCTCTTTTCAGTTCGTATTTCGAAAATGAAATCGAATGCGAAGATCCAGTGAGAACTGAAAGAGCACCTGTCTGGACCGTCTCTTTAAAAGATCAGGATGGAAATTGCGGATCGGTAACTGATTTCGTCGACCCAGAACATCCGGCTCTGTTCAGATCGTTTGAATGGAACGAAAAGGCGCCCATTAAGTACCTGCTTAAACTTAAAAATGGCGCTTTTGAATATATAATACCTCATACCGAACCTGGGACGCTGCTTTTAAAAACAAAATGCGGAAATTACGTATACAATGATTATCCGCTGCCTTTCCCTCAGTTTTTCATTCTGTCAGCGAGAGGAAACGCATCATTTACCGTATGCGACAATGAAACGATCGAAATAATCATCAGCGGAAAATCGCTGATCGTACTCAACGGAGGACCTGATTATCCGGATGCGTGCAATAATTACAAAATCATCCGTGATATCCCGGAAGATGAAGTTTTGCGCAGGCTGAACGACAGCTGGAGTGAAGTTTTCTCACGCGTGACGTGTCTAAAAGAGATTCCTGAGCCTCTCCCGAGGCGCGATGAACTGATCCGGGCGGTCGAAGACGCAGTCATATGCATACTCGTACAGCAGGGGAAAGAAGGCGGCGTGCTCGCCGGTCACGCTTACCACCTGGGATATGTTCGCGACCAGTTCGGTGTTTCGGAAGGACTTATCAGTCTGGGGCTCGTAAAATAGGCAGGCAATATTCTTAATTTCTATATCGATACGTTCAGAAAGCAGGGCAAGATCCTCAACGCTCAGGGGCTTGGCGTTAACGGTCTTTTCCATTTCGCGGAAAACGATAAGGTCGAGATCACGGGCTATCTGCTCCTTCAGTTTTTCAGATATGCCGAAGTCAGCGGCGACAATAAAATACTATACGATAACGTCGATTTCCTTAAATGGCTTTATAAATGCCAGGCTGAGGAACTTCAGGACGAAGAGCTTCCGTTTAATGGCGACGAAACGTATATTGCCTGCGGACTGCTCAGCAGAGACGCTGTTTCGGACGGCAGCGCTGAGGCAACGCTTTTATTCATCCGTTCCGGCGAAAGACTTGCCTCCTATCTCGAATCCCGCGGTGAAAACACGGTCGAAATACGAAAAACTTTATCATCAGTCAAATCGCACTTTACAGCCAAATTCATACGCGACGGTAAATATTGCATAAATGATCCTGACCGCCGGGCAGTGCTTCCTCCTTTCAGGTACGGTGTCTGCATGGGCTGCGGTTCATTCGGATGGAGCGGACTCACGCCAGAGAGGTCATATCTTTGTACACACTGCCTTTCAAACGGCGTAAAAAGATACAAAAAAGATATACGCCTGTCGCTTCCAAGCAGCCTGCTTATGCCTGCATATTTAGGCGCTGATCTTCCTGAAGTCCACCAAAGTATTATTAATGAAGTGGAAAGGCTTACGGGACTTATCGTAAATGAAGGCGCTGCATATTCTGTACCCGAGGCGAAATTAAACGTGGGATACGATTACGGACTGCTGCTTTATAATATACTCCATTACGGCCTTGACGGCGCTGAAACGGTATACGGGAAAGTCCTTGACCTGCGCGACGGTGTGGGAGTTTTTTCGGAAAGATACATCGAACATTATCCCGACGGCACCAGATTCAGGCCGTGGGAAACTGCGATAAATATTGACGCAATGCTTAAATTCGCACGTTCTTATAAATGACAGAAAGGATCAGATCAAATGAAACTCAAAGCCACGCGTGAATATCATTCAACACCGATCAGCCCTAAGCTTGCCTCAAATTTCATTGAACTCGGATACGGACTCCAGGTAGAAGGCATGGCCTCGGAAATGTTTTTCAACCGCAGTTTCGAGCCTTTTTACCCGTACAGGCTGATCAACAAATTATGGTTCGACCTCCTGGATGATGAAAATGATCTGAGTTCAAGATGTGAGACCGACTGGCGAGTTTTTGACTGGTACCATTCGTCATACGAGCACAATGCGTGGTTCGCGTTCCCGGGAACGGCCGGATACCAGGAGATACGTGATGATTCAACGTTTATTATAAACGATTCACCTTATGCGGACGTACATATCGAGCTTACCGGGGACGATCATCACGGCACTCACGCTATGAAAGTTAATAATCGCTCCGATGCTGCCGGCGGGCTTGCTCAGGATGGTAAATACTGCTATCCGGGCGTCAATTATATTTTTACCGGAGACGTTAAATTTGAAGATGGCAACGGGACGATAACCGTATCGCTCTATAAAGAAGGGACGGTTTCTGATCCGGTCTGCTCTGCCTGCGTCGGAGCAGTCGGCAAACAATATACAAACGTAAGAGCGATATTGACCGTGCCGGAAGAAGGCAGGTACACGTTCGTATTGACCACGCCTTCACGATCTGTCGTGATATGCGATAACTTTTCGCTTAAACCCGATGACGAATTTTGCGGTTTCAAAAAGAATGCGGTAGAGGCAGGCAGATACGTTGGCCCTAAAGTGATCCGCTGGCCGGGAGGCTGTTTCGCGTCATTTTATGACTGGCGCTCCGGAACAGGGAAGAACAGGATTCCGTCGTATTCATATTTCTGGGGCGGACTTCAGTACAACGATATCGGTACGGACGAACTTGCCGCGTACGCAGAGGCCGTAGGCGGAGAATCGATGGTGTGCGTAAATATGTTCCATCCGATGAAACGGTTTTACGATTACGTACCAGCTGATTTGCTTGACTGCGATCCTAACGACAGAACGCTTAAAGCAGGTCTTCACGGAAGGGATCTGATCAAGTTCGCTGATAAAGATGAGGGTGCTAAAAATGCCGCTGCGTGGGTCGAATACTGCAACGGAGGTCCGGATACAGAAGGAGGCCGTGCAAGGATCGCAAACGGCAGAGAGAAGCCGTACAACATCAAATACTGGGAGATGGACAATGAGATCCACCGCTGGTTCATGCCTGAAGAATATGCGGAAGAATGCGTGAAATATTCGAAGACAATGAAAGCCGTTGACCCCACGATAAAGATCGGCATGATCTCGTACTGTTTCGGATACGAATCGCTTAAAAAGATGATAGAAATTGCCGGAAAGCATATAGATTTCCTTGCAGACCGCGGAATCGAAGAGCGAGACCTTGAATATAAACTCGGTCTGATAGGGGAGTACAATAAGAAAAACGGCACTTCTATCAGATATTGCAATACCGAATGGCTGCCTCTCAACGGAGCGGACGTTTACAATATGGTTCCGAGATCTCAGACGAAGAAGAACAAGTGCTATCTGTTCAGCAAATGGTCGTACGCGCTCGATGCCGCTGCGACAATGATGATGTGGCAGAGGCACGGAGACGCGATCGATTTTATAAATTATAACAACCTTGCCAATACTCATTCCCAGTCGGTCATCGAAACGCCTAAGGAAGGCGCGTTTGTCACTGCTCCGGGCATGATGATGCACAGATTTTCAAATACCGAAGCGTACAGAACGATCGTGCTCGAAGATTATCACGCAAACCGGGAAGATCCGGTACAGATCCAGTTATCGATTAATAAAGACGGAACGGCGCTTGTTCTGAATGTACTGGATCGCGTTGAAGAAGACGGAAATATCGATATCGACGTATCTCAGTACAGCGTGAAAGACGGAGAATATAAAGGAGTGATCCTGACCGGCGACAGCTTATTGTCGATGAATACTCTAAATGATAAACAGGTAGCCGAACATGACGCTTCCATCAGTGTAAAAGACGGACATATCATCGCAGACGTAAGAAAGCTGTCATTCGCAGAATATATCATTAACATCAGCTGAAACGCTGAACGTTTTTGTTCTGCTTTCTGTATTCGCTTGCGCTTAAACCGGTAATGTTCCGGAAAACTCTGGCAAAATAAAACTGATCTTTTATACCGACTTTTCGTGCGATCTCGCCCACGGATAAATCGGTATTATAAAGCATTTCCATCGAGTGGCTTATTCTGAGCTTGGTCAGATACCTCGCAGGAGTATCTCCCATCAGTTCGCGGAATCGCGGATACATCGCAGAACGCGAGCAGCCGAGAATATTGCATATCTCTTTAGGATCGATATCTTTCTCATAATTGCTTTCCATATAATTTCGTATCAGGTACGCCTGATCGCTGTCAATGTTTTTATCTGAAGCGTTCCCGATCAGGATTCGCACGATCTCCGAAAGATACGGCATACTTCCGGGAAGGTCTTTTTCGCGCCTGGCTTTGCATATAAGATCATTTATTTCTCTGTCATATTTGTGGGGAAGGATAAGCGGAAAAGAAAACAGTTCGTCAAGTTTGTACATCTTATTAATCTCAACTTCGAAAAACACCCATTGCGCCGTCATTTTTCCGTCTTCACCGGGGAACTCGTTAATATACTGCATCATGTTCGCAGGGGCAATAAACACGCCGCCCTCTCCCGTTTCGGCCGGTTCGCCGTTGTCAAGTCTTATCCTGTACGATCCTTTTACGCTCTGCACGACGGACAATACAGGCAGTGTTTTAACGATATTGATCTCGGGATACACATATTCGTCCTCAAACCCGCTGACAAGCTTTTTCCCGATGCTTATTGAAATAATATCCATAATAATCCATCCTTTCCGGAGATCACGGATTTCATTATATCTGTTTACATTTTCAAAATCAACGACGTGTTTTACAGGACCGGCAGATGACACTCTCATGGACAAAAATCCATATTTTGTGTAATATAGTTTATTGATAAAAATATGTATGCATGTTATTATAAATACAACATAAAGATGACATAAAGGAGAAATTGGCCATGACATCTTCATCTAAACGGAATAAAAAGATATTGGCGGCGATAATTGCAATATGCATTGCCGCATCTATGTTCGGCGGTATGTCCGCATTTGCCGCATCGGAAAAAAGAACCGAGAATATTCTTCATTACTGGGCTTTTGACGGCGACGCGTCAGACGCTTCCGGTGTGCTTCCGTTAGAAGCAGTTTCTGACGGTTTGTTTGCAGAAGGAAAGAACGGCAGCGCACTTGATACTAATAGCGGAAGTGCTTTCGTATCAAAGGAGCTAAAAGAAAATACCGTGCGCGGCTTTACGATGGGCGCATGGTTCAGGCTCGATTCCGAGGCACGCGACTGGAACATCATAATGTCCAAGGGAAATACTCAGGATACGCTTGCAGACAGGTTCCAGGTACATATCGGTCACGCTTCGGAAGAGAAAGGCGGCGGTTATCTGCTTGCATACGCACCGGCGGCCGGGTCAACACTTTCTCACGAGGATGACGGTCAATTCGTTCCGTTCGATACATGGACTTTCGTTACAGTTACATATAACGGAAGCATGTTCAGAATGTACGTTAACGGTGACCTTGCGATCGAACAGGAAGCACAGGGAACGCTTGACAGCAGTCAGAAGGTCTACAACACGGTCACTGTCGGAGCACTCAATCACGACGGACAGTCTTTAAAATTTAAAGGTCTGATCGATGATGCTTTTTATGCCAATTATCCGATGACAGCAAAAGATATAAAAGATTCGTTTAACGATGTTTCCGTCCTGAAGGCGTTCTCTGACGGAAGCAGAGAAATAGTCCCGGATGAAATGGACGAAACAGCTGCTACTCCGACACCCGCCCCGACTGATTCAGGCAGTGATCCTACCGGAAAGATACTTTTATTCTGGCCTTTTGAAAACAGCACCAAAGATATTTCTCACCTGAACTTTAACATCGATGTTGAAGAAGTCAACGAAGGATTTGATAATGCAAAATCAGGTAAGGGTATGATGGTTGAGCTTCCTTGCTTCAGTGAAGAACTGCCTGAAGATTATGATATGACCGAATTCACAGTTTCCATGTGGGTAAGGTGGGATTCAAACAATCACCAGACGTATACGGTACCGATCGCTTTTGCAAGGAAAGAGACCGGCCACCACTTTGAAATTTATTTTACGATCAACGGGGATACTGGCGAACTGGCTTTTTACGGAACGGGGAACCAGTTCAATGTTGAACATATTGCCAACGTTACAGTAGAAGAGTTTTGCCATGTCGTCGCCGTTAACCAGAAAAACAGTTTTAAACTGTATCTCAACGGAGAGCTCGTTTACACATCCTCCAGAAGCATTGTGATGAAGGGTATAGGAACGGCTGCGGATTATATATCTCTGGGAGGCCTCAACGACAGCTCTCTGATCTGTGCAGGTATGTACGATGAACTGCTTATCGCGAACTACGTGCTTGATGATGAACTGATCGGAAAACTCTATTCCGATCCCGACGGAGCTCATGAAGACGTTGTCAGGCTTGTCGAAGCTAATTATCCGGAAGGCTACACGCCTCCTACTCAGGCGCCTGTAGTAACTAAAGAGCCCGCAACGCCTACGCCCGAGCAGACTGAAGCTGTCACCGCAGCACCTACAGAGAATAATGAAGATACGGAAAAAACGCCAATTCCCGGAATGACCGACGAACCGCAGGACGAAGAAGAAGTTAAAAAATCCGGGCCAAACGCGGGAGTAATAATAGCGATAGTATCAGGCGTAGTGATCGCTTCAGCAGCTGTAATTGCAGCTCTGCTTATAAAGAAGGGTAAAGCGAAATGAAAAAACGTACAAGGATAATATTGACCCTGTTTTTAGCAATATGCTTTATGCTTTTGCTTAGCACCGGCATTGCGTATGCGCGCAGTATGGCGGATCAGGAACGAAAAGTTTATATGGAAACCGATTCGCCTATGGATAAGAAGCCCGAGCTTATTTCCGTGTCGAAAGGCGGAAACGAGGCTCACGGAGCCGGTGAAACAAGCGGGTATTCGATTATTCTTGACGGCTCTGACTGGCTGCTTAATGACGACGGTTTGAACAACTGGTCTAAAGCATATACCGTATCTGTTCCTTCCAGCATAAGCGGTGCGCTTTATAAAGCGGGCGTGATAAAAGATCCGACTGTGGGCCGGAACGATGCCGCCGCCAAAGCTCTCGGTGAGAAAAACTGGTACTGCAAAAAGACGTTCAATTACAGCGGAACAGGGAAGAACGTATACCTGTGCTTCGACGGCGTTGCCGACAGGATCGATGTTTATCTGAACGGTAAAAAAGTCGGTTCACATCAGGGCATGTTCGGAGGCCCGTACATCGACGTTACAGACGTTATAAAGCAGGGGAGCAACGACCTGGTCGTTCACCTTAAGCCTGTCATAAACTACACTAAAACTGTTGTTTTCAACTGTTCCTATGCATGGCATTACGCGGATCTTCCTCCGATCGGTATCTGGAATTCCGTAAGAGTTGAAGACAGATCTTCGGCCGAACTTGATGATCCTTTTATCACGACTGTTTCTCACGAGACCGGGACAATGGATATGAGCATCGATATCACTGACGTTTCCGGCAGCGGTGCTAAAATAGGAGGCACGATCTATTGTACGATCACTCCGAAGAATTTCAGCGGCAGTCAATATTCGTTCGCATACGTTCTTCCTGAGGCTCAGGAGGGAGGGGACAGAAATGTACGTCTCCGCTTCGATCTTCCTGAATTTAAGCTCTGGTGGCCAAACGGCTACGGCGAGCAGAACCTCTACACGCTCGAAACTCTGTTCGTTGACAGCACCGGAGGCCGTTCGTATGCCAGATCTGATTTCGGCGTAAGAACGCTTGAATTTATTGCCACCGGACGTAAAGAAACAGCAAATATGTACAACCGCACAGCTGTATTCAACGGTAAAACTGTTTTCCTTAAAGGAGCAGACTGGTGTACGATCGATGCCGTAATGAATTTTACACGTGAAGATTACGACAGGATCCTCTGCAGAGCGCGCGACCAGGGCCTCAATGTTTTCCGTTCATGGGGCGGAGGAATGTGCGAGACAGACGATTTTTACGACTTGTGCGATGAATACGGACTTTGCGTTTATCAGGAATGGCCCTGCTGCTGGGACAGCCAGAAGACGCAGCCCGAAGACGTGCTTTATGAGACAGTTATTTTAAATACAAAACGTATCCGCAACAGGGCAAGCCTGCTCGTGTACGGAGGCGGAAATGAGGGCGAGGCTGTAATAAGCGATAAAGTGATGAACAATATCGGTATGCTTACGTATAAGTATGACGGTACTCGTGATTTCTGGCGTCAGGACGGAGGCGTAGGTGCTAACGGTATTATCCACGACCATATCCACTGGGGAGGGGAGACGCCCGAGCATTACGCTGAAGTTTACTATAATACTGACAGAAATTTCCACGAATACGGGCTCGATTCGATGATGAATCTTGAATCAATTGCCAGGTACGCGACCGAGGAAGAAATGGCAGAATGGCCGATAGATCCGGCTGGAACAATTGCCTACCACACCGCTACGTTCAACGGTATGAAAGGCTGGAATATGACGCCGTACGGATACGATATTGACACATTCATCCATTATGCGTCCCAGTTCGTGGAAGTGACAGACCTTGAAAGCCTTGTGACAGGTACGCAGTTCGCTCAGACGATGGCAGACTACCTGGCCGCGCTGAATTCCAGAATCAATTTCCCGAACCAGTCGATGGTTATGGTGTATAAGTTCAACGACGTTTATCCCGGAGCATCATGGAGCATCGTCGATTATTACGGCTCACCTAAAATGGCATACTGGTTCCTGCAGGACGCGTACGCTCCTTTAACGGCAGGGCTTAAAGCTGACAGATACGATACGTATAATAAGACTGTTAAGTCGATCAATTTCCCTGTGTACGTGCTTGATGATGCTGATGAGCTCGCAGGAAGCGACTGGTCTGTTACGGTCAGGGCTTACGACAGCATGCTGAATACGGTCAAAGAATCGTCTTACAGCGGAAGCGGCTCGATCGATATGACTAAGAACATAGGGGAGTTTACACTCAGCGCAAAGCAGACGGAAACGGCGCCGCTGTTTATTGTCACATCGATTTATAAAAACGGATCGCTCGAGGCAAGAACTTATATGTTCATGAACTCCGGAAAGGATCCGGGATGTCTTTTCGCAGTGCCTGCGGCAAACGTTGATTACACTGTCAGCGGGAACACGATAACTGTTAAAAACAGCAGCGATATTCCTGCGATCGCCGTTAATTTCGACGTTGGCAGTGCTTCTGATACGTTCAGACCCGATGACAACTATTTCTGGCTCGAACCGGGTGAGACTTACACGTTCTCAGTCAGTGATGCTTCGGTCATAAAAGGTATCAAAGGATTCAATCTTTGTGATCAAAGCGATAAAAATGCTCCTAAAGCTCCGGAAGGCATCAAAGCGGCTTCGTCGGATTACTGCAGTGTAGATCTTAGCTGGAAAAAGCCCGCAAACGATGAAAACATACGTTTTTACGAGCTTTACCTTAACGGATATATGCTTTGCACGATCAAAGGTAGCGCTACGGAATACAAGATCGAGGGGCTCGGAGAATTGTCAACGTACGAGATCAAGCTTATTGCCGTTGACCAGGGAATGAATAAATCGGGCCTCAGCAAAGCTGTTAAAGTTACGACGAACGCTGACAATATCGCTCCTAAAGCGATCAAATTTGAACTAAAAACACCGGATACGGGTATCGTGACGTTCAGCCGCAAGGTAGATAAAGAATCTGCTGAGAATACCGATTATTACATTCTGAACCTCGGGGGAGAAGTGACTGAAGCAAGGGCGCTTGATGACGAATACAGCGTCGAACTGAAGTTTAAAGGCCTCGACGGAGACCTTGCCGGAAGAACTCTGACTGTTATGGGCGTTTGCGACCAGTCTGCATCAAAAAATCACGCTGAGCGCACATGCTTCGATCTCAGATATTCTATGGTCGGGCACTGGACTTTCGACAATAAAAAAAGCGTAACAGATGAGTCTCTATATCACAGCGAAGAAGCTAAAATAGACGGAGCAGAGTTCGAAGAGGGCATTTCAGGGTTTGGGATAAGGCCTGTCAGAAGCGAACTGGTGCTCGCTCAGACCGATTTCAATCTAAAGGATTCAGTTATCTCGTTCTGGGTAAAAACAGGCGAATTCGGCGATTTTAACGTGTTTTTAAGCAAAGGAGAAAAAGTATCGGGTCATTTCGAAATTTATACGAATATGGGACAGTTAAAGCTTTATATTACTGATGTTTGCGACAATTCATTCAATATCGATATGAAGAAATATTCAGGCGAATGGATCCATATGTGCTTTGTCTGCGACGGCTCGACAATGTCCTGCTATATCAACGGAGTAAAAGAAGGTTCTGTTAAGATAACGAAAGAATTAAAAAATTTTGATTTCAAACTTTATCTTGGATCGCTTCCTGGCGGACAATTCAGAACTGACGGCGTATTCGATGAACTGATCCTTTTAAGAACTTCAGAAGGGGAGGACCTTGTAAAAGATCTGTATGAAAAGACTCTTATCCGTGAGATAAAATGTGAAAAATCATCATATAAGATAAAAACAGGAAATGCATCCGTAATAAAACTGATCAGAGAAAATGTTGACGATTCAGTACCGGTCACATGGACTAGCTCCGATGAAAGTATTGCCACAGTCGATCAGAATGGAAATGTGACGACAATTGCCGACGGAACGGTTCTGATAACTGTTCAGACAGAAGATGGCAGATATATCGATAAATGCGTCGTCAGCGTCGGAGATTATAAAGAAGAAAAAATTAAGAATAATTCGGTGATTACGATAATAGCGATAATACTTGCGTGTGTCGCAGTTGCAGCGATAGCGTTTATAGTAATACTTGCTGTTAAACGTAAAAAGAAAAACAGCTGAAAAGCATTATAAAACAAGGTGTTTGCAGAAACAAAACAGGCGGGGGAGCAATATCCTCCGCCTGTTAAATATCTGATTTAATTGAACAAAATAAAAATTTTGTTCAATTAAAAGTGCTATTTTCAGGGGCAAAACGCCTCTCGGTCCTTAATAGCCTCTATCGAGGCATTTCTATTCAAATCTGCTGTTATATTCATTGATCTTATCTTTAAAGATCGAATTAGTCATTTCGTACGCTTCTTTGCTGTGAGAAACTCCGAATGAAGTTTTTGTCAGACCGAATTCTTCTTCACGACCGCTTTCAACCGGCAGCGGAATTATAATGTGTGCGTACAAACCGTTTCCTTTATCGTATCTGTGTACCCAGGTCGGAATACATTCTAATTTATTGATTTCGATCCGTCCGTCAGAATATTTTCTGATATGCAGTTTAACCATCAGTCCGTTTTCGGTATATTCTTTAACTGAATAGCTCGGAAGCGTTTTTCTGTTCTGATTTGACACAAAATTTCCAAGTGAATAAAAACATACTGTCTGTCTCGTATTATCTGACGAAGTTAAAACTTCCATGCCCTGGACAACGTGCGGATGGCCTCCGATTATGCAATCTACGCCCAGATCGCATAATTTCTGTGCGGCTCTGCGCTGGCGGTCGTTCGGTGTCAATTCGTATTCAACGCCCCAATGCATATATGCAATAATTATGTCAGCACCTGCGGCTCGTAACTTTTCTACGTCAGTTTTAACGCGCGGATAAAGATATTCTTCTTCAGATTCATTTACAAACATATTAAGATAATCCCAGTCGCCGGAATTGACCGGAAGATCGTTAATAGTATATGTATTGCCATCTTTATATGTGACGGAATCGGAATAATTGATCATACCGACCATAACGCCGTTTACATCAAGAAGCAGCGATTTATCGGGCCTTTCATTAAGATCATCAGTTGCACCGACATACGTAAATCCGTATTCACGAAAATGCGCAAGCGTCCTTTTTACGCCTATAAGCTCTCTGTCATAGCAGTGATTATTAGCAAAAAGCAGCGTGTCGAAACCGGCTTTTTTAATAGCTTTTAGTGAATCTACAGGCGAATTAAAGCCTGGATATCCCGAATAATTCGTATCAAATAAAGTGCTCTCAAAATTGACCACAGCGAGATCCGCATCCTGGATTATAGGCGCTACGTATTGGTATGTCGGCCAGAAATCGTACGAGTCTGTACCCTCGATATTTGCTCCCCTGACCTGAGCCATATGGAACATTATATCGCCTGCGTTTATTATCGTAATATCTGTATATTCAGGCACATAAGGCGTCGGTGTGGGTTCCTCTGTATGCACAGGCGTACCTGTAGGCTGAGCAGTTTCAGGTACTTCGGTTGGGATCACAGCGGCGGTCGGAGCGATCGTATTTACTATTATATATTCAGTCGGAGCCGGATCATTACGGTCTTTTCCGCGAGATATCAGTTTAACGATTAATACAACAAAAAGTATTAAAATAACGATAATCATGCAGAAAGATATGCGATTTAATAAAATTCTTCTTTTGTAGTTCTTATTATTCGAGTTCATTCAGTATGGCCTCTCCAATCTCTGTAGTAGATACTTTAACAAGCGTTTTTCCGGCCGTTTCAGCTTCGGCTGACCGGTCATAAATATCCGCCGTTCTTAGTCCTTTATTTAATACGCGGTCAACGGCTTTTTCGATCTCATCGGCCGGACCGGACATATTAAGATTATACCTGAAAAGCATTGCTGCGGACAATATCATTCCGATAGGATTTGCTATGTTTTTACCGGCAATATCAGGTGCCGAACCGTGTATCGGTTCGAAAATATCGATCTTTCCGATCGATGCTGACGGAAGCATTCCGATTGATCCCGTAATTACCGCGGCTTCGTCTGACAGAATATCGCCGAACAGATTTGACGTTACGATCGTGTCAAATTTATACGGTGCCGAAGAAAGCTGCATAGCGGCATTGTCAACGTACATTGACGACGTTTCAACTTTGGGATAATCAGACGAAATTTCGCCGAAAATCTTTCTCCAGAGCCTTGACGACGCAAGAACATTTGCTTTGTCAACTAAGCACAGCTTTTTACCGCGTTTCATCGCGCACTCAAACCCGGCCTTAACGATCCTCTCGATCTCAGGTCTGCTGTAATACTCGGTATCGAATGCTTCGTCCTCCCCTTCCGAACGCTTTCCAAAATAGATGCCGCCCGATAATTCGCGCACGATCATAATATCAACGCCGCGGTCGATTATCGATCTTTTTAACGGAGATGCGTCTTTCAGCGGCCCGTAAATCTTAGCGGGTCTGTAATTGGCGTAAGCCTCGCACTCTTTTCTGAGCGCCAGAAGCCCTTTTTCCGGCCTCACGGAAGGATCGGCATTATCCCATTTAGGACCGCCTACAGAGCCCAGCAGTACTGCGTCAGAGTTCTTTATAAGTGACAGCGCATCATCAGAAAGAGGCACTCCGAACTTGTCGATGCTTACGCCGCCGAAAAGGATCGGAATGATCTTATATTCCACACCGTATTTGTCAAGCTCAAAACGAAGTATTTTAAGAGCAACATCGCCGATCTCTGGACCGATACCGTCACCGGGAGCATATATCAGCTTAAACAATTAAGAATACCCCCTTTTGAAATAATATCCATTATGAAAGTCGGAAAAGGCTTAGCCTGAAAAGTCTCGCCTGTACTGACGTTTTCTATTACTCCGGCAGAAAGATCTGCCTTTAAAACGTCACCTGAGCTGAAAGAATCAACAGCATCCGGGCATTCGAGGATCGGAAGACCGATATTAATGGCGTTGCGGTAAAATATACGCGCAAACGAGGCGGCAACGATCAGTGAAACGCCTGATTCAAGTATTACCGCCGGAGCATGCTCTCTTGAAGAACCGCACCCGAAATTTGAGCCGGCGACAATGACGTCACCGTTCTTTACGTTTCGGATAAAATCTTTGTCAATATCTTCCATGCAGTGTTCAGAAAGCAGTTTCATGTCGGTGATGTTCAGATATCTTGCCGGGATAATGACGTCAGTATCGACATCATCGCCGTATTTAAACACTTTTCCGCAGATCATGTCAGACACCTTCCCTTCCGATAAATCCGTTGACCGCAGCCTGAGCCGCAGTCAGAGGAGAAGTAAGAAATACCTGCGAAGTAATGTGACCCATGCGCCCGACAAAATTTCTGTTTGTCGTTGACACACACTTCTCATTTTCCGCAAGCACTCCCATATGGCCACCTAAGCACGGGCCGCACGTAGGAGTGCTCACTGCCGCTCCCGCATCGAGGAATATTCCGATCAGCCCTTCATCAAGTGCCTCTTTATATATCTTCGGAGTGCCCGGAATCACGATGCATCTGACGTAAGGCGCGACTTTTTTACCTTTTAAAACTTCCGCGGCGATCCTGAGATCGGATATCCGGCCGTTAGTGCACGAACCGATCACGATCTGATCAATATCAATTCTTTCGAGCTCTGAGACCGGAACCGCGTTGGAGGGTTTGTGAGGAAGTGCAACCATCGGGACAAGTTTATCCAGGTCGATCTCGATGATTTTTTCATACGCTTCTTCGCAGATATTGCCGGCAGAAAGAACGGCGGATCCGTCGATTTCAGCACCGGCTGCAGCGAGATATTCGACAGTGACGTTATCGACAACGAATAATCCGTTCTTTGCGCCTGCTTCTACTGCCATATTGCAGACCGTAAATCTGTCGTCGATCGACAGCGAACTGACGCCTTCTCCGTAAAATTCCATCGATCTGTACAGCGCTCCGTCAACGCCTATCATTCCTATGATGTAAAGTATAAGATCTTTTCCGGAGCAGTTCCCGGGAAGTCTGCCGGTCAGTTTAAATCCGATCGCTTCAGGTATCCTGAACCAGCACTTTCCAGACCTCAGAGCAACAGCCAGGTCAGTGCTTCCGACACCTGTCGAGAACGCTCCGAGCGCACCGTAGGTACATGTGTGCGAATCGGCGCCAATAACGGCATCTCCGGGACGGAT
>JAGADO010000106.1 GCA_017613535.1 Clostridia bacterium | reverse complement strand
TGTGGCCGTATACCACTGAGTAAAAGCACGGCCACATTTGATGAAATCGCCGTTTGCGGCCGTGCGCCACGCCCGATTCATACGGCCACAATCAATGGAATAGCGGAATGTGGCCGTATACCGCCGCAATAAAGCAGCGGCCGAACCCGGCAAAAGCGCCAGATCCGGCCGCATCATTCTATTCCGCCCTTATGCTCAATTTCACTCCGGCCCTCACACACTCCGCCAGCCACGCAGCAAGCGCTTTGTCCAGCCGCTCGCCGGGACAGAGGAGCGGGATCCCGGGCGGGTAAGTCCAAACATAGCAGGGACTGACGCGGCCGGCCGAACCAAGCACACCCTCGGGAGAAACAAGATCAGAAACAGAAAAAGTATTGTCAGCGCCCGACCTCGCACGACGCGGCAGAATGCCCGGAAAAGGCACATCATTGACCGGAGGGATGTTGACCCTGTCAAGCTTTTTAAGCGTCTCTGCGGCCCTGCAAAGGTCATTTTTATCGGTTCCGGCGCCGGTATACAGCAAAACAGTCCTGCCGAGCGCAAATTCGCAATCGATCCCGTCATCGCTCAGCCTGCGGGCGTACTCCTCGCCGTCCGGAACGATAAGGCAGATCTTTGTGGGATCGGTCATAAAAACACCGTCAGCACCGCCGAAAACACGCACATTCTTAAGCTTGCCGAGTTCTTTCCTCGCGTCAGACACCAGCATCTTCCAGCTGCGCATAAGTTCATTGCCGCGCTCCTCCATCAGCCGCACGCACGCATCAATGCCGGCCATCAATATATACGAAGGACTTGACGATTGCACGACCTCCAGCATCCTCACGAAACGCTTCTCCAGCGCGGAATTTTCGGAACAGAAATGCGCGATACCGGTCTGAGTAGGACTCGGCAGCGTCTTATGAAGGCTCTGTATGACGATATCCGCCCCGGAACGCACGGCCGAACCGCCGAAAACGCCTCCATGCGCACCGATAGCCAGATGTGCTCCGTGAGCTTCGTCGACCATCAGCGGTACCCCTTCTTCGCGGCACACGCGCGCAATTCCGGCGGTGTCGCTGATCACACCTTCGTACGTTGGAGAAGTTATAACGACGAGCGACGCCCTGCCCTTCTCGCGCCTTATGGCATCGCGCACCTGTTCGGGCGTTACGGAAAGGAAGATACCGCTTTCGCGGTCAACGCGTGGCATGATGAACGATTTGCGCACGCGGGCAACGTCGCACGCGCTGTACACGCTTTTGTGGCAATTGCGCGCAAGAATGACCGTCCCGCTTTCTGCCGCGGCAAGGACCCCCGCAAGAATTCCGGCGGTGCTTGACCCCACGAGGTAGAACGAACGCTTTGCCCCCCAAAGAGCAGCCGCACGCTCCTGCGAACGCGCGATCATCCCGCACGGCGAATGCAAATCATCCGTATCCGGAAGCTCCGTCACGTCGATTTTAAACAGCTCCTCCCAGAATGCGCCGGTAAGAGCGCGGCCGTTGTGACCGGGCATATGAAGCCTGACCCTGCCCGCCTCAGCGCGTTTCTGCAGGAATTCAAGCATGCTCATATCTGTTTTATTTTTACTGATTTCGTCAATACCGTTCGTGCTCATATCGTCAGCTCATGGCCTCCATGGCTGAAAGTATAATCGATTTTTACCGCGCGGTCAATCCGGACCGCATCTTTTCTTGCGCCAGCCGCAAAATAAGAATATAATAAGCGCGCAAAATCTGAACAAAACAACACCAATCGGAGGGGCTGTTATGACAAACAAAGAGATCTACAAAAAGACATTGTGCTTTTCGATACGCAGGCTGGTGTTCGACATCATCTCGCTGCTCGTGCTGGCAGGGCTGGCCGTAGGAGGCTTCATTATTGCCGAGAATAAATTCAACAAAGGCCCGATAGGACTTGTCATCGGACTGGTCGTCGGAATCGTGATTCTCGCGCTGCTTACGCGACTTGTGTCGTACATATTCAAAGCAGGACAGATCGCGATGATGACGAGGGGTATTACGGAAGGCTCTCTTCCGGACAACGTTTATAAGGAAGGCAAGCGCGCCGTTAAAGAGCGCTTCGCCACCATTGCGGGCTTCTTTGCAGTAACCGCGGCTATAAAGGGGATCTTCACGCAGATCGGCCGCGGAATAACGAGCGCGGGACGGGCAATAGGCGGCGACTCCGGCGGGGCGGTCGGTTCGGCGATCTCAACCGCTATCAATACTCTTGTCGCATACCTTTGCGATTGCTGCCTCGGCTGGGTCTTCTACCGCAAGGAAAAGGGCTCCGTGCGGGCAACGTGCGAGGGTGCCGTGCTGTTCTTCAAGCACGGAAAGACGCTTGCTAAAAATATGGGCCGCATTTTCGGAATGTCGCTCGTGTCGCTCCTCGCGATCGGCGGAGTGTTTTTCGGCATTTTCTACCTGATCTTCTCAAGCTTCCCGCGCGCATTCGAGACGCTCGCGGCGGAATTCGTTGTCGCAGAGGGTGCGGAAGTCGAAAGCAGATGGCTATATGATATCCTGTCCAACCCCAAAACGCTCGTAATTGCCGTGGCGGTCGTTGCCGGAATAGCGATCTGGTCCGTGATCCACTCAGCATTCATCCGTCCGTTCATATTGACCGGCGTACTCAGAAATTACCTGCAGTCCGGCATGGAAGAAGTTCCCACCGAGGAAGCATTCGCATCGCTCGAGCGCATTTCTCCCAAATTTGCAAAGCTCAGCAAACAGCTTGACTGAATGTCCCGAAGCATCATCCGCGGAACCGGACCGAAAGGATCAGTGAACAATGGCATTTGACGGCGTCGTCCTTCACGCAATAACAGAAGAATTAAGAGGATTGCTCACCGGCGGCCGCGTCGAAAAGATATTTCAGACGGAGCCGTATGAGATCACGCTGCTTATTCACGCCTCGCAGGAGCACTATAGGCTTCTTTTGAGCGCCGATCCGGCTTCCGCGCGCATTCATCTTACGCGCACTAAGAAAGAAAATCCTTCGCTGCCTCCCCCGTTCTGTATGGTGCTGAGAAAGTACCTGTCCGGGGCGCGGATCGCCGCTGTAAGGCAGCAGGGGTTCGATCGCGTGGCTGTGATCGAATTCGAAACGCGCAACGAACTCGGTGATACAGAGATCAAAAAACTCGTGCTGGAGATAATGAACCGGCAGAGCAATCTTATTCTGCTCAATTCGGCGGGTGTCATTCACGACGCTATCCGCCACGCGGACAATTCCGTTAACCGCTTTCGCGAGGTCATGCCTGCGAGGCCGTACACTCCCCCGCCGGCACAGAATAAATATGCACCGCAGAATCTGACGTACGGCCGCATTTCGGAGGCGCTTTCCGCAGATACGAGCGAAGGTTCTGGCGGGGGCAATACCGTTTCGAAGTGTCTTCTGTCTATTGCAGCCGGTTTCAGCCCTGCGCTGTGCGACGCTATCTGCATCGACGCCGGAATAAATCCGGCCGCACCTGCCGCGGCCCTCAGCCGCAGCGACGCGGCCAGGTTCATCGATGCCGTGTCGTCTGCCGTTCAGGAGATCAGCTCAGGCAATTATCATCCTTCGTTCATCAAAAACGGTTCCGATTTTCACTGCCTTTCCGTCTGCTCGAGAGCGTTCGGGGCGGTAAGCACGTTCAGCACGGTGAATCTGGCCGTTGACCGCTTCTTCACCGCAAAAGCCGAGACCGAGCGGTTTGGGCGCGAACTGGCAGGCGTGATGCGGGAAATATCCGGAAATACGGAGAAATTGTCAAAAAAAATACAGGAATACAGCCGCGAACTTGACGAGGCAGCCGGTTTCGAGCGCGAAAAACAGCTCGGAGAACTGCTGAACGCACAGCTTTATTCATTGCCCGAATACGCGCGCGAAATAGAAATTACCGATTATTACTCGGACGGAGATCCGTCGCTCAGGCTCGAACTTGACCCGTCCCGCAGCGTCGCGGCAAACGCTCAACTGTACTTCAAGCGTTACCGCAAGCATAAGGCCACTTCGGAAAATGTCGCTAAACTGAGGGATGCGGCAAAGGCAGAGCTCGATTACCTCGAAGATCTGGCTGCAATGCTCAGAAATTCCACTTCTTTCGATGAAATCGCGGATATCCGCTCCGAACTTCGCGCTGAGGAAGCGCGTTCCGGGCGCCGGTCGAAAGACGGTTTTTCCGATGATTCACGTGCCGGAAATCATGCGCACGATCCTAAAATACCTCCTTCCGCTTACCTCGGAGGGAAGCCGGCGTCTAAAAAGAGCCTTCGGGCGAGGGCGAATGCGGCGAAAGCGAAGTCTTCCGGCCGCGGTCACGGGGGCGATAAGGCCGAAAAAAGCGAGAAAGATGAAAAGGATACCGCAGGTCTCACGCGCCCGATCCAGCGCATTTCCCCTTCCGGAAAGCGCATCCTGATCGGCCGCAATTCCCGCCAGAACGAGAAACTTACGCTGCGCGATGCTGCTCCCGAAGATATGTGGTTCCACGTTAAAAACGCGCCCGGGTCCCACGTCGTACTGAAATTGAAAGAATCGGCCTCTCCCGAAGCGGAAGATAAAGACATAGAAACGGCGGCGGAACTTGCCGCGTATTACAGTTCACAGCGTTCAGGGTCAAAAGTTGACGTGGATTATACGCTCGTTAAAAACGTCAAAAAAATACCCGGCGGCAGGCCGGGTATGGTCACATATTCAGGATTCAGTACGGTCACGGTAATGCCGCGCGATCTCTAATCAGATTACTTTTGAATTATAACCCGAGATTCTTGCGCGCCTCTTCGTTGTTGCCGATGACCATACCGGCCTTCTTACAGCCTTTAAGTTCCGCGCAATCTCCGCACGTCTCGTAATTTTTCGTGAGCGCACACTGCCTGATCGGGCAGAGCGATTCGCAGTAGACCGTTTTTCTGCCGTCAACGCGGCATCCGTCGCAGTTTATCATTTCGGGCGTGATCTCTACGTTGTTGAGCTCCGACCAGAGTTTCGCGACCTTCTGCCGCAAATTATTGTCGTCGTTCACCGTCGCGATCCTGGCCTCGCAAGCTTCGCAATTAAGTCCGCAGTAAGCAATCATTTTCATGTTTCTTCCTCTTTCTTCCTCGTTTTTCCTTATCCAGCCGTCAAGGAACCGCATCTGTTCTTCCGTGTGGAACCAGTGTTCTCCGCCCTCCATCACGGTCAGGACGCATTTATGCGCGCGCGCAAAATCATTGACCGCCTCAAGCGTCGTCAACGCATCTTCACTCCCGTACAGGATCTGTGTCGGAACGTCCCAGTCAGGAGGATTGTCCCTCACGTATGAAAGATAATTCCACGAAAGCTCTTCTCCGTACGACGTCCTGATGACTCCCGCGGCCTCAAGCTCCTCTTCGGTCACGCCCTCCATACGCATCATGCCGAGGATCAGCTTTTCCATATCGACGATCGGCGAAATGAAGTACGCCCTTCGTACCATCCCACAGATGTGCGCGTTCATACAGAAAAACGCGCCGATGCTGTTTGCGACCGGGATGACTATATCATATTCACCGGCGAGTTTTTCGACGGCCAGGCGGATTTCTTCTCCCGTTTCCCACGGCGTAAATGTTTTGTAATCAAGTCCGAATACGGCAGCTCCGGGGAAAAGCGTTTTATAATGTTCACTCTCTCCGGCACTGCCGCCTTTTCCGTGAACGTACAGCACTGCCGTTTTTACAGCGTCAATACCCTGTTCCATTTTATTGCTCTTTTCCGGCCTTCAGTTCCGAATTTTCCTCGCTTATCTCTGCGCCGTGGCGGCAGAACAGCGACAATATGATCATCGATATTCCGAGCCCGACGGATCCGAAGCCGCTTAGCGAGATCTTTTCGATGTCATCAACGAAGTGGCGTGCGATTCCTAATCCAATGGAGCAGATTATGACAGCACCGAGCGATATCGCGACCGTCAGAATGCCGAGCATAAGCAGCTCTTTTGCCCCGCGCAGCGTGAAAGGAGTGCCGTCTTTCAGTTCGTTTTTGAAATAAATTTCGGCAAATTTGCACAGTACCGCCTCTGCGGCGCACAAAACAATACCAACGGCCATTGCCGCGTACATTGCGCCAAGGCTCAGCCCGGCTTCGTTTTCGATAATGCTGTGGATAGTAACGCCGCCGATCACTATTGACCCGGTACCGGCCGCGAGGGTAATGATACCGATGGCGCAGCAGCAGAACCCGACGATACAAAGGATAAATATTATCTTGCTGATGATCCTGCCGATTTTTGCCAATACCTGAATCGTTTTTAAAGTGTTCATGATTATAAAAACCGTTCCCTTTTAAGTTATTTTATCTTATTTAAGCAGTTCGATGAATTCGTCGATCTCGTCGGAAAGAGACTGAAGCCCCTCGCACCAGAACGCCTTGTCCGTCAGATCGATACCTGCCATTTTAGCCGTATCCTCAACATTGTTAACGCTCGTAGCATTCAGCAGCGCCTTGTAGAGCGGCACGAAATCGCTTCCCTGCTTCTTGTACAGTGCGTACAGCCCGCGTGCGAACAGACCGCCGAATGCGTACGGGAAGTTGTAGAAACTGAGCCCGCCGCTGTAGTAGTGGCCCTTGCACAGCCACATGTACGGATGGAGCGTGTCCTCCGTGATACCGTCGCCGTAGGAAGCCAGCTGAGCCTGATGCATAAGCTCGCACATACGCTCCGGATCCATGAACTCATTGTCGCGGTTCTCGAACACGGACGTTTCAAAAAGGTAGCGCGAATAGATGTCGGTGATGATCTGGCATGCGTCCTGGAGCTGGTTCTCGATGAGGGCCAGCTTCTCTTCTTTTGACTCCGCACGTTCGATCGCCTTGCTGACAACGAGCACTTCGTTGAACGTTGACGCGGTCTCGGCGACGGGCATCGAATATTCCTGCTGAAGGATCGAGTGTCCGAACACCTGGCGGTCGTGGAATGCGTGGCCAAGTTCGTGTGCGAGCGTTACTATATCTCCGAACGCTCCGTCGAAATTCGTGAGCACGCGACTCTGGCGGGCGGAAGGCACACCGCAGTCGAACGCACCTCCGACTTTACCCTTGCGCGGGAAGAAATCGATCCAGTTCTCCTCGAACGCACGCTTAACCATATCGTGAAGTTCAGAGTCAAAACCGCCGAATATTTCGAGCAGGTACTCTTTCGCCTCGTCAACAGTATATTTTTTATCGAGCGATCCCATCGGTGCGAACATGTCGTACCAGGGCAATCCGTTTTCGTGTCCGAGCGCTTTGCCTTTCGCTTTCAGATATTCCCTGAACTTGGGCATATAATCATTCATTGCCCCGATAAGCGCGTCAAGCGTCTTTCTGCTCATGCGTGAATCGTACAGCGCCTGATCAAGCGGAGAAGCGTATCCTCTCAGCCTGCACTCATTCAGCACCTGAAGTTTGATGCTGTTAAGCGCAAAAGCGGCCGATTGCTCCACTTTCGGATAGCATTTAAGTTCAGCCTCGTACGCCTCTTTACGCACGGCAGGATCGCCGTCATAGGCAAGGTTCCTTGCCGCCGAGAGCGGTATCTCCTCTCCCCTGTAATCGACGCTCACGGTGCTCGTAAGCGTGCTGTGCAGGTCGCGCCATGCGGAAGCGCCGGAGATGTTCATGAGCGAGAACAGTTTCTCCTCCTGCTCGCTGAGCAGATATTTGCTGTCTTCTTTGATCGTGCGCAGGAAATATGCATAACCCGAAAGCGCGCCGTCGGAAGCGATAAGATCCTCGAGATCGTCCATCGAGCTGATCAGGTGCCTGACAGCCGTATCCGCAGCGGAAGTCTCGGAAAGCATCGCCTGGAGCTTTCCCATCAGCCCGGCCGCCTGCATGTTCGAAGTATCGGTCGAATACACGAGATTTGCATATATGAACAGCTTTTCCGAAAGCGCTGCGATCGTTTCGCTGACGTCAATATACCTGTGCAGCAGGTCTTTATGCGGCATCTGTTCGCGAGCCGCGACAATCTCGTTCGCTTCTTTTATTGCGTCTCCGAGCTTTTCTACGTCCGCCGTAAGTTTGGCGTCGTCAATGCCGTCGTAAAGGATGCTCAGATCCCATTGTCCGTTGAATTCTTTCATTTTACCGTCTCCTCGTTTTCAAAAATAAATCCGTCGAAATATTTGCGTGCCTTGTCGAGCGCGGCACTGTCTTTAAAAGTCCAGCCGAGCTTCATTGCCCCCAGCCCGGAACAAAGTCTGAAAAATATGTTGCGGCAGTTTCTCACGTCGTACGCCACGAAATCCGGGCGGCCGAGGAAGTTGAACAGCAGTGCTCCGGCAAGTTTTTTCGGAAAGCTTTCTTTGTAAAAGCCCATCGAGAGCTGCCCCCGCATGACCTTCGGCCTGTGTTTTTTATACCAGCGCGCCACGAACGGAAAGAACGACTGGATCGCGTATTCGCCCTGATACCCGTCTAAAATGTCCGCCGCGGCTTCGCAGAGCGCCGTGCACGTCTTCAAATCGATGCATTTAAACTCGATCAGCAGCGGTACTTTCCCGCCGACAAGCTCCAGCAGTTCTTCCAGCGCCGGCACGGTCTCGTCCGTTCCCGCCAGTCTGAGCGCCTTCAGCTCCGCCAGGGTCAATTCCTCCGGTTTTCGCGGGTCTCCGCACATCCGCTTCAGGTCGTCGTCGTGGAACACCGCCACGCGCCCGTCGCGCGTGAGATGGATATCGGTCTCGATCGCATACCCCTTCTCTATCGCGCGCCTGAATGCGGCAATCGAGTTTTCGGGCACTTCCGGTTCTCCTTCTCCGCCCCCGTGCAGCCCCCTGTGGGCAATAAACTTTCCCCTGAACATTTCCCTGTCCGGATGCCTCCTGAGCGCAGGAAACACAAGGAAAAGCACAAGCAAAGCAAGAACAACGACCACTATGCAAATTATAATCAATGCAACCATTTTTTAATTAAAAATTGAAAATGGGCGAACCGAGTGACAGTACGAATTCCGGCTTCGTTTTAGTCATCCGCTCCTGCCAGGTACTCCATCTTGTCCTTCGGAGCCTGCGGCTTCGCGTCGCCGTGCTTCACGAACAGCATTGTCACCAGCGCCAGCGCCACGAACACGGTAGCGTACGGGAACAGCGTTGTGAAGCGGATGTCAAGGAATATACCGCTCAGTATAGGCGTCACGACCTGCGCGGCCATGCTCGCGGTGTAGTAGTAACCGGTGTACTTGCCCACATTGCTGCTGTGAGCGAGCTCCACGACCATCGGGAAAGAGTTAACGTTGATCGTTGCCCACGCGATACCGGCGAGAGCAAACAATATATTCATCAGCAATAGCGAGCTGCCTGCGCGCATGAACGATGCGGCTCCGAACGCCACGCCGAGCATAATGACGCCTGCGATGATCGTCTTTTTGCGGCCGAGTTTGGTGGAAATGATACCGATCGGAATGTACGATATTATCGCGGCAGCCTGGGCAATGATCAGCGTCATATTGTAGTCCATATTAAGTACGCTGCTGGCGTAAACCGAGTACTTGCTCGTAACGGCGTTGTAGCCCATGTACCAGAGCGCGACGGACAATAGGATGAATATGAGCGATCTGCGTACGGCGGGAGGCAGTTTCCCCGAAGGAGCAGCGGCAGTTCCTGCGTTTTCGGCAATTTCCGCCGTTTTCCCCGCTGCTTTGGTTTTCTCTTTTTCTTCTGCTTCGGCGTCAAGTTTCGCGTCGATTTCTGCCGCTTCGAGCGCCCATTTAGGCTCCTTCACGGTCAATCTGAACACGATGAGCGCGATTATCATTATCCCCGCTACAGTGCAGAAGAACGGAATGTAATTCATCATGGCGTTGACCGGAGCACCCGTTTTGAAAATCATGCCGAGCACCAGCACGAGAATACCGCCGAATGAACCCATCAGGTTAATGATCGCATTGCCCTTCGAACGAAGCGGCTTGGGAGTGACGTCCGGCATGAGAGCGACAGCAGGCGATCTGAAGATGCCCATTGACACGAGCACGCCGAGCAGCAGCACGACGAAGAACACGAGCGTTACAGGCGAGGCAGCGGTCATTTTCCATGCATACGCATTGCGCGCAGGTACGACGTAATTCGTATAATCGTCCGTCGTATCTTTAGTGTATTCACCGTTCTCGTCCTTTTTGAACATCTCGATCGACGTGAAATCTTCCTTCACGGGGAAAAGCTCATTAAGTGGCTTCTTCTCCTTCACCGCGAACACGTCGCCGATAGCTTCGAAGAACGTCATTCCGTCCTTCTTCTCCTCCGGCACGGCCACGTTCGGATTGGCATCGTAGATCACACTGAGAGAGTTCGAATAATTGCCGTTATCGGGCGTAACCGCATCGACCTTCGTGAGTTGGCGGTAGTCCGCTACGGACAATCCGATGAACAGCACCGCGGCCAATATCGTTCCGATCATTATGAACGGTGTGCGCCTGCCGGCTTTCGTCCTGACCTTATCGCTGAGCGCGCCGAAAAGCGGCAGCAGGAACAGGGCCAATATATTGTCCAGCGCCATGATCACGCCCGACCACGTCTGTGACATACCGAACTTGTTTGTCAGGATAAGCGGGATGGTATTGTCGTACGCCTGCCAGAACATACAGATCAGGAAGAACGCGAAACCTACCAGTATCGTCCTTTTGTAATTAAGTTTCATAAGCTGCTCCTTATTTCGTCAAATCGCTTTATGGGTATATTTCATTGGCAAAGCCTGAGAAAGACGGTTCTATTCCGGCCGCGTACAGGTGCGAAACGTCTCCTAAAAACGCCGTTCGGAACACGGCAATTCCTTTATCGCATTCTTCGGTCCTGAGCATCGATACGGACGACGGCAGCGGGCAGAAGTTCTGCCACATGCATGCGCCTGAGATGCCAAAAAGGTGCGACATCAGCACGAGCGACACGCCCATATGGCAGAAAAACACGATCGTTTTCGTGTTCGGAGAGATGACGTCGTAAATGTTTTCGCTGCCAGGTCTGCGCACGTACCCGTACTGTTTAATGACCTCGTCCATCGAGGCGCAGATCTCTTTAAACCTGCTTTCAACCCGCCCGGTGCGCATTATGTCCGCGTGCGTCCATTCGTCCTTGCTGTAGAGCATCGCATCTTCCGTCCAGTACTTTGGAGGAAGGTTCCAGGCGCAGCGGATATTGCCGCTGTACGGATCGAGCACAGGCGCGTTGAATTCTTCCAGCCAGGGAACGATCTCCGCCTCCCTGCCCAGGAATTTCATTGACGGTTCCGCGGTCAATTTCGCTCTGCCCAGTGGTGAGCAATAGAACGCATCTGCGTTAAGTCCCGCGACTCTCGGCACGAGCGCTTCCGCCTCTTTTCTTCCGCGCGGTGTCAATGAATCGTGTTCGTAATCGGGGTCTCCGTGTCGGATAAAAACGAGTCTCAAATCAATTCCCCCTTTTTCGCTGTTGACGCGCCTGAACGCTTATCAGCACGCTGTCCCGGGCGCCGTTTCCGGCCGCATCGTCAATATTTCAGCGTTTCTGCTGGAGCGTATAGTGTTCGTCGAACGCCTTCTCTTCGTCGGTGTATTTGCGAAGCGTATTGATAACTTCTCCGCCGTTCCATTTGCGGTCTTCAACGTCCTCGGTCGTGCCCATGACGGTGATGTTGAGCTGTCTGCGGCGCGCGCGCACGTGATCCCAGTCAACGAAATAGATGTGCGCGAATTCGCCTCCGTCAAGCTCGCCGTCCTTGATCGTCATGACCTCGCTGCGTCCGAAAAATACAGAGCGCAGGTGGCCGTCGGTGTTCATACTGGTGAAGTCGCCTGGCTCGTTTACGTAGCGGCCGAACTGCAGGTGGATCGGTCCTGGGTGGCGGTACTGATGCTCTTCCGCGAAATCAGGAATGAGTTTCCGCATTATGTCAAGCAGGTCGTGCTGCAGATATTCGATGTCGAAGCTGTCAATATCATGTGAGCATTCCTGGATCATTACCGAGCACGTGGTGTGGTGCGATGCGATGGCAACGGTTCCGTTTTTCACGCCTGATGCTTTTACGATCTCGAGCACTTCTTTCGACACGTCGTGGAACGTGGGGATCCAGCCGCGCGACTGCAGTTCAAGTTCTTTCTGATACACTTTAAATTCCATAATAAACCTCCGTATATTTAAGTTGCAAGTGGCAAGTTGCAAGTGGCAAATGGCAAGTGGCAACTTCCCATTTGCCATTCTAATTCTGTCACTCGGTTAGCCCATTTGCAATTTGCCATTAATCATTTCCCATTTAATCTTGATCCTACCGCTCCTCCGGGATGGATCAGCGCGAACCGTTCGTTCTGAAAATCCGTCTCCTCGATGAGGATCGTCTGCAGCACGTGAAAGATCACCGCCAGCGCCGTACTCGACGTTGTCCCCTGGCAATTATACTTGTCCGTCTCCCTGTTCACGTGCTGTTTGAGCACTACGTCCGCACCTTTGGCGAGCGGCGAGTCCAGATTTTCAGTGATCGTGATCACCTTCACGCTTTTTTTACGGCAGATGTCGAGGATCGGCAAAAGTTCCGCTGTTTTTCCGCCGCGCGATGCCAGTACGCACACGTCACCGGGCTGCAGGAAACCGGTACCGCCGTGTATTGCCTCCGAGGGCAATATGAATTTGGCGGGCTGTTCGATGCAGCACATCAGGTGCGCGAAATGCTGGCACAATATTCCCGAGTGGCCGCAGCCGGATACGCCGATACGCTGTGCGTTTTTGAGCAGTTCAGCGGCTTTTCCGAACGCCTCTTCATCGAAGTACGACTGCATCTCGCGTATGCATTCGCTTTCGATCTCGTACACTTTCATCGCCTGTTCAAGCGATTCTTTCTTCAAAACACTCACTCCTCCGGGGCGTTGAGACGCGCCTTCATTATGTTTACGGCTTCGCGCTCCGAAGCGAACACGCCTGTGCCGATACCGGCAAGCAGACACGAACCCACGGCACCCGCAGCCTGGCCGTTGACGACGCTTATTTTGCGCCCGAGAATTTCAGATATAACATTCACGCACGTAGCGGAATTGGTAATGCCGCCGATCGCGGTGAGATTGTCCGCGCGAAGACCGCACAGCTCGAGCTGGCGGAGATTGTCCCTGAGCATTATCGCGGCGCTTTCAACGATCGCCCTTGCGATATCCGCTCTGGAAAAACCTTTCGCACGCTCAGCATCGCCATCCGTGAAGTCAAACCTGAGCCCGTGTGCGCCCGGTTCGGAAGCCTCGATCAGCGCGTCGTTTTCGCTGAATGTGATCTTACCCAGCAGTTTCTCGCGAAGACCGTTGATCTTATCACTGACCGATTCGAGCGATTTCATCACGCAGTACGGCGCGCCTTTCAGCATGAAGCGGTCAACGAGCCCTCCGGTGCTGAGCGCGAATTCGCGGTCTGCTACAGGGAAGAATTCGACCCACGACGTGCCGCAGGACAATAACATTTCGCCCTCGTCGATCACGCCTGCTCCGAGCGCTCCGGACGGGTGGTCAAACGTTCCGAGCACGATCCCGGTATCTTTTCCGAGCCCGAGTTCCTGCGCGATCTCCGGCTTCACGGCACCCAAAACGGTGCCTTTATCGTAAATAGGCGGCAGCATTTCTTCGCGAAGTCCGAATTTTTCGAGCATAGCGCTGTTGTAAATGCCCTTTTCCTGATCCATCAGGTACGACGGAGTGCCCATCGAATGCGTGAGGCCCCACAGGCCGGTAAGCTTGTAATTCAGATATTCGGCGCTCATGCATAAAAAGTGCGTTTTTTCGAGAATTTCGGGGCGGTTTACCTTGAACCAGGCGAGGTTCGCGGCAGGCATTCCGTCGAAGAAATCCCAGCCGACCATGCGGTAGAACGCATCCTGCTCCTCCTTAGTGTACACTTTATTTAGCACGTCCCACTCGACGGACGTCTGCCAGCCGATTATAGGCGTGAGCGGCGCCAGATTCGCGTCAAGGAACAGCGGGCAGCCGCTGGCGCAGCACGAGCAGATGGCAATTATCTCCGCTCTGCCGCATTCACCGCACGCTTCGGCATCAGCCGCAGCCCTCGATGCCAGTTCGCGTATCACGCTCTTGCAGGTATTGACGAAATGCTCCGGATCCAGCAGCTTTGCCGTCCCTTCTTCAAAATATGTAAACGGAGCGGCAGACGTGCATACGATGCGTGTATCCGCATCCATCAGCGCGCCTTTCACCGCGGAAGTGCCAATGTCAAGACCGATAAGATACTTCATTGTCATTCACCGATCAGCATCACCTGGACCGTGCGCGTGCGGCCGCGTGTCTGGTCCCAGTCAATAAAATGGATACGGCCGAACTCACCGAGGTCCGCAATGCCGTTGTCGACAACGATCGTGACGCTCCGTCCGATGATCGATGAGCGCAGATGAGCATCCGTATTATGGCAGCCGAAATTGTCCTCGCCGTGCTCTTCCGCGAACTTCAGCGCTTCCGGTCCGGGGTGAAGGTACATGCCCTCATAGCGGCAGGTCGGGATCCACTTTTCAAAAACATTAACGAGATCCTGCTGGAGCGTCTCGAGCCCCGTCATGGACTTATCGAACGCGCATTCCTGCGTTATCACCGAACACGTCGTGTGGTGCGAATAAACTACCGCGATCCCGTCGGTCATGCCGGACTCTTTTATATACTCCTTCACCCGGTCCGTAACGTCGTGGAAGCTCACGGCGCGGTGGTTCGACTCAAGTTTGAATGAATACTTTTTTACCATATCATTTCTCCCGTTTTTTAAGGTCGTCTGCCGCGCGGCGCGTTGCGGCGATCATCTCGTCTATCATCGCTATCGGATCTTTCGCGTTCATGATGCCGGATGCAGCGCCTGCCGCCTCGCTGCCCGCCATAATGAAATCGTAAACCTGCTGCCCGTTCGTTATCCCCGCGGCCTGCTCGACCATGATATCCGGGTACACGGACTTGATCTCGCGGATCGAATCCATGACGTAATCCATGGGCGAAACGCCGTTGCCGCCTCCGATGATCGCGGACGGTTCGGGGTTGATGATGTCGGGATGAAGCTGGGCGATCGCCTTTGCCTCCGCAAGCGTATCTGCACACGCGAAAACGATAAAGTCAAGTTCGCGCGCACGGTCGATCGTTGCCTTCATCTGAGGCAGGCTCATCGGCTTTTCGCAATGATTTATGACAACGCCTTTCGCTCCTGCTGCTTTCAGCGCTTCGGGCAATATATCCGCCATTCCGCGGCCCGGTCTGAGCGTGTCCATGTACGGGGCAAGCACGATTAGGTGCTTCGTATTTTCTGCCACTCTGCGGATCTCCACCGCGGGCGTGATGAACAGGACGTCAATATCGTATTTCTCCGCGGCTTTGTCCGCTGCCAGCGCATATTCGAGCACTTTATCGCCGTATACGTAATTTTTCGTACCGATTTCAAAATACGGCGTGCGTATTACTGGTTTCATTCTATGATTCTCCTTATCAGATGATCACCGTCTCGAAGCCCATAAACCGGCCAAACGCGGCGATCTCATTCACGTCTCCCCCGTATACCATCGCGGAATGATGTGTTCCGCCATACTTCGAATACGTCTGAAGAAATTCCGGCAGAGGCAGCGACGGCTTGAACCAGCCCTGCACTTCGGCCTCGTACGCGCCGGTAGGATAACCGTCTCCGGTGATCTCCGCCGCGGTAACGATAAGCGTAAAGCCTTTCTCCGCCGGGGCAAGGTTCACGAGCACGACTTTACCCGCTTTGAAGCAGCCGCTCAGAGAAACGGTGTTTCCGCAGGAATTGTAAGTGAATCTTTTATCGCGCAGCACGGGCTTCCACATAGAAAGCTTCGGGTTCATCTCTCCCATGTGGCTGAGCAGGATAAGTCCTTCAGCCCAATCAGGGCAGAACATTTCAGTGAACGTGGTGTCAGGGTACGTGCGTATGAGTGCTCCAACGAGCGCAGCCGTGAGATTATCTCCCTCTCCCGCGTAACCCTGGCATCGTTCAAGCACTTTACAGCACTCCACGAAAGGCATCTTGGGGATGCCGGCCGTATCGGTATGGAGGAAGTTAACGGTAACGCCATTGAGCTCATTTGCCTCCATCCACTTGCGCACCGCGAGTCCGGCCTTCGTAGCAAGAGCATACGCGGAATCATTGACGGCACGCACGTCGAAATTGACCGCATCCGAGTCGATCTCCGCCTTTATCTCGTCATCCGTCACAGCATGCGTGAATTTGCGGCCGTCCGCCTCGGTCATGCGCACCGTTTCGACGCCCAATTCGCGTTTAAGCACGTCATCGGGCAATCTGAAATCTCCCATTCCTTCGAACTCTCCGCCCACCATTCCGATGCGCGAATTTTTGAGGTTCAGAGCGGTACCGGCAGCGCGGCAAAGGCTGCAAAGTTCGCTGACAACGTCGCTGTGGAGCGCGTGTCCGGCGCATATTTCATAATGCCTGCCGTTTCTGCGCAGCATGTTGCACATATCCTGCACGCCGTGAATTCCGTGGTTAGGCATTATGCGATCCTCGGTCTCGGCGTATTTCAGCAGTTCGTAATCGGGCGTAGTGTCAAACACGATTATAGGTGCGCGCAGCGACAGGAGCGCCTGTATCGACTCGAGCGAAGGCGAATATGCCAGATGCTGCGTGACGACTGCAGCGATCTCCGGATCTGCGTTGAATACTGCCGCGGCGCGGTCAAATTCTTCTTTTACCCTGCATACTTCTCCGGGGTAAACTACCTCGAAGCCGCGTTCTTCGATCATTCCGATCAGTTTGTGCATATACGCCTCGTAAGGAGCGCGGATATCCGGGTACGCATCGTCGTATAACTTGATGTAAAATGGCAGGTAGCCTATCTTCGTCTTTTTCACTATATTGTCCTCCGCTTAAGTTTTCCTAAGTTTTATCTGATCATCCGTAAATTGATTTCCTTGCCCCTTCGATCAGCCTGGCCGCGTTCCCGTACATCATGTCGGAAACGTCTTCTTTCGTTACGCCGAGTTTCGTGCATGCGCGTTTGAACGCCAGGAGTTCCTCGTACACGAAAAACGTTATCTTTTCTGCTTCTTCGGCGCTTACTTCTCTCAGGTGCCTGTCCTGCGACGGGTCTCCGTAAAGTCCGGGCGGAATCAGGTTTATATATGTGCCGTTTTCCTCTATCCTGTGCGTGCGCATCCTGAGGATAGGCATATCGGTCCCGTACATGACGTGCTTTGGACCGGCGTGGCGAATGACCTCGGTGATAGCGTACTCGCAGCAGTTGGCCGAGAAATCATACATAAGGTCGGGAGCTTTGCACAGATAATCGGTAAAAGCATTGCCCACATCCCCGAACGTGTACGCTCTTCCCACGTGCGCCACGATCAGCCTGATGTCCGGGAATTCTCTCTTGGTCTCGAGTATCTGCTCGAGGTTAACTGGGTCCTTCAGGCGTCCGTTTCGCGGTATGTGGAGCATCACGATCGCTCCCATGCTATTCATGCGTCTGAGCTGCTCTTTCGGGAAGAAATCGAATATGCGTATCTCTGCTTCAGGCAGATAAGAGGGAGAAAGAGTGAGGTACGATTTGATTCCCACGAACCCGCCTTCCCGGATCTTTCGCTCCACCTCGTCCGCGCTCTGAAGAGGATGGCTGTAATACAATGCGGGCCAGCCGCTCCTGCGCGAAGCATCGGACACGTATTCATTGTTCTTAACGCCGCTCTCAATGCTGTGGACTCTGCTCGTGAACATGAGCGCAGAAACGTCCTTCCCCGGGAAAAGCAGGCGGTAAGTCTCCTGAAGATCCTCAATGCTATTATCCTTCGCCACGAGCGAGGGCCATTTTACGGCGCGCGGATCTTCGTCTTCCGGTGCAGGTTCGGTCAATGAATCGAGCCACACGTGCGTATGGACGTCAATGATCTTCGCGGGCAGAAAGTCCTTCAGCTCGGTCTCGTAAATTCTCTTATCGTTTTCAGTTACTTCAAATAACGGCATGATCGTATGCTCCGTTCATTTTTATGCTGCCGCGGGTCACGAATAAAGCTTTTCCCTGGCTTCCGCAGTTAATCCGCCCCTCTGATCGTAAAACACCGCCGAGCAGGACGTGCCGCTCGTGACGTACCACCTGTCGCTGCCGTCGAAACGGCTCAGAGTGATATTGACCTTGTTCCCTGCGGCGTTGCTCTGGATCCAGTAAACGATGTTGAGTCTGCCAAGCTGCTTGAAGCTCTGGGCATTGATCGTTTCGGTATTCGGAGCGTTGTAGTGAAGGTCAACGGTCAAAGGTTCCACGAGTTTGAATCCGTTTTCGGCCACTGCTCCGCGGACGTATGCGCGAGGCAGCCAGCGGTAATCGTCGTCGGTGAGGCGCTCGTTGAAGTACGGATCCCAGCCTGCTCTGCCCGCTCCGCCGCCTTCTGTAAAGCCGCGTCCGAACGGTTCGATGTCTGCGAACAGATATTTCATCATGCTCATTCCGATATCGTAATCAGCCGTCAATCCAAGCACGCCGTACAGCCAGTACGCCGCCACGCTGCCCGGATCTTTTACGTCCACAGCCGCCTTGAGCTCGTCAAGGTTTTCAGGCATTTTCGTCAATACGATCGTTCTGTCCTGCGTCCATTCTCCTTTAAGACCTTTTTCACCGCCGCTTGCGGAATCGGCTTTTACGCCCGCAAAAAGTTTGTCTAAAAATCCCATACTTCTTTCCTCCTTTTATTCCGAAGTATCTGCGCCGCCTTCGTTCAGCGCGTCATCCTGCGCATCGTCCTGCGCGCCATCCTGTGCGTCATTTTGCGTTGTTCCGTCTTCATCTGTCGCGGATGCCGCATCCTCGTATTCGGCCCCGGACGCCTTCTCCGCGTTCGCCTTCCTGGCCTCCGCTTCCTGCTTTTCGCGGCGCATAAGCCTGTACATCCTGAACGCAAATATCGCGACGGATAAGACGACCATTATCGGTATAAGATTCTTACTAAGAAATTCGATCATTCTATTCCTCTTCCGCCTCCGCGCTGCCGCACGGGGCTTTCTGCTTCTGTCATTTTATTATACTTTGCGGAGTAAATCAACTTGATTTTAAATCGTCCGCGTCGCTGCCTGCCGCGTCAGAGGGCGTCCTTCGGGCAATTCTTTTTGCACTCCAGGCAGAGGATGCATTCGGTGCCGTTTTTGCGCTTGCGGGAGTTGTCCGTGACGCCAACGTCCATCGGGCAAACCTTCCTGCACTTGCCGCAGTTCACGCACTTCGATTTGTCGCACTTGACGCGTATCAGCGCGAAATAGCTCATTGGCTTCAGGAATACGGTGATGGGGCAAAGATATTTGCAGAATGCGCGGTTATCTTTCATGACGAACGCCAGCACGATCCCGGACGCGTAGTACAGCACGTTTCCGGCAATAAACGCTACAAACATGATCTTTTCGATGTTGCCGACGTGCGCCAGGAACAATGCTGCCACGAACGCGAGCGATATCGCGAACATCACGTACCGCATCCAGCCAAGCTTTTTGCGCGGGCCCGACGGCGTTTTATACGGGAGAAAATCGAGCACCATTGCCGTCCAGCAGGCGTACCCGCACCAGCCCCTCCCGAAGATCAGAGGCCCGAAAATCTTTGCCACGGCATAATGGATCGTTGCCGCCTCGAACACGCCTGTGAACAGGTAGTACCAGAAGCCTTCGAGCTGCATATTTTCGCCGCATATCAGTCCGAGGTAGATAAGCATATAAAGACCGACGAGCAGCTGCACGATCCGTCTCGCATATTTGTATTTTCTGATGTAGAGGAACAGGCCGAGCGCGATCGAAAGGCCTATATAGCTGAAGTTGAAGAGGTAGAAGATATTGTTTTTCATGAGCCAGAGGACGATCGCGACGGTTTCAAATACGGCTAGTAAAATTATAGGGGGCAGGTATTTTTTCATTTTCATTGTTATTGTTATTGATTTCGTTTTAGATTACCTTATCCATTTATCGGCAGGCGTCAGTTCCTCATATCCCCAGTCTTCGGGCACGGCGGAGGCAACGAGCGAGAAGCCGTTTTTGATCAGCACATTTGCAGATGCGCGGTTTTCTACCATCGTGCTGGCGGTAACGATCTCGGTGTCGGTCTCTTCGTACAGGTAGCGGATCAGCAGGCCGAGCGCCTCGGACGCGATGCCTTTGCCACAGAACGAACGGAGCAGCCTGTAGCCTACACTTATCTTGCGTATCGGAGCGCGATGGCCGTACAGTTCGATCAGACCCGCGAATTGTCCGTCTGCAAAGATACCCATAATGATGGATTCGCGGAGGCATTCGGTGTACAGGCGGTCGATCACGGTGCCGGTATCGTCGTATTTCTGTTCGAACAGGAACGTGGGAAGGTAGCGGTACACAGCTTCGTCGTGCGCGAGTTCTTCGAGCCCTTCTGCGTCGGATACGGTCAATTTTCTGACGGTTATGCGGTTGCTTTCGAGGTGCGGGATGACCGTGAACGGCGGGATCGTCCGGGCAAGGCGTTTCAAGAGCGTTTCGATCGCCTCTTCGTAATCTCCGTCGATCAGCGTCACCTGTTCCCCGCTCCTTCTGAAGCCTTCTGTCAGTTCGCGGTTTATCGCTTTTATGGTCCCGGCCGTACAATAGCTGTCGTCAAGCCTCGCTTCGATATCCGAGGCGTGTGCGACTATTTTATCGAAATTTGCGTCAATATATTCATCTGTCATTGCCAGGCAGATGAACCGTATGTCCGCAAGGTACGTCTCGTCAAAATCCTTCCGCCAGTCGTACGGCACGTAGCAGCCTTCCACGATCAGGTTCTGCCTGTTTTCGATCGCGGTCTTGATCATCTCGCGCACGACAGGCCAGAGATAGTCAGTAAGATCGCCGTCGTCTTCCGGAGTGAGCGCAGTATTTCCGCTGCGGATCAGTCCCATTTTAAGGTGATCGATCGACGTGCACGGGAATTTATATTTTTCGATCAGGCGCGAGGCAAGCAATGTTTTGCCCGTGTGTGTCGCGCCTGTTATCAATATTACCATTTCTGTTTTTCTCCGCAGTAAATTTACTGCTCCGTCCAATGGTACGCGATACGAGGCGTCCCGTCACGCACATAAACGATCCCGCAGCGTTTGAAGCCATTTTTCTCTATCTGGTGCTGCATCGGGAGGTTCTTTTCGTGCGTATCAACGCGTACGTTTTTGCTGATCTGTTTGCAATAGTCCGCGGCACAGGTGAATATGCCGTGCGCCTGACCGTCGCTCGCAACTCGGTGGATGGTGACGTATGGGCCGTCATTAAGCCATTGACCGCCCTCGATGCGGCTGTAGGTCGGTTCGGGCTCGGTAAGCAGCGCAAACACGCCGCGGATAATGCCGTTGTCGCAAATAACGTGACATATTCCGCGCCGTATATCGTCCCCGATCAGTTCGCGCGGCGGGTAGGAACGCGCCCATTGACCCGGGTTTCCTGACCGGATCATAAACTCCTGAGCGATGCCGTATATTTCCATTATGCGCTGAAGATCAGCTGCGGTCGCTATCCTGATGATCATTGACAGCTCTGTCTGCAGCTTAGAACGTGACCGTCTCAGGCTTCGATCCGAATGCGCTGAATACTGCCGTTGCGTTTTTAAAATACAGCACCTGGGTATTATCGTCATCCGCGCTGTACATTCCCTTAAGCTCAGGATATTTGTCGAGCATCGCGATTTTCACCGCGCGGTCATCGTCGTTCACAAGCTCTCCGCTTACCCTTATCCACGCGCCTTTCATGAACGCGCAGATCTCGGCCTTCGGATTCGCCGCAAGCTGTTTCGATACGGGCTTGATCTTTCCGGTCTGAATGTAGAGTTTTCCGTCGTAAAAAAGAACTGTTCCGAACGGTCTCACGCGCGGCTGGTCGCCTTCTGCGGTGGCAAGGTAGTACGTCCCTGCTTCGTTCAGAAATTCAAATACTTTACTGATTCCTTCGTTATTCATATTCCGGATCCTCCTTCTTTTGCGGCAATTATTCCCTGCCGCCGATCGTTCGTATAATACCATTAATACGCGCGCAATGCAATAAATGAAGAGACCGGCAATCTTTCGCCGGGTAGCGAATGATTGCCGGTCTTAAACAGGGCTTTTTTAGTCCCTTTTGACCTTTAATTTGATTTCAGCTCAGCCGTTATCAGAAAGACTTTTTCTTCACGAAAACAACTGCGGCACCCATTGCCAGCACTGCGATCACTGCGAACAGTACGACAGATGCATCGCCGGTCTCGGGGATGGAATCGCCGATCGCATTGTAGTTGACCGTCCAGAGCAGGCGCTCTTCGCCGTTAGCGATCGCAAAGACCTCTACGGTATGCTCGCCGCCGGTGATGTCAACGAAGATCTCGAAGCGGGATGCGTAAACGTCGTCGTCCTTGATCAGGTTCGTCTTGATGTGGTTAACGATATCTTCAGCTTCGTATCTGTCGAAATAAACGATCTCGCCGCCGTCGACCTTAACGCCGTACTTATCGAGGCCCTTATTGTTTCCGTACCAGCCCCAGATGCGCAGCTTTTTGCCGATCGAATCGAAGAGGTTCTCATCGATGTTGGTCACTTCGTCGTTTCCGCCGAATTTAGCTTTGTCAACGCCGTCAAGAGTGATCTGGTCGCGGGAGTAATATTCCACGAACGCTGTAGCGGCTTCGGTTCCGTAAGAGAACGTACGGATGTGTCTGTCAGCACCGTTAACGTAAGCAACGATCTCAACAGTGTGCTTGCCTGCGGTCACGGGGACCTTAACATTCGCACGGTATCCGTTTCCGGCAGGTCCGAACTTATTCTTAGCTGCTTCCATAATAGCGAAGTAGTCCATATTTGGATTATCGGCCGTACCGTAATCGGTCACCATAAAGCTGTCATCGTAAACAGCTTCGCCGCCGTCGATCTTATATCCGTACTTTTCGACCGGGAAGTTAGCAGCGAGCCAGCCGTGGACAAGGATCTCTTTGCTGTTTTCGTCAACAATGATGTGAGAGTTATCTGCATTTTCCTGATCGGCACCGTCGAGACGGACAACGTCGATATTCACATGCTGCTTGTATGCACGCTTGATGAAGCCCTGGCTGTTCTCCTCTGTCGAGTAGATGTCGATAGCGGGCTGGCCGCGATCGGCGACAACATAATCGGTACCAAGCAGGCCGTTGTCAGCATAACCTACAACGATGTAGTCCTGATATGCTCCTTCGGGATATCCTGCCTCAGCAGATCCGAGAGTATTGTCCAGAATAGTTATCTTGCAGACGTATTGTCCGGCAGGAAGAGTCTCGCCGAGAGGAAGCGCAAATCCGCCGTCTCCAAGAGTCGTATGGTTGCGGGTGAGAACGACTTCTCCGTCCTTGGTGAAGTCGATCTGAAGAGGAGTTCCGGGATAAGCCCAGAATGCCGGGAATCCGACTTTGTAGAAC
The DNA here is from genome assembly GCA_017613535.1 of Clostridia bacterium. Taxonomy (GTDB): domain Bacteria; phylum Bacillota; class Clostridia; order UBA1212; family UBA1255; genus UBA1255. The sequence goes on along the minus strand of JAGADO010000106.1, from coordinate 23,595 downwards.
GAAACGTCGGTATTGAATTCGAACGAATATGTAAGCGTGCCGGTAGTGAATCCGGTCCAGCCGCACAGTCCTCCGGTATCGCCGCTCACGGTGCCTTCATATGTCGAATAGTGGATCGTGTACGGAGCCTTGAAGGAAGAAGCTTCAACGAACGTACCGTAAGCCTCGATCTCGCCCAGACCAATAACCGCGCCGGATGCGGTAGTGTTGAACGTGTCAACATTGACCATAATGAAGCGGGCACGCTTGTTCGTGGTGAATACGATCGGGTCTGCGGAGTCAACTGCTCCGGTCACGCCTTCGATCTTACCGATGGTCTCCCAGTTAACGCCGTCTGTCGATCCGTATACCGTGAATGCGTTCGGAATAGAGGCGTTATCAAAACCCATAGCGTGAATATTCACACTTGAAAGGTCATATACGCCCTGAAGGTCGATATAGAATTTAGCGGAAGCATTTGCAGCATATGCGCCGTACCAGCCCAGCGGAACGGGGTTGGCAAGGTCTGCGTTGAAGAGCCATTTCGTGCCGTCGGTCAGGAACGAGGGATCCCAGTAAGGTAAACCGTATGAACCGACATTGTAGAGGTCAACGAACGCGGGTTTGCCAAGAGCGATGTTGCTGTCATCGGTGGAATACTTGGTCTTATAAATGACCTTGGTATTTCCGTCGGTGTACTTCACGTAAAGCTTGACTTCATGTGCGCCGGCCGGCATGGGTACGTAACCGTTGAACGTTCTGACCCAGTCGGCATGGAGTGCCCATTCTTCGCTCCAGGATGCAATAACACCGGAGGTGCCTTCGTTGTAGGTGCAGTTCATTCCGCCGTATACGATCTCGCCGTCATCGATCTGATAACCGAAGTCAACGGGTTCTTTCGTGGGGTAATGCCAGCCGATAAGCCAGAGGTACGCAGCGCCGGCATCTGTCTGAACCTTGAGGTTACCGAGATCGGCGCCCTTGCCTGCGTTTTCAATGATCGCGCCGTTTGAGTCAACGATGCATACGAAGTCAATGTTCGTGTGCTCGATCGAAGATTCTTCAGCAGAAGTGGCTATCGCAAAGAGCGATATTGCAAGTGCTGCAGCGATTACAATAAGTAACAATTTCTTCATGTTTTTTCCTCCTTATTCTCTGTTTCGGAAAAAATCCGCAGTAGACTATTGTATTGTATCACATTTTTTAACATAAATTCAACACGATATTGCAAATTGCATCATTTTGAAGCAATATTCGCAATAAATTAAATAAATTCTGCTGTTTTAGTGCGAGATATCAGGAGAATACCTCATTTATGCTTTTTCTTGTTTTTAACCACAATAGCTGCTGAAGCGGCTGCCGCGCAGACTGCCGCACCAGCCGTAATGCAAAGCGCGATCTTCAGCGCCCTGCCGGAAGTATTGTCCGGACCGACGTCAGTGTAAGGCGTGTTGCTCACTTCGAGCATGTAAGTGCCGCCGCTGAACGTATAGACAAAATTGCCGTCGCCGTCAACGTAATTAAACTCGATGCCGTCGCCGTTCTTTTTGAAAATATCTTTGCCTGATTCGCGTATGCTCTTAGCGGTGGAAACCGGTATTATGACCGTGGCGGTAGAATTGGCCGGGATCTGAATGTTCCACGTGAGTTTTCCGCCGCTGTAGTTCCAGTCGGAAACGCATTTTCCGATGATCGAATCGATCGATGAATTCACGTATTTAAGGCCGCTCTCGAGGCCGGGCCGGTATTCCAGGTAACTGTACCCCGCTTCTTTCGCACGGATTCCGCCGAGACCCTGGAACATCCAGCACGCAGGACCGCCGCCCAGCATGACGTGGTTAAGTGAATCAAAATACGCAAGAAACTCGCCGGCGTTAGAGTTAAAGTTATTGCCCGGGGTATCCCAGTACTCCCAGAGAGACGTGGCGCCGTTGTCGATCATGAAACCGAACGAGCATTTCTCGCTCGCGATCGTCATATCCAGCAAAAGCTTGTGCTCGTTGGCCTCACTGAGCGCGTCGTACAGCGACTTCGTGCCAAGCACGCCCGTGCCCAGGACGCGACCCTTGTCCTCGCAGACCTTTTTTATCGTATTGAGAATCGTTTCTTCGTACCTCGACGGCACAAGTCCGAAATCGAGCGCCATTGCATTGTTCGTCTGGTTTACGGCAGCGTAATAGTCGGAGCAGAAATAGCGCAGCTGGATGGCATCGTACACTTCTTCCATATGCGCTCTGTGCGCCGAACTGTCGCGGCCGATTATATCCATCATTTCCTCAAGCAGCATTCCGCAGTAATAGTAGCAGGAGGCGGAAAGGAAGCCGCGGTCGATCAGCCCGGCGCCGTTATCGAAACCGACCCAGTCTCCGTACACGTTCTGCGTGACGATACCGCTCTTTTCGTACGTTTTAGCGTACTCGAACACTCTGATGAGCGTGTCGATGCTGTGCTCGATATAATATTTATCGCCTGTCTGCATGTAGAGTTCGTACGGGAAAATGAATATGGCGGAGGCCCAGGTTATGTCGTACTGAGCGCCGCTTTCGCTGCCGGATGCTATCGGGACAACGATCTGCGGCCGCCCGTCATTTTTTACGTCCTGCAGCATCGCTTCGAGGTAGGCTTCAGCCGTCGCCCAGTCGGCAAGGAGCATCGCGCACGATTCTTTCGTTACGGCGGCGTCGCCTGTCCAGCCGTTCTTCTCGCGCTGTGGACAATCGGTGTAGTTACCCATCATATTGGATCGCTGCGAAACGTTGTACATCTCGAACACCTTATTAAGGCGCTCGTTAGATGATTCGAAGAAGCCGGTCTGCACTACGTCGTCGCTCGTGAAGCACGCGGTGAAAATATTCGGATCGAATGCCTCGCCGTCGGGCGGTGTCACGCGGATGTAGCGGAAGCCGGTGTAGAAAAAGCGAGGTTCGAAAACGTCATTGCCGCCCGAAAGCGTGTACGTGGAAACAGGCTTATGCGCCGTCGTATTTGCCCAGATATCGCCTTCCTCATCGAGCATCTCCGCATATTCTATCTTATATTTTTCCCCGGCTTTCCCGGACGTGGTGAGCCTGACGTAGCCCTGCATATTGACGCCGAAATCGAGTATGTACGTTGTTTTTTTACCGTCGCGCTTAGTGCATGATACGGGTTTGATCTCGCGCAGCACTTTGGTGCCGACGGGTGCAGGCACCATCTCGGCATTGCCCGGGAACGTCCATTTTGTCGTGTCGACCGTGTCGAAATTGTCTTCCCAGATCACTTTTCCGTCCTGCGTCACCGTGATACGGTCGTATACGGCGATTTCGTCCAGCGCCGAGCGTATTCCCAGTGCTCCGTCCGTCTGGCTCCGCGGCAATTTCGCGCTGTGCACCTGCGTGCCGTTAATGAACGTCGTGACCGTGCCGTCCGCGATCTCGATCCGCATCGTCACTTTTTTATTCGCGCCAAGCCCTTTTGCTGAAGGTGTGTCAATATCCGTCCATCCCACGCGGTGCAGCCTGAGTCCGGCCGTTCCCACCTGCCACATAAGCGGGTTCGATTCTGTGCCCTTCGCTCCGAATTCGATCGCGGCAACGCCCTGTATCACCTTTACTTCAGCTTCGATAGTGTAATTGCCTTTGAACGTCTGATACGTCGTGAACGTGCCGGAATTTCCCGGTATCTGAAGCTCCCCGTCTTTTGCCTCGAACGCCACGGTCTCCGCCTTTTTCCAGCTCGAATTCGTCTTGTAGCCGGGCGTATCCCAGTCAGTCTTCTTGCGCATATCGATATCTTCGCCCTTGGACAGATTTTCGCTGACTATTTCGGATGACACGCATGCCTTCCAGCCGCTGCCGGTGCTCACCGTCTGAACGCTGCCGTCCCTGTAGCGTATCCTGAGCATTCCGCACAGATCGTGGCTCATATACGTGCTGCCGCTGACGTACGCGCCGATACAGTTAGCACCCTCCAGCAGCATAGAAGTGATGTCGTAAGTGTTGTAATATGCTATTTTATCCGGTACGGATTTACGCGGCCCCCAGATCAGATCTCCGACCTTTGACCCGTTCAGGCGGATCTCTATGATACCGGTGCTCGCCAGGTAGCAGCGCGCACGTTCGACGTTCGAAAGCGGCTGGTCAAGCTCAAATTCGTAACGGAGCAATCTGTCCGTGGCGATCCAGCTGCCCTCAAGCTTTGAGGGAGCGGTCTCGAATTCAAGCGATTCTCCGAAGCCCGATTCCGTACCGTCCTTCGTCCTGATGCTGACAGCGGCTTTGTATATCGTTTCGGGTTTCAGGTTTCCGGGGACAATGCCTGTCTGTACGCTGCTCTCGACCCAGCCGCTGTCCCAGGCCACTGCTCCGCGCTCGTCGGTGACAACACAGTTATATGCTTTCTGGTACACGCCGCGCTTTTCGGTCACGATGCGCCAGCCGAGCCTGACGTTGTCCGCGTCAATGCCCAGATCGTACGTCGATGATGTCTGAAACACCTCTGTTTTTATCTCTCCGGACCCGGTCTCGGATGCCGCAGGGACGATGCCGGCAAGCCCTCCGGCACAAGAGCCGAGCATTGCCGCCGAGAGACCGAGGCACATCATTTTTCTGAACGCTTTATATAATTTACCCATGACCATATCCCCCTGCATCACCGGAGCCGGTTAACCTAAAAATTGCCGCTGCTCGCAACACGCTCCCGCACATTTCGGGAACGCACCGCAGGCGCGGCAATTTAAGATGTTAATAATTATGCGCGATAGTCGTTGTCCGCCGCTTCAGCAGTATTTCCACGCTGCTCCTCGACAAATGCCGCGGACTTGCGCTTGTCAGCCTCGTTCGCCTGAGTGAACACGGTAGGCTGATGAATAACGACCTGCGTGAACGGAATATTGATATCGTGAGCGTCGAACAGAAGCTTGAACTCTCTGTTCAAATCTCTCTCCACCTGGAACCTGTTGGCCTCCTCGCACCTCGCCACGAACTTGAGCGACACGCCGGACGATCCGAGTTCCGAAACGCCTTTGTAGAACGGGCCTTCCACGATATCCGGGATCGCCTTTCCGACTTCTTCGATGTGATCCTTAATGACCGCCTCGACGCGCTCGATAGACTCGCCGTACTCGATCTGCACGACGCACGGAACGAGCGTGAGATGATCGGTGAGGTTGATAACGGTGCGCAGATCGGAGTTATTCATGATCTTGAAGTTACCGCTCGTATCCTCGAATCTCGTCGTCCTGATGCCGATGTCGCGCACGGTGCCGCGGAAGCCGTCGACAATAATAATTTCCCCGACGTCAAACACGTTCTCAAACACGATGAACAAGCCGGAAATTATATCTTCGATCAGCGGCTGAGCTCCGAGGCCTACGATCAGGGACAATATTCCGATGCCTGCAAGCAGCGTGCCCGTGTCAACATTGAAGACCTTCAGCGTCGCGAACACGAATATGATCACCGAAAGATATTTGATGAACGACCCCAGCAGGTCCAGGATCGCCTTGCGCTTCTTGATAAACGTCGATATCCAGCTGATGATGACCCTTATGATGTAGCCGATCGTGAAGAAGAAGAAGGCGTAGCTGAGTATCCTTACCCACTTGATGTAGTCGCCTGCTCCGCTGAACAGATTGATGCTCCTGTACAGGCGGCTTTCTTCGCCGAAGATCTTCCCGCCGAAGATCAGCAGTACGAAATATGCCGCAGCCAGTATGAGCAGCAGTACTGTAATAATAGTTCCGACCGCTTTCTGGGTCTTTTCGGATTTTTCTTTGAAAGTAATCATTTTTCAAAATCCTTTCTTTGCATAACGTGTTTTATTGCGTCTTATTATTGCGGTATTATATAGTCAATGACAATATAGTTTTCGGGGCTGAACGTTCCTGTGTAAATGATCATGTATACGGGATCCGTTGTATCGAGGTATGTCGGATCGATCGAGTATCCGTATGTGCTGCCTGTCCCGAGAGATATAGGATCGCTCAGCATCACTGTCGGATCGGATGCGGATACGAACACGAGGAAACCTTCCAGCCCTGTGTCTCCGTAATAGCTGACAGTTGCGTTTACAAGCAATCTGTCGCGAACTATCTGCGCGCTGTTTATTGTGGTATAGCCGTCCCCTTTGTAACCGTCATCATCCGGCACATTGTAACTGACGTTTTTCGACACGCGCCTGCCGGATGAGATAAATGCGTTGATGAGAGGCATGGCTTTTTCGTAATCCTCTGCTTCTGTTGCCTCGTAGAACATATCCTGCATCTCGTCCACTGTGTATCCGTCAGCCGTATATAGAGCAGCGGTATATGTTCCGGCAGGCGCATCGTCGTAATTTCCGCCTAACGCCCAGAACGAGATCCATTCGGTGCCGGTCAGTCTTACACATTCTTCCTCTATCCCGATTCCTGAAACAGCGATCCTGAAGACCTCGCCGGAACTGTTTTTAACGATAAGTGCGGTCCAGTGCGTGTTATCGGGTATAACTTCAGGAGTTTCAGAGTCGTCTCTATATACATCCTCGACATATCCCGATTTGAGCTGATATTTGTATCCGGGATATGAGATCCAGCTGTACCCATTCCTCTTTGCTTCTTCCAGAGTCGCAGGCCCGTAAGTTTCATATGTCATGCCGATGACAGGCCTTGCCTTGCCCGAGAGCGAAGCAGTTACGGTGTCGACCGTGCTGCCTCCGGAAGTGACCTTCACGGTGTAGCTGTCGCTGTAGACGGAATCGCTCGCCGCGACGTAGAATTTCTTCGAGCTCGGAGAAGTTGTTTTTACTTTATAGCCGAGGCTGTCCGTAACGGTGATCGCCGCATTCGGGTACAGGCTCGCGAACGCGTCAGTCAGAGTAAACGTCGTATTGCCCGAACCGTCCTGGGACCAGTTCACCGACGTGACAGTAGTCGCAGTCGTTGTCGCAACGGTCGAGCCGCACGATACGTCCTGAACCGTGATCGTGTAGCTCGTCCTCGGGTCAAGGCCGGTGATGCTTGCCGACGGAGAAGCAGACGAAAGATCGGCACTCACGCGATTTCCGTTGACCCTGAGCTCGAGCTCGTTCCCGTCAGGGTTACTGACGCTGAGTCTGACGGAAATGCTGTTGTATCCCGCCGAAACATTGGTGAATGAAACGGTAGCAGGATTCCTTGACCTCGCCGCAAACGTATGCGTAAATATTACGCTGCCGTCCCAGTCGAGGAATTCGATCTTATGCGTAACGCCTGAAACGAGGCCGCTTCTGCTGAAATCGTACGATGAAGCCGTTAGCGCGGATTTGATGACGGTACCGTCGTACCTGACGGAGAGCTCGTTGCTGTCCGGGTTATTGATCGTGAACCTGATCGATGCGCTGTCGATGCCGATCGTCTGAGAAGCGACAGACACGCTCGCGGCGCGCCTTGCCCTCGGTGCAAACGAGTGCGTATAAATTACCGTTCCGTCCCAATCAATGAATTCGATAAGATGCGACACGCCGTATGCGAGGCCGCTTCTGCTGAAATCGAATGTTGACGCCGTCAGTTCCGATTCGATAACTGTGCCGTCGTATCTGACAGAGAGCGCGTTGTTATCCGGGTTCGTGATAGAGAATGTGATCGATGCGCTGTCAATACCAATCGTCTGCGAAGTTACAGATACGCTCGCGCCTTCCCTCGCTCTCGTCGTGAACGGGTACGACAATATAAGCGAGCCGTTCCAGTCGTAGAAATCGATCCTGTGGGCCGATCCCACCTCGAGCCCGTTGAACACGAACGACATCATATTACCGTTCTTGGTGTAGTTGAAGTCCTGCCCGTCAAATTTTGCGGTGATCTTATTCCCGTCAGGGTTCACGGCAACAAATTCTATATCCGTCCACGTCAGCGTGCTCGTGAAGAGCTGGACCGTGACCTGAGCGGGAGTGCGTTTCGCAGTCTTTATGCTGCCGGAATAAAGCTCTTTTCCGTCCTTATCCGTGATCACGAACGGGTACTCGGTATCAGGCACGAGTCCATCCGCGGACAATGTCACGGTGCTTCCGTCTGCCTGAGGCGTAAGAGCCGCGTCCTGATCGTTGATCTTTGCCCTGAGGTCAGCCGTGTCAATATTTTCGGCGGTCAGCGTGAGTGTGAATGATTCAAATTTGGATTCCTCTCCCGAGAGCATGATAACAGGTTCCGGCGCCGCGGTCGGCTCGTCCGTAGGTTCGTTCGTAGGTTCGTCCGTAGGCTGCTCAGGTGTCGCAGTTGAGCCGGAAGGAGTTACGTCAGGCGCATTCGTGGGTTCGCCGGGCTGTTCGGTCTCATATCCGGGTCCTCCCGTCGGGCCGGTCTCCGGACCTTCCTTTTCGTATTCAGGCAGGATATAATTAAGCCTCAGGCGCGATTCACCGTCGGCATAAACTTCGAGATAATAAAGACTTCCGGGCTCAAGGCCGGTAAACAGGAGGAGCGGCACGCTTCTGTCAATATACTGCTCTCTTACCACGTTTCCTTCGCGGTCCGTAAGTACAGCGTTGAATTCCGTGTCGGAAGACGAAGAATACAAGCTGAGCTTGACCTCAAGGAGATCAGGTTCGGCGGTATATCCGCGCACGTCAACAAATATAGAGTTCGATGCGAGCAATATCACAAGCAGCACGGGCGCGATGATAGCGGCAAGCATCGCAAGCAGCCTTCCGAGCCTGTTTTTATTGTCCCTCAGGATCGAGCTGTGCCGCGTCAGTTTTCCGGGCGGCGTCGTATTTTCGTACGTCTGGAATTCCTTCGGGACATACCCGTATTCAGTCGCATATTGCTCGAACTCTCCGACATTGCTCTCGGCATTTAATTCGGAATAAGTCTGAAACTCCGGCGATTGCTGATTGTTTTCACTTACTGAATACTCTTCGTTCATCTTTTCCTGCTTCTGATGATCATGCGCCTCTGCATTATTACACGGTTACGCACTATATAAAGTTTATCACAAATCTTTTTTTATGTAAACGGCCAGTTTGAAAGCAGCAGCCCCGGTATGACAACGATCAGGAAAAACGCCCAGCTTACGATCATGAACGTTTTAATGAATTTTCCGCCGCAGCCCGGATATTCTCTGACGTAAATGCGGTAGTTGATCACTGACGCCAGTGATCCTATGAGCGAGCAGAGTCCGGCGGTGTCGGCGCCGTAAATAAGGCCTGCAAAGTTAGTTGTAAACGGATAGAGCACGATCGACGCGGGAACATTCGAGATAAGCTGGCTGAGGCCGATAGCCCACCAGTATTCGTTGCCCGCCACCGCCTTGCTCAGCACTGCGGCGATCTTTGCGTTGGCCGCGATCGACGACGAAAATATGAAGAAGCAGAGGAACGTCACGAGCAGCACGTAATCCACTTTCAGGAAAAGGCGGCGGTCGGCAATCAGTATCGTTCCCAGCACCACCGCGACGGCAATATACCAGAACGTTGTCCTCGTTACGATCACCGCAAGTATAAGCAGGAACAGCACGCCGTATACGATCCTTTGCTTTCTGCGTTCCGGAAGCCAGGGCGTCCCGGCCCCGCCGGCGGATATCTCTTCGCGCGGTTCTTTGCGGTAAAGGAAAAACACGAATCCCACGAGCAGCACGCCTGACATGGCGCAAAGAGGCAGCATATGCAGCATGAAATGCCACGCGCTGACGCCCGACTGGCCGTAAAGAAACAGGTTCTGCGGGCTGCCGAAAGGAGTGAGCAGACTGCCGCGGATCGCCGCGATATTCTCCATGGCGATGACGGGAAGGATGTACTTTTCCTTGCCCCCGCTGCGGAACAGCAGTATGGTGAGGGGCACGAATATTATGAGGGACACGTCGTTGGTGACAAACATTGACGTGAAGAACACGCCGAATATCAGAAACAGCGACAGGCCGGTCATACGTTTTATTCCGCCTGCCAGCCGGACAAGAGGTCTTAAAACGTTTTCCTGCTTGAACCCTTCCAGTACGCACAGCATCATCAGCAGCGTTCCGAGCGTGCGCCAGTCAATATCCGAGAGCAGTTTCGCAGACGGCGGCGTGATGATCATCGCTATCACGGCTGCCAGGAGCGAGAGAGTCAGCATCAATTCTTTTTTTAAAAATCGTAAAACAGCTTTCACTTGATCTTATATACGGCATTAAGCGTCATTTCAGCGTCTCCGCCGTCGTCGGGGAACAGTTCGCGCTCGAATCCGGTCCCGCCGTGAGCGAGGCAGACTTCGATGAAGCAGATAAATATTCCTATATCGATGCGGTTATAAAACGGGACCTTCGCCGCGGGCATTATTCCCCGCTTACCCGGCTTTCTGTACCTGTAAACGTAAAGCGCACCGTCGTTCTTAACGAACCAAGGCTGGGAATTGCACGCACTCGGAGCAAACCTGACGATATCCGAAAAGTCATTGACCGGTCCCTGCCAGATCTCGGAAAGAGGCTTGCGCTTCGATTTGAACATATCCGCGCGGAACGACGTCCCTGGCATCTTCGACACGGCGATCATTATCACGTAATCGAGCCCGTTTCTTTTGAGCTCTTTAGGCTTTCCGATGCCGAACCAGAGAGCGCCGTAATTCTCCGCCGCGAGCATAAGGTCGATCTGCTCCCCGATATACCCGATGTTTCTCAGATAACCGTCTTTTATTTCGCTGTAAAACAGAATGCAGAAATCGGCGCCGCGCCTGCATGTCGTCTCTTTCTCACGGACAATGACCGTCTCGGTCTTTATGTCCGGGTCAAGCGGTCTTGCGGCGTCAATTATTTTTTCGATCTTCCGCACGTCCGCGTCATCCATCGGCTCCGTGTTTCTGAACAGATGAAACGATTTTCTCTTAAAAATCTGATCGTAAAGTTCCATACTTTTCCCTCTTGGCGCGCTTCCATCCACGCCTCCAATATAATAGCGCTTTTTCTTCGGCAGCGCAATCAGGAAAAGCGCCTTCAGCCCTTGATCTTCAGGCTCCGCAGATACTCCTTCTGCTCCGGGCTTATCCGCCTGCTCTCGATCGCCTTCCGGATCGCTTTATTATGCGTCCAGGCATCGAGCCTGCGCTCCTCGATGTACGGCAGCACCGCATCGTACTGCTTGGCAAGCGCAGTGGCAAAATACCAGGCGATCATCATATTGACGTAGTACTCGTCCGACCTGACCGCGGCGACCGTCCCGGGATATGACGCATCGAAATCATCACCAAGCAGGTGCTCCATAAGCATTCCGATACCGAAACGGACGGTGTAAGTGCGGCCCGAATCGATCCATTGACCGGCAAGCTCCGGAAGTTCGCGCCTGTGTTTTGCAAACACTTTGGGCGACATCTGGTCGCACGTTGCCCAGTTATCAACGAAAGGAAGAAACGCGTTTACCGCAGCCACGCACTTATCGAAATCTTTCATTTCCGAAATGATGAACGCATGCAGCTGGTTTTCTTCGAAATAATAATGCGGAAGACCGTTCATGAATGCGTCAATATCTTTCCTTTTACCGTACTGTTTCGCGAGTTTCCGCAATTCAGGCGTGTATATGCCTAAAAACCGCCCTCGTTCGACCGTCGGAGTCAATTTGCTTTGAAATTCCGCGAGTTTAGCGTCCCCCAGCCTTATCAGTTCTTCTCTTATTTCGTCTGTTACCATGCGCGGCCACCTCCGGATCAGAACAGCTGTCCAGGAAGTTTGAGTTTCTGTTTGGGCGGGAAAGATTTATCGAACTCTTCGACGTCAGCGTCATCGACATAATATCCCGCCGGAGTCCTGTACACGCCCGTAACACCGTTAAGGTATCCCGGCTGCAGTTCCCTGCACAGGAAGAAAGACGCATCCGCACCTTCCGGCAGATCGTGGTACCTGATCCCGAACTCAGACGCGTAATTAAAACCGCACTTACCGTAAAAACCGATATTGCCCTCGAACAAAACCGCGCCGAAACCGAGTTCAGCCGCTTTTTCGAGAGAATAATCAAGCAGCGCCTTGCCGTACCCTTTTCGCTTGAGCTCCGGTGCAATGCATATCGGGCCCATTGTCAGCACGTCTACCGTTCTGCCGTCGTCCGCGTCAATAACGGTCTTCATGAACATGTTCTGCCCGATGAGCTCCCCGTCCTTCTCCATCACGAAGTCGAGCTCGTCAATGAATGCCGGGTCGTTTCTGAGCACGTGCATAACGTAGTGTTCGCTGCAGCCCGGCCTGTAAACGTTCCAGAACGACTCCCTTATAAGATTTTCAACCGCCCTGTAGTCTTCTTTTTCCTCGTGCCTGATCGTAAAATTCTTCTGTTCCATATGTTCCCCTATAATTTTCTCCATCCATATCATATCGTACCAGCGGCCGAACTTGTACCCGCATTTGTGAAAATGACCGGCCTTCGAATAACCGAAATGCGCGTGAAAATCCGCGCTGTTCGTTGTCAGAAACTCATCGCTTGCCACGGGGTACCCGATGCACGCGTAAAGGTTCGTTATCCCCATCTTTTTAAGCTCAGCCTCGAGCGCCTCATACAGCACCCTCCCGAGGCCGCTTCTAAGAACGCTGCGGTCAACGTATATTGTCGTCTCGCACGACCGGAAGTACGCCGCTCTGCCCACAAACGGTCCCGCGTACGCGTATCCCTCTATCTTTCCGTCTCTCACGGCGACAATATACGGATATCGTTCGAGCGTGCGCTTCATCCTTGCCGTAAACTCTTCAAGCGAAGGCGTGTCGTATTCAAACGTGACCGCCGTATTCTTTACATAATAATCGTAAATTTCGAGCAGCCTCGCAGCGTCCGAAAGAGCCGCTTTTCTGATCTCCGTCACTCCGCGCACCTCCGATCAGCCCCGATAAGCTTCGAATTCTTCCGGACTTCCGCAGAAAACATTCATATCGATATACTTTTCTTTTCCGTCGTAGCCCTTCAGCCTGTGCCTGTTGGAATACTGCCAGAACGTCCAGTCAACTCCGTCCGGAACGGCTGAGTACACGCTTCTGTACCACAGGTCGCAGTCGCCGAAATCGTTTTTCACGATCGCGGAATATGTGTCTTTCGAAGCGTAAATGACAGGCTTCATGCCGTAGGTTTCGGTGAGTTTGTCGACAAGCACACGCAGTTCCTGTTTTATCTGCGCCGCGTCAATATCTTTCTCTGATTTGAAGCTGCCGTAAAATTCGACGTCAATAACAGGCGGGAGCATGCGATCGACCGGTTTTACGTTTCCGCAGAACAGTTCCGCCTGCTTTTCGCCCGATGATTCGAAGCTGAAAAAGTGGTACGCGCCTATCCTGAGCCCGGTCTTTGAGGCATTGTCCCAGTTCTTTTCGAAGTACGGGTCAATATGCTTCGAGCCTTCCGTCGCTTTTATAAATGCAAAACTTATCCCCTGCGATGCCAGCGTGTCCCAGTCGACCGTGCCCTGGTAGGACGAGAGGTCAACGCCCCTCACCGGATATTTTTCCGAAGACGGGTTGTTTAGATGAATGACGCCGCAGTACAGCAGGATCGCAGGGATCGCCAGCGCGATGACAAGCGCGATTATAACTGTCGCGATGATCGTTCTGCGTTTTTTTGACTTGCTTTTTGTGTCCATCCTGATTGGTTTATCCTTTCGGTCAGTGGCGGCATCCGCATTCGGTGCAGAATTTTCCGCTGTTTTTATTGTAGCCGCAATTTGAGCACGTCCAGTAGATTACGCTCTTGATTTCGGGGGCTTTCGCGCCGCCAACGCCCGACGGTGAAGAAGAAATTACAATGCCGCCTGATCCGCCGAGGAAGCCGATCATGCCATCTGTCTTTTTGCTGTCGCTCGCAATACATTCACCTGTATCACGGCACTCTTCCAGGATAGCGGAAAGCTCGTTTTCTATTGTCCTGAACGTCATTCCGGCCGGTCCGCAATTAACACTCATCATCTCATACGGGCTGCCGCCGATCCCGCTGTCGTCAAACGTCATCGAAAATGAGGCGCTGGTGAAATTGTCCGCCATCATAATAGTCGGGATCTCTTGTTTTGACAGCGCCGCCAGATGTTTTTCGGCTACGTAATCGCGCATTTTCCGGGCAATTTCCGGTTTAACGTTATATACCTGGTTCAGGCTCGTGCCTCTGCCATTCGACGTGTACGTTAAAGTGATGCTCCCGTCTCTGTTCCAGTCAAGGTTCTGCGAGGAGTATGAACTCGTGCCCATCATCATACCGTGCGAGGAGTAGCTGAGTGCGAAGCCGATCAGCGGGCCGTGCTCTTCTTCCAATGTGCGGTCCGGAGTTACGGCCGGGAACAGTTTGTTCATGAGCTGCCCGCCTGTATGGCATCGGTATTCCTCAATGGATTCCCGGGCAATTTCGATTTTCTTGAGTATGACTTCTGCTGTCACACCCGCATCGGACAATGCATTTTTCAGAAGTATTCTGAGCTCTTCTCTGGCGCCCTGGGTCGTCATCAGCTCTTTTCCGGTCCGTTTTAATAGGCACCCGGGCAATAATTCCAGTACTTTTTCACGAATCGCGTCTTGCTCCGCTCCTCCTTCGCCGAAAACTGCAGCGTCGTAGTCGTAAACTTCCACCATTCCGCTCAGGTTCACTTTAAAATCTTTATCGATGTCTGCCTCGCGGAACGGCAATGCTTCGTCTGTTCTGAAAAGTATATTCAGTTCTTCCATCTTTTTTCTTTCCCTTCGCCTTTGCTTATATTTCTCTCCATCTGCATCCGTCTGCACAAACGGAATTGACAATAACCCGTCCGTTCTCCTCTGATACACGGCAGCTGTCATTTTCAAAATGGATATAACCATCTTTAAAAAACATTTTAGCGGCCTCGATCTCGCATGTGAATCGCGGATCCGTCGGGACAAAATTGAAACTCCTCAATCCATAGAATTCCAGCTCGAAGCCGGCAACATCCTCAGACTGCCTTTGGAAAATCATATTCAGTGTCCTTTTATCGTTGAGCGGGTACATTGAAAGATCCGGGCTCACATACGCTCCGCTAACGTACGAAAAACTTTTTAAGCAGCTGTCGTGGAAGCAGGATATCCTGCGCAAAAAAACTTCCAGTTCAATTTCACTTTCTAATTCGTTCCACATATCTATTAGCCCTCTTTACGATCCTCACGTCAAAAAAATCATTTACCGGGTGGTATGAGTTGAACTATTTTAACATGTCGCAGTCATTTTATCCAGCTTTTTTGAAAGGATCAGGCCGAAAAAGGCGGAACAGATAACAATATTCCGTTCGGAAACTTTCGTGCGTGATATTGAAAGGAAGCATAAAAACATATATATCAAGACCCGCTTTCTTCAGTCATTGACCTTTGAGCATGATCGTCGGCGTGTCCCGATACTTGTAGCCGCTCTTGCCGTAAACATTGATCCGTTGTATTTCTTCTGCGCCGTGTATAATACAACTAATTTCAGGAAAAATATGCTGATAATCTCTCCAAAAGGCCCTTTGCCTCATTAACGACTTCTTCGTTCTCATTGTTTTTTATGAGTGCACTCAGCATGTTCTTAAGTTCTCCATAGTAAACTGGCCCAAGCTCATTTTCAGCATCTTCTGATTTCGATATGCTTTTTCCGCTGCGCCATGGAGCGATGCCGGGAACAGCTCTTTCCGCAAGTATCTGAAAATGATCATTCATACAAGCCAGCATTCTGAGTATCTGGCTGTCATCTTCTGAATCAAACACTTCTTCTATCATATCGGTTCCCCACTCCAGGCACTTCTTTTCTAAAAGGCCATACTTTTCAGAATAATGCCCAAACGGACCGTTCACATTTTCCAGACTTATAACACTTAATATGTCATCTTTAAAAAGAATTATTGGTGTAAGATGCAAAGCTTCCTGATCATGACCATATTCATGAAAAGCATATTCTTTGTCGTCATACGATACGACCCCCTCAAACACCTCGCCCCAGGTGGTAACGATCCTTACACATTTGCCATCAAATGCTGCAAGATTCATATCTTTCTCCTCTCATAACGAACTTATTACTTGTTTATGGTACTTAGATAGTCCGCATTCTTCGGCTCATACGGCACTGAAATGAAGTCTTTCTTTTGGTGGTACAGGCAGCATACAGTCTCGACATGCACCTTTTTAGGTAAGAAATCGAATATCAAACAGAAGGGGTTTTCAACAGTCTTTTTACATTTGCTAACGTCTTTTGCTCGCTCGCGTTTAAATCTTCAGCGGAGGCAGCTTCTGCCTCACAAACATGGATATGTTCATGAGCAGAAAATAAATCTGCACCGTTTTGAATACGTACAGACAAATCATAGCAATAATAGCATTCATCAGTAAAATCTGAATACTCGGTTGAAACAGGTGTTCCTACAACATAATAATGATGTTTTCGAAACCGTATTAATTCCCCCTGTTTAAACAGAACGGGGAGAGCACAGACTTCAAGAAATGGATAAAGAGGAAAACCATTGTGGGGGAATAACAAAGCATATATTCTGTTAGAAGCCTCACCCGTATATCCCGTCTTTTTGATATCTGCTATTGCAGTGTTCAGAAGAGTTAATACTGAATCTGTCTCGGCCTTTTCCGCGAGTTGCTTCAACAACTCTACTTTATGTTTCTTCGCAGCATATTCCGAAACGATCGTTGCCTGCTGTAAAACAGTCAGCTTGATCGGGTGATCTATCAAATGCCGCCTTAAGTCTTTTGAAGGAACACATTCAATAATGTCGTTCATAATACTAATAGATTCGATTCCCATAGCAACCTCATTTTACTCAAAAAAACTGACCGTCCGCGCTTTTCTAGTATTACCTGAACTCATTATCCGTCCAGACGAACTCCAGATGGTCGTCAATATTTTTCCGACTTAAAAGGACAACAGACTCAATGTGACCGGTGTCAGGAAACATATTGACCGGCTGCACGGCCATAACGCGGTAAAGCCCGTCCGCACAGATCGCTTTCAGATCTCTGGCAAGCGTTGTCGGATCGCACGAAACATAAACGATGCGCCCCGGGGCAAGCGTTCGAAGGGAAACGACGAGGGAATTGTCCACGCCTTTGCGCGGCGGGTCAATAATGACGAGATCCGGCTTTCCGGGGTCTATCTCGCCTAGCACTCGCGGCACGTCGCCGGCAATAAACCTGCACCCTTCGATACCGTTGAGATAAGCATTGCGCACGGCGTTTTCAACGGCCGCCTCGACGATCTCTATTCCGGTCAGGCAGGGCATTATCGCCGCCTGTTTTTCAGATGCGAACCGCTTTAGCAGGTAAAGCCCGATCGTCCCGACGCCGCAGTAAAGGTCAAGCAAAAATTCTCCGCCTTTCAGTCCGGCATAACGGTATACCGTGTCGTACAGCGCTTCGGCTCCGGCGGTACTTACCTGGAAAAACGATTCCGGCGATATCATAAATGACGCGTTTCCGATAGCACATTCGAGCTGCGGATCGCCCGAAAGAAGGCGGAAACGGCCGCCTAAAATACTGTTCCCGCTGCCGGATATTGACGCTCCGGAGGTCGTGCAAATCCACAGCGAAGCAAGTTCCGGAAAATCTTCCGAGAGAGCGCGTACCAGCTCATCCTCGTGAGAAAGCCTTTCGGAATTTGCCGTGATCACCGCCATTATCCTGCCCGTCCGGTCGCTCACACGCAGCGTCAGAAAGCGGAGTTCGCCGGTGCGCTTTTCTTCGTCGTACGCGGTAATGCCGCGGCTGGCGGCAAACTCTTCTATGGCCTCTCGAAGCCGCGCCGCGAGCGGATTTTCGTGAGGGCAGGGTTTTCCGCGTTCAAACCGTACCGGGCGGTGTGAAGCGCGTGCGTAAAAACCGGTGGCGATGCGGCCGTCAGTTTCGAAAAAGGGATAAGAAGTTTTATTACGGAAAGAATTGCCCTCCGGAGAAATGCACTGGGCAACGTCCGGCAGCTCCGGTCCGCCTTCCGTACCGAACCCGCCGATACGCTTTAAGCAGCCGGAGACGCGCTCTTTAGCGAAAGAGCGCTGCCCCTCGTCCGTAACATGCGCAAACGCACATCCGCCGCACCCCTTCGCATTATACGGGCAGACCGACTCCCGCCTGAGTTCCGAACTGTTTTCGCGGCTCATAACGCGCGCGACCGCATAGTTTCCGCTAACTTTAACGATCCGCGTGCTCCCCCGCTCTCCCGGGAGCAGATCTTTGCAGAAAATAACAAATCCGCCCTCGATCCTCGCTACGCCGTCACCGGCTTCGTTCACTGAATCAGGGCAGATCTCGATTATCTGATTTTTATTTACCGGAGGTCTCATTCTTCTGGTGTTGGCGACGGTTCCGTCACTTCATCCGCAGGTCCCGGTTCTTCCGTGCCGGTCGGTGCTGGCTCGTCGGTAGGTCCGGGATCTTCGGTAGGCGTTGCGACCGGTTCGGTAGGTGTCTCGGGCACGTCTGTCTGGGCGTCGGTAGGCGTTTCAGTAGGTACTTCGGTCGGGATCTCTGTCGGGATCTCGGTAGGTACTTCGGTAGGTGTAGGAGTAGGCTCTTCGGTAGGCACTTCGGTAGGCGTGGGTGTCACGACCCTCGTGCCGGTCATAATGTATTCGGAGCGCGACTCGTACGTCTCAACACCGATGAACTGCTTGTCCTCCTTACCGCCCTGTCTGACGATGAGGTAAAGGTTAAGCGTGTAGCCGTCAATACCCTTCTGGTAGATACTCGTTGTCCCCTCGTCCATATTCGGATCGGAGAACGTATTCACGACGTATGCGTTGCGGCGTGCGATCTGCGTTGACAATTCCTTTTCAGGCCTGTCTTTAACGATCTTTATGTTCTTAGGTATCAGCTCCGGATCGATCGGCTTGCCTTCCTCGTCAAGGAAGTCGGTCTCCCAGAACACGGTGCCGTTGATCGACACGCTGACCGTACCGGACGTGTATTTCGCCTCGATCCTCCACGGGAACGTGTCATTGTTCTTGATCCTCAGGTCGGATTTTTCCTTGATCGACGTGTATGCGTCATAACCCATCAGACCGAACAAAGGAGCGAATCTGTACTTCGTTCTGACAACGATATCGGCGTCTGCAAGGAGCGCGGCATTGTACAGCGCCGTACTTACCTGCGCAATGCCTCCGCCTTCGACCGGATTTTCAATGCCGTAATAATTTTCGTACGCGAACAGGAATCCCGTCTTGGCTTCGTAAGCTTTTATCGAATCCATAAAGCTGAATACCTCGCCGGGCATTATCACGAGGCCGTCAAGTTTCGAGACCGCCAGGGCAATATTTTTATCGCGGTTTTCGTTCAGCAGCGCTCTCTCGGGCTCGGTCTCGGGAGTATTGACGTTGCTGCCCTTTCCGAGCACGTTGCGGAAGAGCACCGATTCGTAAAACTCTTTCGTTATGAACGACTGCTCGCGTGTAAGCGGAAGGATCTCGGTTCCTTCTGCGGAAGGCTCTCCGGAATTGATGCGGTCAATGATCTGATCAAGCAGCTCGGCGTCGTATTCCGCGCCGTCCGTTCCGGGCGACACCCAGACTTCCGTCGCAGACTTCCGCTCGATCTTGGGCGCGACAGCCTTGAGCGGCAGGTCGTTGACGACGTTGATCTTCAGCAGTTTCTTGAATTCCGAAACGCGCGGCACGAGATTTACCGTACCGCTGACGCTGTTTGTAGCGGTGCCCTCGGTGAGAGACTTTAATAGATTATCCGTATATTCGGTAAGGCTGCTCTGGATATCCTCGGAACCGAGTTCGAGTCCGTTGCTGCCGTACGTGAATACCACGCGGTCTTCCTCGACCGTGTACGTCGGATCGACTTTAGCGCGGTTTTTGGAGTTCATATACCCGGTGATCGCATCGATAGTAGCCGTGTTAACTGAATAATTAAGCGTGTAATTTTTACCTGCTTCCTTCAGTTTGATAACGGTGAACGCGCGGCTGACAAGGTTTCCGCTCCTGGCGTATTCATATATTTCGTCCGCAAGTTTTTCGGTATCGGGAAGCCTGATTATGGCGTTAAGCGGGTAGACAACGTAATCTTCTCCCGCCCTGACCGTTATCGTCGATCCCGATACAGGCGCGGCGTACGTCTTATCGATATATTCTCCCAGTTCCCTGCGCGTAAGGCCGGCAACGCTTTTTCCGTTGAGCGTTATGCCGTTATACACGCGGTCACCGTCAACGGTCCTGCGGCAGTAATCCACGAACATTATCGCGGCAAACACTACGGCGGCAATTATAAACAGCGACAATATTATTTTTGCGACGCGGCTTTTCAGGCCGGTATGCATCTCGTAATCGTCGTCGCTGTAGCTCTCTACATAAACGACGCCTCTGGAGGTGGTAACGGCATGGCGTCCGACATTCTCGGAAGGCTTCTGATCCGCGCGCTCCCGGCGCTCTTTTTCCTTTTGCTTTTTATTCTTTTTCTTATCGGCTTTAGCTTTTTTATTAAACGTCTCTTTCGAACCGCGGTTTCTGAGCGAAGCAGAAGCAGCCCCGGCAGCGCTGCCCGCCACGGCTTTTTTACCTTCGTCTCCATCCGAACCTACAGATTCGATATCGAAATCATCGTCATCTTCTCCGTCACGGGAACCGTCATCAGATCCGTCGTCGATCTCATCAAGGCCGTCGAAAAGTCCGTCGACCTCATCCTCGATGACCTCTCCCTGCTCAAAACGCGCAGCAGAAGGTCTGTCCGGGGCAATGATCATATCGTCGTCTTCGTCAACGACGTCTGCTCCCGCACCTGGCTCTGACGCATCTTCCGCACCGGGGAGAACGGCCTCGGCACCGGAGACAACGGCTTCCTCACCGGAGTCTGTATTTTCAATTTCAGGATATTCGTCTGTGCGGTTTCCCAAAACTTTTTCCTCCTCATTAAGGCGTACGGCGGAGATCCCGGCCGCGCCTCGGTCCGGTTCCCGTCCGGACTTGTCTTTTTAGTATATCATACTTTTACATGAAGTACAATTTTTTCGGCAGCGGGGCTTCGCGTCATCCGCGCGCCGGCAGCCTATCCGTCAGCCGATATAGCGGAAACTCAGCCTGCCCATAGGCAGCGACTTGCCCGACACGTAGTAATCCATGATGTCCGAAGGCTCGTCAATACCGTCCGCAAACTTGAAATAGAACTGGTTCGTTCCGGCCTCGATACCGAGCGCCGAACGCGCCACCTTCACCTGCATCGTTCCGCCCGAAACGGTATATTCTGCCTCGCCTGTCTTCGTTCCCGTAAAGTCTGCGTTAAGCTTTTCGATGCTGAGCCTGCCGTCTCCCGCATCCTCGCGTCCGATCACGAATTCGTACCCTTCCCAGCCCTTATTTTCAAGGCGTCCGGTACCGATGAACAGGTTCATCCAGCC
This sequence comes from Clostridia bacterium, assembly GCA_017613535.1. Taxonomy (GTDB): domain Bacteria; phylum Bacillota; class Clostridia; order UBA1212; family UBA1255; genus UBA1255. Next base: position 2,388 of record JAGADO010000106.1, on the reverse strand, counting down.
TCTGTCGCCTTCTTCACGCGGCACTATATCCGCATCGGCCTTGAGGAGGAAATAGAAATGATCTGCGTCGCAGGCGACACGTATCTCGGTAACGTTGTTGCGCGCGGCTGCCTGGTCATAGTGAACGGAAGGAGCGGCGCCGTTGCTGCTGCGGGCTTTATTGACAACAATCGGGTCGCGGAACACGGCATATGCGTTGTCCCATGCTGATACGTCATCCGTCATCGGTATCGTCAGTTCGCTCGCGGCAAACTGGCTGCCTTCGCTTATCTCTACGCTCTTGTAAGCGCGAATATTTTTAGCCAGCTGGATGTAGAAAGCGTCGTTGTAACCGCCTTTCATCATCTCGGCATCCCTCGAAAACTCCATATTGCACAGATCGACCATCGCGTACTCGCCGTCATACATGCTCTTGCCAGCGACCCACTCGTTCCAGCCGGTGACGAATACCGTGCCAGGATCCTCTTTCAGGGCAACGTCCCAGGTGGTCTGGAAGAATTGACCTTCGTACGCTTTCTCGGGCTCGTTCTGCTTAGTCTCCATGTTCCAGCCTCTGCCCCAGTTTTTATCGCCTCTCGTCACCGAGAACGACATCGGGAGCGCGGGATGGCTGGCGACGCACACATTTATCACGTCGTTGTGGACAGGCGCCGGGTACGTCCATTCGATCCACGGGAAGCCGTTTTCCTTGAAACTGTCACTCGGCCACTGCGAATCGCGGAAATAGAAGAAGTTCAGTATCTCCTCGGACAGATCGTTGGCCTGGTAATCCTTTTCGCGCGATCTGACTTCTATATAATCGGATTCTTTCGAAATATTGCCGATGATCAGCGGTTTTCCATCAACATAGTACCAGACGTTTTCGTACGCGCCTCTTTTATAGTAGCTGTTGTACAGATTCATTATGACGCGGTGCGAATAAGCGTTCGTGTAGAACACCAGCCCTGGAATATCCCAGCCTGCGTCGATCATTTTCCTGCACTCATTTATGATGCGCATCACGACAGTGTCGTACGTGACAGCGTTCGTGACGTCAAATACGATGAAGTCAACGCCTGCGAGCGTGAGCAGCGAGAGGTGACGGCGGATGACCCAGCTGTCGGCGGAATTGTAGTAACCGTACAGCGGCTCGCCCCAGAAATAGCCCTGTCCTGCGGGGGCAATGTCGTTGTCCGTCTTGAACATCAGTTCTATGCCGTTGTCCATAGCCAGGATCTTGGTGACGTCGTATATCTTTTCGCCTCCGTGCTGTCCGAGCGTGCAGAAATAGAAGATACCGACGTTGCGCTCCTTGTCCTTCTTATCCCCGGCAGTCGCCCCGAACGTGCGTTCGAACTGGTCGATACCGATGACGGAATTGGCGGTGTACCCGTTGCGGTAATATTCCGCAGGAGTGATGTTTTCGATCGTTTTCACAGTGAATTCCTCCGTGCCGTTCCCGTTTCCGTTATCTCCGTTCCCGTTTCCGTTCCCGTTTCCGTTCCCGTTATCTCCGTTCCAGTCTCCACCGGTGCAGGCCGAAAGCATTCCGATCGCTATCAGCCCCGCAGTCAGCAGGCACAATATCCTTACAAAAAGCAATGTCTTTTTCAACTCAAGCGCCGTCCTTTTCGCGTCATCTCAGAAGTCCTTCAGGGTTCGTGCAGGCAGGGATACCCGGCCGCTTCGTGCGCGTCAAGCAGTTCTTCGCACATGTCTCTGATCTCGTCCGTCGACAATTGCGCTCCGGTGTGCGGGTCTGCCATTGCCGCCTGCCACACGGTGCGTCTGTCGCCGGTGACCGCCGCCTGGATCGTGAGCAGCTGCATATAAATATTCGAAGAGTTCATCATTGCCAACTGGAGTGGCAGCTCTCCTACGTATATCGGACGGATGCCCATGCGGTCAACCATACACGGCACTTCCACGCACGCTTCTTTCGGAAGGTTCGAAATGAGGCCGTTGTTTATCACGTTCGCACCGATCCTGTAGGGGCGGTCTTTCGTCATTGCCTCGATTATGTGCGAAGCGTACTCGCTCGTGCGCGTGTGCGAGACGTTCCCGCCCGCAAGAATGGAGTCGCGCTGCGCTGCCCAGCCTTTGATCTGCTCGATACAGCGGCGCGGGTATTCATCGAGAGGAATGTTGAACTTTTCGATCAGGTCTTCACGGCCTGCCTTGATATAGAACGGGTTATACTCCGCGTTGTGCTCAGACGATTTGGTGCAGAAATAGCCGAGCTTGTCAATATAGTCGAAGCGCACCATGTCGTCGTGCTTTTCGTTAGCGTTCTTCTCTTTCGCGCGGCGCCTGATCTCGGGGTAGAGGTCGTTCCCGTCCTTATCGCGTATGTCAAGCAGCCATGCCATATGGTTGATTCCGGCAATGATCTCGCGCCTTCCGTCGAGT
>JAGADO010000105.1 GCA_017613535.1 Clostridia bacterium | reverse complement strand
CCTTGGTGATAGCAGCCGTCAGCGTTGTCTTACCGTGGTCAACGTGACCGATGGTACCGATATTTACGTGAGGCTTTGTTCTTTCAAACTTTTGCTTTGCCATTTTGTTTTCCTCCTTAAAGAAATGACACTAAAAAGCGCGTATATAAATAATACACTATTTTTATTTTCGGCGCAAGACTTTTTTGTCCGCTCCGATTCTTTGCGCAGCAGTAATAAGGGCTAACCGTTATTACATTACCGCGCGGTTTTTGAGCACGGCATCCTGAACGTTCTTCGGAACCTCTTCGTAATGGCTCGGTTCAAGAATGAACGTGCCGCGGCCCTGCGTCATTGACCTCAGCGAAGTCGCGTAACCGAACATTTCCGCCATCGGGCAGTACGCGGTTATGCGCTTCGTTCCGGCAACGTCTTCCATTCCGTCTATGCGGCCTCTTCTGGAACTTACGCTGCCGATAACGTCGCCAAGGTATTCTTCCGGCGCGGTGATGCTGACCTTCATGATGGGTTCGAGCAGGACCGGATCCGCCTTGCGGCAGGCATCTTTAATAGCCATCGATCCGGCGATCTTGAACGCCATTTCCGAAGAGTCGACTTCGTGGTACGAACCGTCTACCAGCGTGACTCTGAGGTCAACGGTAGGATAACCGCCCAGCACGCCCGCCTGCATTGCCTCCTGGATTCCCTGATCGATGGGGGCAATATATTCTTTGGGGATCACGCCGCCGACGATTTTGTTGACGAATTCGTATCCGGAGCCTCTTTCGAGCGGTTCGACGTCAATAACGCAGTGACCGTATTGACCGCGGCCGCCTGACTGACGCACGAACTTGCTCTCCTGATGCACCGCCTTGCGGATGCCTTCTTTGTACGCGACCTGGGGATTACCCACGTTCGCCTCCACCTTGAATTCGCGGAGCAGTCTGTCCACGATGATCTCCAGGTGAAGTTCGCCCATGCCCGAAATGATCGTCTGGCCGGTGTCCTTATCCGTGTGAACGCGGAACGTAGGATCTTCTTCGGCCAGTTTCTGGAGAGCGATACCCATCTTCTCCTGTCCGGCTTTGGTCTTCGGCTCGACGGCGATCGAAATGACCGGGTCGGGGAATTCCATCGTCTCAAGGATGACGGGGTGCGTCTCTTCGCAGAGCGTGTCGCCGGTGGTGGTGCATTTAAGTCCTACCGCTGCGGCGATCTCACCGGTGTATACTTCGGATACTTCTTCGCGGTGATTCGCGTGCATCCTCAGGATACGGCCGATACGCTCTTTTTCGCCCTTGGTCGCGTTGTAGATATACGATCCGGCCGTCAGTTTTCCGGAATAAACGCGGAAAAAGCAGAGCTTTCCGACGAAAGGATCGGTGATGATTTTGAAAGCCAGAGCAGAGAAAGGCTCACTGTCACTCGGGTGACGGACCTCTTCTTCCCCGGTCTTCGGATGGACGCCCTTGATGGACGGGATGTCCGTAGGTGCGGGCATGTAGTCCACGATTGCGTCGAGCAGCTGCTGAACACCTTTATTACGGTAGGAAGAACCGCAGCAGATCGGGATCAGTTTTACCGAGATCGTGCCTTTGCGGATAGCCGCCTTGATCTCGGGGACTGTGATATCCTCACCTTCAAGGTACTTTTCCATAACATTATCGTCGAGCTCGGACAATGATTCGATGAGCTTTTCGCGGTATTCATCCGCCAGCGCCTTGTAATCGTCCGGAATTTCGGTAACGGAGACAACGGTGCCCAGCTCGTCCTCGTAAATATGTGCGTTCATTTCAACGAGGTCAATGATGCCGCGGAAATCGTTTTCCTTGCCGATCGGCAGCTGGATCGGAACTGCATTTGCGCCCAGACGTGTGCGGATCATGTCGACAACGCGGAAGAAGTCTGCTCCCATGATGTCCATCTTATTAACGTATCCCATGCGGGGCACGCCGTACTGATCCGCCTGACGCCACACTGTCTCCGACTGGGGCTCAACGCCGCCTTTCGCACAGAACAGCGTAACACTGCCGTCAAGCACGCGCAGAGATCTTTCCACCTCGACCGTAAAATCCACGTGTCCGGGGGTGTCGATAATATTGAGCCTGGTGTCTTTCCAGAACGCCGTCGTAGCAGCGGAGGTGATCGTTATACCTCTCTCCTGCTCCTGCACCATATAGTCCATGGTAGCCGCGCCGTCGTGGACTTCGCCGATCTTATGCGTCTTTCCGGTATAGAAAAGAATGCGCTCAGTCGTCGTCGTCTTTCCGGCGTCGATGTGTGCCATGATCCCGATATTCCGTGTTTTTTCCAATGAGTAATCTCTAGCCATTTTTGCTTTTGTTCCTCTTTCAGCCGTTCTTCAGCTGCAGAATTAATAATTGTTTCGCCGGTCCGGAAACTCGTTCCGTGATTGTGATTACCAGCGGTAGTGAGCAAATGCGCGGTTAGCTTCTGCCATTCTGTGCATTTCCTCTTTTCTCTTGAAAGCGCCGCCCAGGCTGTTCAGGGCATCCATGATCTCCCCTGCCAGACGATCGGACATAGTTTTTTCACTTCTTTTACGTGCGAACGAGACGATCCATCTGAGTCCCAGAGCCTGACGTCTTTCAGGGCGCACTTCCATGGGCACCTGATAAGTGGAACCGCCGACACGCCTTGCCTTAACTTCGAGCTGAGGCATAACGTTGTTAAGCGCTTCCTTGAAGGCATCGAGGGCTTCTTTTCCCGTCTTTTCCTGGACCTTGGCAAATGCGTCGTAGCAGATCTTCTGCGCTACGCCTTTTTTACCGTCAAGCATGATGTTATTGATCAGCTTGGTTACCACTACGTCGTGGTAAATAGGATCCGGCAATACCTCACGTTTTGCGATATAACCTTTTCTTGGCACTTACTTTCCCTCCTTCTATGATAAATAATCATGGGTACTCTGCGGTATTTCACGCAGTCGTGCTCGCGTACTTTATAGTCGGTTACTCTTCGCTTCAACGCGGGTAATACGATCTATATTTCAGTACCCGGCACAGTCCGCAAAGCATTCATGCCTTGCGAAACGGGTCTGTTTTAACTGACAGATTACTTCTTGGAGCCCTTGGGCACCTTTGCACCGTACTTTGATCTGCCCTGCATTCTGTTTGCGACACCGGCTGCGTCAAGCGTACCGCGGATAATGTGGTAACGCACACCGGGCAGGTCTTTAACTCTTCCGCCGCGGATGAGGACTACGCTGTGCTCCTGAAGGTTATGGGCAATACCGGGAATATACGCGGTAACTTCCATTCCGTTGGTCAGACGTACTCTCGCGATCTTTCTAAGGGCGGAGTTGGGTTTCTTGGGGGTAGTGGTACGGACGACCGTGCACACGCCGCGCTTTTGCGGGCTGCTCAGGTCGAGGCTGCGCTTATGAAGGGTGTTAATGCTCTTCTGCAGCGCCGGCGACGTAGACTTCTTCGCTACTGTCTCGCGACCCCTGTGAACCAGCTGGTTAAATGTAGGCATTCGTTTTTGCACCTCCTTGCTTTTTTGCTGTTTATTATAGCTGTTTTGCTCGTTTTTGGAGAACAGCAATAAAAGCTCTTGCGTTTTGCGCGCAAAAGCTTTCGAATTCTACACTAATACGACGTAGATGTCAACATTTTTTTGACACTTTCGCAATATTTTTTTGTATTTTTTAAAATTATAATAATCAGGCAAGTTCCGTAAGTCCGGTGTACAGTTCGTAGTACCTGCCCTTCTGCGCCAGAAGGTCGTCGTGATCGCCGCGCTCGATGATCTCGCCGTGCTCAAGCACCATTATCGCGTCGGAGTTGCGGACCGTCGAAAGCCTGTGGGCAATGACGAACGTCGTGCGGTCTTCCATCAGTTTCGACAGGCCGATCTCGATGTGGCGCTCGGTACGCGTATCGACCGAAGACGTTGCCTCGTCAAGGACAAGTATCGGCGCCTTTGTGATCGCCGCACGGGCAATATTAAGCAGCTGCCTCTGGCCCTGGGAGAGATTGCCCCCGTCGCCCTCGATGACCGTCTGATAACCGTCCGCGAGCCTCATAATAAAGCTGTGCGCGGAAGCCGTCTTTGCCGCCTCGATGACCTCCTCATCGGTCGCATCGAGCCGCCCGTACCGGATGTTTTCCATGACCGTACCCGTAAACAGGTGCGTATCCTGAAGCACCATCGCGATATTGCGGCGCAGCACATCTCTCTTTATATTCCGGATATCTACACCGTCGATCGTGATCGAACCCTCGTCAATATCATAAAACCGGTTAAGAAGATTCGTCACGGTCGTCTTACCGGCACCCGTTGACCCGACGAACGCGATCTTCTGCCCCGGTTTAGCATACAGGCTGATATGTTTCAGCACCGTCTTTCCCGGTATATATCCGAACGATACGTCGTTCAGCACCACGTGCCCCTTCATTCCGGGCATCGTTTCGGCATCGGGCGCATCTGCGGTCTCGGGTTCGGTATCCATCACGTCGAACACACGCTCGGCACCGGCAAGGGCTGAAAAGATCGTTGTCATCTGCTGCGAGATCTGGTTCACCGGCATCGTGAACTGGCGGGAATACTGCGCAAAAACAGTCAGGCCGCCCGGTGTAAGTCTGCCGAGCACCATGAGCACGCCGCCGATACCGACGGTGATCGCGTAAGAGATCTGGGAAGTGTTGCCCATGATCGGACCCATAACGCCGCCCCAGAACGTTGCCTTGAACTGCTTTCCGCGCATATCTCCGTTCAGTTCTCCGAATTCTGCCTCGCACTCATCCTCGTGGTTGAACACCTTGATGACGTTCTGCCCCGTAACGGTCTCCTCCATGTAGCCGTTAAGCGCACCGAGCGCTGCCTGCTGGCTGCCGTAATATTTACGCGACAGCTTCCCGATCGTCGCGCCGCCCCAGGCAAAGATCGGGATAAACACGACGGTGATCATTGTCAGCAGCCAGTTCGTGGTGATCATGAAAATGAATGTGCCGATGATCGTGATCACGCCGGAAAAGATCGAAAGCAGAGAGTTATTCACCATCGATTCGATGTTGTCAATATCGTTCGTAAAGCGCGACATTATCTCGCCCGTGGGTTTCGCGTCGAAATATCTGAGCGGGAGCCTCTGGAGTTTTTCGAACAGATCGTTTCTGAGCCTCTCCATAACGCCCTGCGTCATGCGCAGCATCGTTCTGCTTTGTATATAGTTGGTAATGATTCCGACCGAATACACGATCGCGAACAGCATCACGGCCGCCAGGATATAATCCCATGCCGTTCCGCTTCCTCCCATCACGCTCGTGACGATGCGGTCAGCAAGGCGCTCCGTGCCTGACATCTTTATCTGCGCCGCGGGGTTAACAGCTAGTGTCAATCTGTTGATGACCGGTGCCATGAGGTACGACCCGGCCAGCGACGTGACCGTGCTCACGAGCATGCAAAGAAGTGCGACGGCAATATGCCCTTTATAGTGTTTCAGGTACGAAAGCAGCCTGGTTATCGTCTTACGCGTCTCCTTAGGCTTACCCTTCGCCGCCTGGTTCCTTGCCGGACCGCCGCCCATCATTCCGCGCTTAGGCCCCGCCGCAACGGCGCTGTTATACTGCTTCTGAAGCTGCTGAAGATTCCTTGGCATGGCTCATTCCTCCTTCCCGCTCTGCGATTCGTAGATCTCGCGGTACTCGAGATTATCCCGGAGCAGCTCGTCGTGTTTACCTACACCGGTGATCTTGCCCTCGTTAAGGACAACGATCATATCCGCGTCTCTTACGGACGATATGCGCTGGGCAATTATTATCTTCGTCGATCCCTTAAGTTCTTCCCTGAACGCCTTGCGTATCTGCGCTTCGGTCGCGGTGTCAACGGCGCTCGTGGAGTCGTCGAGGATCAGTATCTTAGGCCTTTTCAGCAGCGCCCGGGCGATGCACAGCCTCTGCTTCTGGCCTCCCGAAACGTTCGTGCCGCCCTGGTCGAGCTGCGTATCGTAACCCTCCGTAAACGTGCTGACGAACTTGTCCGCCTGCGCATACGAAGCAAACTCACGAACCTCCTCATCGGTCGCGTACTCGTTGCCCCAGCGCAGGTTCTCGGCAATACTTCCGGAGAACAGCGTGTTTTTCTGCAGCACCATACCTATGCCGTCGCGCAGGTTAACAAGAGAGTAATCGCGGACGTTGACGCCGTCTACGAGCACCTCTCCCTCGTCACAGTCGTACAGCCTCGGTATCATCGACACAAGCGTGGATTTGCCCGAACCGGTCGAACCGATGATCCCGACGATGGAATTAGCCGGAATTTTCAGATTTATGTCTGAAAGCACCGGATCTTCGCTGTTTTTGTAGTAGCGGAACGTAACGTTCTTGAACTCGATCTCGCCGTTCTCGACCGTCTTTTCAGGATGGGCCGCGTTTTCATCGGAGATGTCAAGCTTTTCGTCAAGCACTTCTATAATACGCTTGCCGGACGCCATCGCTCTCGACGACATCATCAGCATGAACGTGATCATCAGCAGCGACGACAATATCTGCGTCACGTACGTTATGAACAGCGAAAGGTTTCCGACAGGCATGTTGCCTGCAAGCACTATCCGGCCGCCGATCAGTATAACGGCGATTATCGTTCCGTTCATAAACAGCGTCATAATAGGCGACAGGAAGATCATGACGGACATCGCGGAAATACCCGCCTTTTTCAGATTGCCGTTGGCCTCCCTGAAGCCCTTGATGCTGTGATCTTCGCGCACGAAACTCTTCACGACGCGCACATTCGTAACATTTTCCTGCACGTTCGAGTTAAGGCCGTCGATCTTTTCCTGCATTTTGGAGAAGCGGCTGAAGCCCATGCGGATAATAAACGTCAGCGTGATGAGCATAAGCGGAATGCTGACAATAAACACCATCGACAGCGGCGGATTCAGCATTATTGCCATCACGAGCGCGGCGATCATCATGCCGGGAGCTCTCAGTGCCATCCTTAGCACCATCGCAATAAAGTTCTGCAGCTGGGTAACGTCGTTCGTAAGCCTTGTCACGAGCGATCCGGTCGAGAAGCGGTCAATGTTCGCGAACGAAAACGCCTGTATCCTCGAATACAGATCGGCTCTCAGGTCCGCGGCAAAATTCACCGACGCTTTTGCGCTGAAGTACGCTCCTCCGACGCCTCCCGCCATCATTACGATCGCGGTCAATATCATCAGCACCATTATCCCAAGGCTGTCTCCGGTCGTGAGCAGTCCGTCGTTCGCTCTGTTTATTATGATTGCAAGCAGCCTCGGCATTATGACTTCTCCGATAACTTCCACGATCATACAGAGCGGTCCTAAAATGAAATACCGCATATACGGCTTCATATATTTGAACCATCTTCTCATTTTGCGGCCTCCCCTGACACCGTCCAGCCTTCGGGCAGCGTCAATGTATACTTCAGTTCTCCGCCGTATTCCTTCCTCCACGAAAGCGAAACAGGACCGTCGGATGTGTTGACCGTGCCGCGCGCCCAGCGAAGGCCAAGCGGATGCGGGTCGATCTTGATAGTTTTATTGACCTCGTCCGGTTCTCCGAGTCCGAGCACGTCTCTCGTGAGCAGCACTCCGGCGTGTGCGGAGAATCCATGGCAGCGGCTCGTGTTCAGAACGTCCTGCGTCTCCCAGAGCGTCCCGGGACCTTCGCCCAGCTGCGGCATATATATTGCCTTCAGTTCCCTGAACATGACGTCGTATTCACCGAGGCGTGAGAGCATATCGAGCCTGATGCACAGCCCTATAAAGAGCCCTGCTTTTCCGAGGCGCGTGTCGCATTCGAATTCGCGATCCGCTCCGGTCGTGTGCACGAGCCGCCATATATAGTTCGGCATTTCTTCGCGCGTAAACAGACCTGCCCAGATCATCGTATACTGCCCGGCTTCGGAAAAATTCCCGCGCGCATGCAGTCTTCCGTCCTTATATTCGAGTCCGTCCGGCAAAAATCCGTCCGTATCGTGCGGTTTTTCATCGCTGCCGGCAATCGCTTTTCTCAGTATCGACCTGACCTCCGCTCCTAGCCGCTTCCATTCGTCGTTCCCGTAAAGCTCTCCGAGGTCAATCAGCATTCTGGCGTAGAGCGCGTTTGCTGCCGTCGATATAGGCCTGCAGAATTCGTTTGCCAGCGACCAGTCGATGAAAAGCCACGGCATATTTTCAAGCAGTCCCGATTCGCCGCGCAGTTCGAGCGTTCCTCTCACGAAAGCTTCCACTCGCGCTTTATATTCATCCCTGAATTTAAAATCTCCTGTCCTGGCCACATATTCGCCAAGCTCGACCATCAGCCAGAAACTCCAGGTGAGCAGCCCGGGGCAAGCCTTGAAATCGCCCTTGATCCCCGGATAACTTTCCGGATAGAACGCATGCCACATACTTTCGGGCGGTGTCTGCAGGAAATTCCTGATAAACTCACGCTCAACATCGGCGTTGCCCATCATCATCTTAAACGCCCTGGCCGTCCACAGCGAATCGCACAGCCAGCCGCCCCTCTCCCTCTCGGGACAGTCCATAAATATGTCAAGCGTGTTCAGCCGGAGCGTCCGTCTCGCGGCTTCGTAAAGTCTGTTCACGTCATCATCGCTGCACTGAAAGCTGCCGAGCTGCGTGTCCGGCGTGATAAATACTATTATTTCCGGGGCAAAGATCTGTATTTCCGGTGTATTTTTACCGTTTTTCTTCCACGGCTCGTCACCGTGCCACGTATAATCGCCTTCGGGCCTTACGTAAAACTTGATATACCTCACGCAGGCAGGCTCAAAACACGTAAACTCCGTTGTCCCGGCTGGAATATGCAGCCTCGTAAGCGGATTTGCGCCTCCCGCAACCTCGTTTTTAGTATCAAAAAACGAATAACTCTCCAGGTGGACGATATCCAGCACACAAGGAGAAGCGGCGTTGACCTTCACGGATATGAACCCGAGGTACAATTTCCCGAGGTCGTAATGCACGAATGCCGTTTCGTCCGGTCCGATCCCTGTTATCCGCATATTTGCGCCATTTTCTTCTTTAAACCGCATCCCGCGCGGCGCCGGAAGCTCTTCCGTGCGCCTGTAATCGTACGCAGGCCGCTCCATCGGCACCTTAAAATACTCCGGCGTTCTGGCGCAGTACCAGTCTTTCCTGAAATCCGCATCTTCACGTATCCGCGCGGCACCGAATTCGACGATCCGGCCTCCTCCGCAGCGCGTAAGGTCCGGAAGCGCCATACCTCTTTTTATTATATTAAGGCTACAGTCGATCTCTTCGGTTTCGGCATCGCACATGCCCGGATCGGTGCGCCAGCACGTATAATCGGCGTCAAGAATATAATTTTCGGCATTTTCGCGGCAATGCGATATCCTTTCGGAATGGCGTATGCGCTGCTTCAGCACGATAGCCTTCCATCCCGCGTTCGTTGCGGACAACACATTTCCGGCCCCGTCGGTTATTTCCGCTATCAGTACCGCCGGTACTCTCGCCACGTCGTTCGAATACGGTCCGAACGGCTCGCCGTAATGAACTACTTCGAACGCGAAAACATTACCGCCGTCCTTAACAAACCGCGAAACATCGATCTCGTCAACGCGAAGAAACCCTTCCGTTGTCCTCGCCGGTCCGTGCGCGGCAATGGCGCCGTTCACGTACAGCCTGTAAAAAGTGCCCACGGTAACGCGCACCTTAACATTGTCCCCCGCATGAAGCATCACGAAACCGCACGTAAACCCGGCATGAAAATTACCCTGCCCGTCATACCCGCGCACAAACACCGGTCTTGCTTCTTTAAAAATCTTTACTTCGTCTCTTATGCCGCTGCCCATAAACGCCCTGCCTTTCGCTTTTCGCGATCTTTCAGGCCGCGGCGCTTCCGCAGGACCTTCAGATCATAAAAACTTCTATTTTTATACTGTCTTCGACTTCTTTTTCGGATATTTCTTCCGGGTCCCGGAACATGAGGCTGTATTTTTCCACCTGGCGGAACGACAGATCGCACAGTCCTCCCTCATAATCGTCTCCCGCCAGAAGCAGAGGCCCGGCATAGATCTCGCCGTTAATACGCCTGTTACCCGTCATACCTAAAAGTTTCGCTTCGTCGTTTCCTATAACGATGCAGTTATCTGCGAACGGGTATGTAAATTCGATATATCCCTTTACCGCCTGCTGGAGTACTTCCAGTTTATCCCGGATGACCGCGGCGTACGGCCTCTCCCCGGGTAAAAGCACGAGCATAAGGCAGTCATTTTCCGTTTTTTCGTACGGCTCGCCTTTATAGTCCGGCTTCAGTAATCGGGCAAACTTACGGTTAACCTTCTCTTCGGTCTTGCTGCCGTCAATTCTTCTGTAAACGGGATTTTCTCCATTCTCTTCGCTCAGCTCGACCAGAATGTCTGTCAGACACGTTTCGCCGTCAATTTCTTCCGTATATACTCCCGGTACGTCTGAGTTCAGCAGTTCAAAGATCTTTTCCTCGTCCGTTTCGTCCGGAAACCATCCGTCGAAAAGTATCCTCCACACATCCTCGTCGTACACCGTTTCTTTTTGCCTAGTGCCACGGCATTTCTTCAGCATCTTCACATACATAGCCTTCACTCCCCGGAAAGGTCCGGGTTCTCCTTTTTTATAAGATTTTGCTACGTATGCGGTTTGTATCCGCTGATGCTGCTCGGGCCTCACCGGCTCAGGTGTGCCGTCCGCGGTTATTTTACTCCCGGCAGTCGTGCGAGAGCAAGAGTTTCCGGGCATTTCCGATGATTTTCATGTATTTCCTGTGATTATCAGATATTTCCGAAGATTTCCGGATATTTCCGAAGATTTCTGGGTGTTTCCGGACGCTCCTGCGCCGCTCAAACTGCCTCAGGATTCGACTTCCGCCTTGCTGTACGCCCTGGAAAGCGCCTTGTTCCCGTGCGAATCCTTAAGCTCAACACGGAAGTGCTGATAACCTCCGCTCACGTCGAATTCGGCGTGCGTTATCTCGTCTCCGAAACTCGTCATACGGCCGGAACGCCTCGTTTCGAACCGGATGCAAACAGATGAAACGGGGGTGCAATCGATATAGATCTTTCCGTCTTCAACATAAAGGCCTTTAAACTCGGGGCCGGTAGTCGCATAGCAATCGCCGCGCTTCAGAGCGTTAAAAGCGTTATCATAAGAAAGAGAAGAAGCAAAAAACGTTGTCCAGCCTCCGAATGAATCGTCGTACGGGCTCTCAAAATCACAAGCGCCGTTGTGGTTATCATCCGTTGCCGTAGCACATGGAAGTTCGGAACCGTCGCGGCACATGACCTCGTACTCGTAATCGCCCCAGCCGTCGTGCATATCGACCTCGCAGCCGGTGTTGAAAACCTCGAACCCCCACAGCCCTTTGAGTCCTACGAACTCCTCTGGAGTCTGGAAAGACCAGCGCGGATGGTTGTACTGGCAAAGAAAACCGGCATCATTCCCCGTGGCGATCAATTTATTGACACCCTCCGTGCCGTAAATGCGCTCGATCGGCGGAAACTCGTTCCTGCTCTGTTCGGGCGAGAAGAAATTAAGGTGATAAGTGTGGCCTTTAGGGCCGTTGACGTCAATTTCGATAGCTGTGAGCGGCACGAAATCCGGGCTGTTAAGCTCCGGATGCGGTATGAGACAGTTGTGATCGCTGAAGGCAACAACGCTGTAGCCTCGTTTCAAATATTCTTTCTTCAGGGTCGCCACATCGTTCCTTCCGTCCGAAAGTGTGCTGTGGCAATGCAGGTTTGCCTTGAATGCGGTTTTTCCCTCCGGCAACAGGTACTTTTTCATATTGATCTCCTCCGTTTTGATGCGCATCGCCCGCTCGAACCGAAAACGGCCAAAAATGCGCCAATTCGACACCTTTCCCCCGCCGGAATATGTTTTTCCGCACCCACTGGACGGTTTCCCACAGGGTTTTCCACAGGTCTGCCGGATTTTTCCACAGATTTTCTGTGGATATCTGTTCCGCGCCCTGCTCTGTCGTCAAACGGATTTTACTATTTTCAGCGTCTCGTGGCAAGCACAATTTGCCACTTGCCTTAATCATTTTTGAATTCGCGACAATACCTTATATCGACCCTGCGAAGCAGTGAGCAATGCTGCGAATTTCATCCCCCTGAAATTCGCAGCATGCTCACTGCTTCGCAGTGCCACTTGCCATTTTCAATTTTCAATTTGAAACTTGCAACTAATCTACATACACCGTCAGCATGACGTCGATCAGCACGCCGTTAAGCTCCTGATCCTCCTGCGAGAGCATCCGGCGCAGCGTTTCGTTTGTGATATTGTCAACGTCATACGTGCCGTACACGTGCACCTCGGCCTTGCCCCGGGAAATTGCCGACGCGACGAAACACGCGGCACATTCAGGCGCCTCGCTCCCGTCCAAAACCGTGAAATTTACCGCCTCGGACGATTCAAAATCGATGAAAAGTTCATAGCCCTCCGGGTTTATCCCTTCTTTGTACGTCCAAATGACAGGAATCTTCATCGACTCGCCTGGCTTCAAATGAACTTCCTTGTACGTCGTGATGCAGGATATGCTCCTGCCGCTGAAGAAACTCGACCAGTTCGTTTTCAGGTCCGGGTAAGTCGGAGCCGGAGGAACATCCGCGGGAGCAGCGCCGGTCGGGTACGGTTCAGTAGCGGGATCGCAGAAAACGAGATCCAGGAGGTCAATGAAATCCCCGCCGCTTATCTTCCACACTCCGTCGGTCAATTCAAATTCGAAGATCAGATCACGGCCGATCCTGTCATCATAGTCAACGTCGTAATATTCATATTTGGCCCTGTATCTGGCTGTATACGCGAGCCCGCTGAGCCGGACAATTGCCTTCGTCCCGCTTTGTTCTAAAATTTCCGCTTTTATTTTATCGCTCATCTGAGTTCCGCTGAACCATGCGTAACCCAGCGAAAAAACGTCTTCAAAATAACTGTACCCTGCACGCCAGTAAACGCCGTCTCCGGAGAAAAGAACACATTGCCCGTCGCACAGTACTCTCCGGAGCACAGGCTCGGACAGATAACGTGAAGCATAGTCGATCCAGAGCGACGGATCGCTAAGTTTTCCCGTTGCCAGCTTATATTGTTTGGCCCCGCGGTACGCGTATTCAGGCGCATTCACTCCGGGTTCGGGAATCAATGAAGTAGCGTTAAGTCCGGCCGCGTCGGCATGTGTCAGACTGTACAGATCTACCAGCACAGTTTGAATGACACGAAGCGCATTGTCCGCGGAGAACGAATCCATAACGAACCCGGATGAATACTCGCTGAAAGCGGCATCGGTCGTGTCGAAAGAAGCTATCTTCCATTGTCCGCCGTCCCACGCGAATGTGACGTACGCCTTTATTTCTCCAGAGAAGGTATAATCGTATGCGCTCAGCGTTCCTTTAGCGCCTTGCTCATCCAGAACAAGGCTGTCGATCCGGTACCGGTCGATCTTGACCGAATTCGAAACGTACATCAGTTCTTCATCTTCATACGTCGCGAAAAGATAGTACAGCTTACCGTCTTCCGCAGTATAATACCGGTCAAAAAACCAGTCTCTTCCGGTATACTCGCCGGCAATGCGGGACACAAATGTATCGTTTATGAACTTTTTAACACCGTCCGGGTCAAATCCGTCCCGGACCAGGCGGTAAACAGCGGGGTCGTTATTGTACGTGCCGGAAATGTTCAGGAACTGATCCGCAAACTGGCCTCTTCGTGTACCGCCTTCAAACCACTGATAATGTCCGTCCAGCGCCGCGTCAATGATCATCGCGTCGCGTATCAGCTGTTTGGCCTCTTCCATAGTGATCCTGGTCGGGTCGGTGCTGCGCTGAACGCGCGGGTAAGGCTCGTCGGACAGCATATAGCTTTCGATCGTAAACGGACTCAGCGATAAATTATAGAAGAACTCATACTCCGAGAAGTACGGATCGGTATCGATCCAGGTCGTGAAAGTAACCAGGCAGCCGTCCAGCAAAAATATGTATTTGCGCGTGCCGTCTTCCCAGGAATACAGGATCATCTCGAAACTGTTGTTGCGCCGAGTTTGTATATGCTTCTTTCTAACCGAAGCGATCCCCGCCGCTTTCGCCGAAGCGGAATCTTTTTTAAAATTCGAAGGTGTCAGGTATGCAGGGTCAAGCGCCGTGATCACTTCCTCTACGCCCTTGCCTTCTGCCGCATCCCCGAGCAGTTCGAGGTACGCCACGTCTATCGTCAGCTGCTTTTTGGGCCAGTCGCTCGAAGTATAATAGCCACGGATCCACGGAATATTGAACAATCCGTTGGTCAGCAGTCTGATCGGTGCGTAATTGTTCTCATTATTTACATTGAGTTTCAGGGCTTCCTCGCCATCCTGAAATCTGAGCGGCCGTATCGTCCCGTCCGCAAACAGCTGAAGCAGCCGCGCATATTGTTCGCCGTATTCGGCTTTACTGTCTTCCCTGAGCAGTTCGAAGTAGATTTGATCACTCATTCCGAGCGCAATGGCCAGTTCCTCGTTCGAGCTGAACTCGTACATTTTGGAGGCAGGCGGAGCGGTGAACATAGGTTCTGCGGAAATAATTTCCTGAGTCGGGGTTTCGGTCGGGATTTCTGTCGGCTCGTCCGTCGGCGTATCGGTCGGCCCGGCCGCAGGCGTTTCGGCTGGCTCGTCCGTCGGCACAGTTGGCGGCGTTTCGATCGGCTCGTCCGAGGGCAATCCCGCAGGCCCCGTTAATATGGGCGTTACTGTCGGTTCCGATATCCGGCGGGTTTTGTCCACGGCAAAATATATCGCGAACGTCGCCAATGCCACCGTGACCACCGCCACGGCTGCTATTTCAAGGATCTTCCATCTGCGCGAGTCGGGGCTCGAATCGCGGCCGCGGGCAGTACTGGCATTTCTGTCAGAGGCCGCCGCACCAGGTGCAAGCATTTCCGCTTCTTTTACCAGATCGTCCGAAATATCGCGCATAAAGCTTCTGAGATCATTGTCCTTCATACGTCGAACCCCTCCTTCTTCAAAAACTTGCCGAGACCGTCCTTAACGCGGCTGATCGTTGAATTCACCGTGCCCTCCGGAATACCGAGCTTCGCGGCAATTTCCGCCGGCTGCGCGTCGAAATAGTACCTGGCCACGAATATTTTCCGCTTTTTTTCGGGCAATGTGTGCAGATATTCGTTTATCAGCGCGGTCAATGTCAGCCGGTCCAGCGGGTCTCCTCCCGCAGCCGGAACGGTGTCGTCAGCTTCGACCTCTCCCTCCGGCGCATGGCGCTTCTGCCTGGTTTTCTCTTTAAAGCGGTTAATGGCAACATTTCGCGTCGTTCTGGCCAGATATTGTTTGAGCTTCAGGGGCATGCTTTCGCCGGAGCGCTTCCAAACGTTCATAAGCGCGTCGTTCACACACTCTTCCGCGTCCCGGTCGTCCCCCAGCACATTTCGCGCAACTGCACGCAAATAAACGGAGTACTTCCGCTCCATCTCCGAAACAGCTCTTTCGTCGCGCTCTTTAAGCAGCCCGAGTATCTCGCTGTCAGTCAACGCATTGCCCCCTCGCCGTGCCTGTTTTTGCTCTGAACGGTCTTCAGTAATACCATTCTACACTAATTGACAACAAATTGCCCGCATTTTTTCCGCCCGCGTCAGATTTCGCGCCTCTTTTCCTGATTTAATTGACAACCCCGCCCGAAAAATGTTAGCATTGACCCATCAAATATTGATTACTCAGGAGGTCAATATGAACCAGAATCTGAATTTTGTCCCAGCGGGTATCCGTGCTCCGGAAATTCTCGGAAATACCGAACCCGACGTGCGCGTGCGCCGTTTTCTCACCCCCAAACGGATCGTCTGGAAATCCGAAGGCGTCAGCGGCGAAGACTGCCTGCTCGTGCCTCGCGAAAAGCAGATACATTTCAGGATCCCGTCCGCGATGTCGATCAAAACCGCTCCTGCCGGCGACGGTTTCAAGCCCGAAGGAGTGCTCATCGATTTCGGCGTTGAATTTCACGGCTACGTTAAACTGTTTATTTCGAGCGTGCGGCCAACACGCGTAAAACTCCGCGTCCGTTTCGGCGAATCGGCTGAAGAGGCGATGGCGGACCTCGGCGGACCCAAAAACGCGACCAACGACCACATCGACCGCGACCAGATAATTGACGTCGGTTTCCTCTCCATGCCCGAGATCGGACCGTCCGGATTCAGATTCGTGCGGATTGACCTGCTCGATCCGAACGCCGAGATCACGTTCATGGCCGTTTCAGGCATTTTCATCTACCGCGAACTCGAATATAAGGGCTCGTTCCACTCGAACGACGCGCGCCTCGACAAGATCTGGAACACCGCCGCGTACACCGTGCACCTTAATATGCAGGAGTACGTCTGGGACGGCATCAAGCGCGACCGCCTCGTGTGGATCGGTGATATCCATCCCGAAACTTCCACGATCCAGGCCGTGTTCGGGCGCGATAAAAGCGTAGAAAACAGCCTTGACCTCGCGCGCGACGAATCGCCGCTGCCTAATATGATGTGCGGAATTTCCGGCTACTCAGTATGGTGGGTGCTCGTCCACTACGGATGGTACATGCAGAACGGCGACCTCGAATACCTCAGGCAGCAGCAGGAATATATGAAAGAACTGCTCAAATTCTTCGCAAATTGCGTTGGCGAAGACGGCGAGGAGAAGCTTCCGAACGGCAGGCTGCTCGACTGGCCTACCAATGACAATCCCGCCGGTATCCACGCGGGCTACCAGGGCATGCTGGCAATGTGCTTCGACGCCGGTGCTTTCCTGTTCGGCGAACTTGGCGACGACGAGATGGTGACAATGTGCACCGGGACCGCGGCTAAACTGCGCAAGCATCTTCCCGACCCGAACGGTTCGAAGCAGGCTGCGGCAATGCTTATCCTCGCGGATATCGCGAAGGGCGAGGCGGCGGACGAACTGTGCAGGATGATCAAAAAGGACGGCGCGCACCGCATCTCGACGTTCTTCGGGTTCTACGTGCTGCAGGCACTGGCCAAGCTCGACGAAACGGGCGCGGCGCTGGATATGATCCGCGACTTCTGGGGAGCAATGCTTGACCGCGGCGCCACCACGTTCTGGGAAGATTTCAACCTCGACTGGCTCGAAGGCTCCGGCCGCATCGACGAGCTCGTTCCCGAGGGCGTTAAGGACCTTCACGGCGATTACGGCGCCTACTGCTACATCGGTTTCCGCCACAGCCTTTGCCACGGCTGGGCTTCCGGCCCCGCAGCGTTCCTCTCCCGCTATGTGCTGGGCATCACTCCCGTCGAACCGGGCTGCAAAGTTGTCCGCATCGCTCCAAAGCTGGGCGATCTGCGTTTCGTTGAAGGCACGTATCCCACGCCGTACGGCATTATCCACGTGATCCACAAGCACAACACCAAAGGCGAGATCGTGTCGAAGATCGAGGCTCCGGCCGAGGTCAGGATCATCCGCTGAGGCACGCCTGACGTTATGGACGCAAAACCGCCGCTCGTTAATGACGGTCAATGTAATTCCGACAGCACGCACCCGCGCAAGGCCGCCGGTCAGCGCAAGCCTGATCCCAAGCGTACCGCCATGGTGCTGTGCTGCGTGTTCGCGTCAATAACCATCCTCTGGCTTTGCTTCATTTTTTCGAATTCGCTGAAGTCTGCCGATGTCTCTTCCCGGGACAGCGGCAGGCTTTTGGCTTTTCTGCAGAAACTGCTCCCGGCATTGTCCGACCACGTTTTGCGCAAAATGGCACACTTCGCCGAATTCGCCGTGCTCGGAGTCCTGGCAGCGTTGACCGCGGTGTTTTTTATAAAGCTCCGGCGCCTGCGCGCCTCCGGGACCGCTCCGGTCAAAATCTTCCCCGTGCTCTGCGTCCTTTTCGCGTTCGGCATACTCTGCCCCGTTATCGACGAACTTCTCCAGTCCCTCTCCCCCGGGCGGTCAACCGAGTTTCTCGATATGCTTATCGATTTCGGCGGTTTTACCTTCGGCGCCCTGTTTCCGATCGCTGCTTACATATTCAAACTGTCCGCGTCAAGCAGAAAATCAAGCAGGCCGATTATTAAATAACCCTTATCAACTTAGCCGAAGCCGAATGAGACACTTTTGTCAAGTATGTATAACATATTATTAGCAATTTTTGTCGCAACCGACATTTTTTGCTAATTATTGCCCCGCAGTATTTACTTTTTCAATTGCCTCTCCTATCAATTGGTGCGATCTAACACCGTCGTTACTGCGTCCTGTTTTTGTACGCACGCTGTT
>JAGADO010000104.1 GCA_017613535.1 Clostridia bacterium | reverse complement strand
CTCCGAAGAAGGCATCTACGGCAACGGCGTCCAATACACGTATCTGTTTAAATTTGACGACGAGGCGGTGATCGTCCGGACCCCCGTGCTGTTCGATACGGGTTACAAAGGTTACGACGGGCTCAATGAGCTCGGGTACTATATATCGTTCGGCGGAGAGCGGTATACCTGCGCGTCTGAATACGTGCCATTGACCAACGGAAACAGTACGGAGCGTTTCACGAACTGGCAGCGGATGGGCGGCGAACAACGAAAATTGATTGCCGACGCGCCGGTGTTTACGGTGGAGCGTTGTTCACTTTCGGAGTATGACGCGATCGCGAATGGATTTTTGTCCGTTTCATCGCGGGAAACGGTTACCCGGGAAGAGTATATCAAACAGTATGAGCGCGCTGTTGAAGCGGCGCGGAACGGCGGCAAAACGGCAGATGCAACGCCCACGCCATACACCACACCCGCTCCGCCTGCTCCAACGCCGACGAAGCCCGCAGCGGACGAATCTGAGACTGCCGAACTCGTCAGGCGCGAGATCGACATGGACGGTAACGGCAAGCCCGAACTGCTGGCGGTGTACGAAACGATCCCGGCCGGCGGGGCGGAAAGCAGCTCCACTTTAATTATTGAGATCACCGACGGCGAGGAAGTTATTTTCAGCCGGCAGCTCGATTCGTTCCATATGAACCGTAACAGTTTCAGCCTTGTGACCGACGGAGAGAAACAGTTTATTCTTGAATACACACCTTATATAAGCACGGGGATCGCGTTTTACAGTTATGCGCTGTACGGGAAGGGTCAGGACGGAACGTTCGGTGTCACCGACAGCGGTGAAGTCAGGTTCAATTCCTACGGGAAGGAAGCTCTTCCCGCGGCAGAAATGGAGGTGTTTGCCGGTAAGGTCAATGCTTATCTTTCCGGCAGCGAGATCATTGTTTCCACGCTCGGCGGAAGTCCGGTCACGTCGTGGTCAATACCAGAGGAGTGCTTCGCTATTTTCAATGATGTTCTCGATCCGGCCGGCTATCCTTCCCTCGAGGCCTGGCTGGAAGAGTGCAGCAGGATCCTTCAGGATAATTACCGGGGAACGGGCGGATGACAACGGCTTTGTTCAGAGCTTTTTGCCTTATTCCGTAAACGATCGGTTTGTTAACACCTGCTTTGTCACTCATTTCCGTATCCTGGCGCTGCCTCTTTGCTTGCGGCAGCGCTAAAATCTTTTGTGCGTCATAGCAAATGCCTAGGAAACGCTCATTTGCTATGACGAGGGCGCTGTCTCTTCGCATTTGGCAACGCTAAAATCTTTTGTGCGTCATAGCAAATGCTCAGGAATCGCTCATTTGCTATGACGAGGGCAGCGCCCGCTATAAAAAATGACCGAGTCCGGACTAGAGACGGCGCCTGCTGTTAAGTCTAAATGGGCTCTTTCCCTGATTCCGCGAATAATACGGAAACCGCCCCAGGCATATTTTTCCCGGTCAATGTATTTATGCCCCTGCTTTGGCGTACTGTATCTTTTTTTGCTGATTTCAAGATTCGGGATACATCATTGGGCGCCGGATGTATCCCATTTTCCTCATACCGCTAATTTGGGATACAGCAGGCACAAAAATCGCTCATTTTTGTTTTTGAGAAGTGCACCACTTCCGAGTTTACTGATGAAAAGGCGGAAACGACTTTTTCTGCCGTAAAGGGTTACGTGCATTTTGAGACAAACTGCCGCTTTTTGCCGTAAATTAAGCGGTTAGCAGTCACTAACCAATTCCGTCAAGAGCCAGATTACGGCAAAACCCGCCTGATCTCATTTTTATGCTGTAACCAGTTACGACATAAAAGGCTCGATTTCTAAAATCTGCCGTAAACTGCGAAATGCCCGGGCTTCCGAAAGCAAAAACGAGCGACAGGGCGGAGTGAACGGATCAATTGTTCACGGAATCAGGAAAAGAGCCTTCTGTTCAGGGCTATTTCCTTGACAAGCAAAAATATGGTATAATCTGAGCGGAAAAGGATTATTTTCCTCTTTATACCTCTTTGTTTGTAAGAAACGGAGATAGATACAATGTTACAGAAACCGGTACAGGCACATATTATCGTACTTGCGGGACAGTCAAACGCCGTCGGAGTCGGACACGCCGATTGCCTCCCGAAGCACTTTGACGCACCGCGCATCGAAAAGTGGAAGGAAGGGTACGCAAACGTACCGATCAATTATTATTCCCACGACATAAAAAGCGGCGGATTCGTGCCGACAAGTATCGGCTGCACCGAATTGACGAAGCGCACGATCGGCCCGGAACTCGGAATCGCGGAAGAGCTTGACCGCAGGTTCCCCGAGGGCAATTATTACATCGTCAAATGTGCGTTTGGCGCCACTTCGCTGTGGTGCGACTGGCTGAGTCCGTCGTGCGGCGGCAAGTACGGCAGAGGCGGCGAGGAGCTGCTGAAGGCCGTGAAGCTTAACGACGGTATGGGCGATCCGGCGAACGCGGGCTGGTGTTACTGGGAGCTTGTGAAGCTTCTGCGTGAAAGCATTATGACGCTTGAGGCGAAGGGCATGACTCCGTCTGTGAGGGCGTTTTGCTGGATGCAGGGCGAAGGTGACGCGGACATACCGGAACATGCGGAGAAATATGAAGAGCGGTATGCCGGGCTGATCAGCGACTTCTGCGAAGACTTCCGGGGATATATTGACGAGAAATGCGTGTTCGCCGACGCCGGGATCAGCACCGTCTGGCCCCATCACGCCTGGGTCAACGATATCAAGCGCCGTTTTGCCGACAGCCGCGATGATTGCGTGTTTATCGATACTATTGCCGCCGGCCTCACTACGGAGAACGAACCGTCCTGGGCGCCCGACATATACCATTACGATTCCGACAGCGTTATCAGGCTGGGGCAGCTTTTCACGGAGGCATTCGCGGGGCCGGAGTTCAGGCTGGAGCTCGAGGACAACGAGTGGCCTTTTGAGTTTACCGATCATGACCGCGATATCGTGCGGGCAATCGTTTTTGATGATGACGGTTTGTTTTATTTTGTGCGTGCCGTCCGCAACGATATTTTCGGTGAGGCAAGGCTTATCGAGACGTCCGGCGGCGGTGTCGAGCCCGGTGAAGATCTGGTGCAGGCGATCAAGCGTGAGCTTTCCGAGGAGCTTGGTGTGTCGGTCCGCGTGCTGGCCAGGATCGGCGTCGTAAGCGATTATTACAATCTGATCCACAGACATAATCTCAACAATTATTTTCTTTGCAAAGTTACCGGTTTCGGCGACCGTCACCTCACTCAGGAAGAGGTGGAGTGCTACCACCTGACAACGCTCAGGCTTTCGTTCGATGAGGCCGTCCGTGAGTACGGTTCCAATTCGAGCTCGCGCCTCGGCCGGCTTGTGGCAAAACGCGAACTGCCCGTGCTGCTGAAGGCCGGGGAGATGCTGAATATCTCAAGGAATTAGTTGAAGAACGACGACATCGGCGTGCGCCGAGCCCGATCCATACGGCCGAAATCTGCGAAACCAGGCGGTTCGGTCGTATTCTTCTGCCCAAAAGCACGGCCGAGATTTAAGATATCGCCGTTTTCGGCCGTGCGACGCCCATCGATTCATTTAACCAGCCTGTTTTTGCTTGAATTGCCGGCCGAAATCCTGTACAATTAAAGTGTTGATCAAAAGCAGCGCCGAACACGGCCGTAAGCCACGGAAATTGTGCGATTCCGGCCGAAACAGGAGGGTCTAAATATGGAAAGCATGATAAGGCACGTCAATTCATACCTCAACATCTTGAGAGACAGTATCCCCGGAAAAGTCATCAAACTTGAGCAGATGGGCATATGCCGGTGCGATTATAAAACGGACAACGTTTTCCCGGCAGAAGACAAATTCCGCCCGTACAAATGGGGCGAGATGTGGGGCGACGGAAACGACTCTCACGCCTGGTTCCATATTCCGGTCGACGTACCGGAAGATATGCGCGGCGACGACACGCTCGAACTCTGCCTACACACCGACAGGGGTGGCTGGGACGCTGACAATCCCCAGTTTCTGTGCTATGTTGACGGCGTGATGCGGCAGGGCTTCGATACCAACCACCGCGAGATCGTGCTCGCGGGCGGCGGTAAGGTCAAAGACTTCTACGACGTTTACGTGTACGCCTACACCGGTCCGAGGATCGAAAAATCATGCATAATGCCGTACCTGCGCACGGTTAACGACGATGTGAGGCAGCTTTATTACGACATCTACGTTCCGCGTCTCGCGCTCGACACACTCGGGACTAACACGCCGGAATACATGGAGATATTGACCGCGCTCAGCATGGCTCTTAGACAGCTCAATGTGCTCGAGCCGAGGGGGGAAGAGTTCCGGGAGTCTGTTGGCCGCGCAAGAGTGTATCTGAAGGAACACCTCTACGACCGCGCGCGTGAGAGCGAAACGGCAGTCATCTGCATCGGACACACGCACATTGACGTCGCCTGGCTCTGGACGCTAAGACAGACGCGCGAGAAAGCTCAGCGTTCGTTCGCAACGGTCATCGAACTGATGAAGCGTTTCCCGGATTACAAGTTCATGTCCTCGCAGGCGTACCTGTATAAGGCCGTAAAGGAAGAGGCTCCCGAACTGTACGAAGAAATCAAAAAAATGATCAAAGCGGGACGCTGGGAAGTTGAGGGGGCAATGTGGGTCGAAGCGGACTGCAACCTCACTTCGGGCGAGTCGCTCGTGCGTCAGGTCATGTACGGAAAAAACTTCTTCCGCGACGAATTCGGCGTCGAATCGAAGGTCTTGTGGCTGCCGGACGTGTTCGGATATTCCGCCGCACTTCCGCAGATACTCAGAAAGTCCGGCGTAGACTGGTTCGTGACATCGAAGATTAGCTGGAATGACGTAAATACGATGCCGTACGACGTGTTCAGCTGGGAGGGAATTGACGGCACGCCTATAAACTCGTACTTCCTCACCGCACAGAACAAGGGCCGCACCGACGGATTCACTAAAGGGACGACGTACGTTGCCACCACCGACCCGAGAATGGTTGCCGGCTCATATAACCGCTTCCAGCAGAAAGAACTTACGCGCGAATCGATCGTGACGTTCGGATACGGCGACGGAGGCGGAGGACCGACCGACGAGATGCTGCGCTTTGCCGAGCGCCAGCGTAAAGGAATACCCGGCCTGCCTAATGCCAAGATCGGGTTCGCGGGAGATATGCTAAAACGCCTCGCAAAAAATATTGACGGAAATCCCCGCCTGCCCAAATGGCGCGGAGAACTTTACCTCGAATTCCACCGCGGCACGTACACGTCGAACGCACGCAATAAAAAGAACAACCGCGACTGCGAATTCCTGATGCTTGACAGCGAACTACTGTCGGTAATGGCAGGCATCGGAGCGGGGCTCGAGTTCCCGAAACAGACGCTCCACGACTGCTGGGAGACGGTGCTCACGAACCAGTTCCACGATATCATCCCAGGCTCGTCGATACGCGAAGTGTACGAGCAGTGCGACCGCGATTACGCCGAACTGCGCAGGATCACTAAAGAAGTGCGCGAGAAGGCGCTGGACGAGCTCGTATCTAAGATCGCAACGGATAAGAAATATATCGTATTCAACCCGCACTCGTTCACGGGACGCGGCTACGTCGAAGCGGACGGCAGGAGCGTGTACGTTGAAAACGTGCCTCCGAAAGGATATAAGGCGATCGACCTCCGAATGAAGAGGGGAGAGGCGGATCTGGTGAAAGTTGACGAGACATCCCGCGTGATCGACACGCCGTTCTACCGCTGCGAATTTGACGAAAACTGGAACATTCGCTCGCTGTACGACAAGGACAATTCACGTGAAGTGATTTCGGGCGGCCCGGGCAATGAATTCAGGATCTACGAGGATTATCCGGACCAGTACGACGCGTGGGAGATCCAGGAGTTCAGCGGGTACAAATATTATCCGCTCCACTCGTTCGAAAAAGCCGGGGCTGTCAGGCACGGCGGAAAAGCAGGCGTCCGCATCACGCGCCGCCACGCAGAAAGCACGGTCACCCAGACCGTATGGTTCTACGGCCGCGACAGGCGCATCGATTTCGAGACCGAGGCCGAATGGGACAGCATCCACCGCATCCTCAGGACGGCGTTCCCTGTGGATATCAATACAGATAAGGCTTCGTTCGAGATCCAGTTCGGTACGATCGAGCGTCCTACGCATAAAAACACGTCCTGGGACCGCCAGAAGTTCGAAACGTGCGCTCACAAATTCGCCGATCTTTCCGAAGGCGACTACGGCGTATCGCTTCTTAACAACTGCAAATACGGCCACGACATTCACGGAAATATGATGATGCTCACGCTCTTAAAGCGCCCGACCTACCCGAGCGAAGTCGCAGATAAAGGCCATCATTCGTTCACTTATTCGCTGCTTCCGCATAAGGGCGCTCTTAAGGATGCCGATACGGTGCGCGAAGGATATATGCTGAACTACCCGATGTACGCGGTGAAGGCCGCCGGGCAGGAAGCAACGTCGAAGCTGCCTAAGAAGCGTCTGCTCGCCGAAGAGTGGTCGCCCGTATGCTGCTCCGACGAAAATCTCGTGATCGAGACAGTAAAAGAGGCAGAGTATTCCGAAGATATCATTATCCGCGGATACGAGGCTAAAAACTTCCGCGGGACCGCAGAATTTACGCTCGGCTTCGACGCTAAGGAAGTGTGGCTTTCCGACCTTTCCGAAAACAAAGTTAAAAAACTTGAGCTTTCCGGAAAACGTTCGTTTAAAGTGCCGTACAGGCCGTTCGAGATCGTTACGCTGCTGATCAGAAAAAGCATTTGAACCGTCGGAGGGGCGAAAGTATGAAACTTCCGGAAAAACGCAGGAGGACGATAAATAAACGACTGGCAGCGACAGTGGCACTCGCATTCGCAGCAGTGCTGATGATCGCATTGACCGTCGCTCCCGCAGCCGCTTCGGAGGACGCGGAACTGCCCGCTGAAACAGAAATATCGGCCGAAACGGAATTGCCCGCGGAAACCGGAGAAGCGGAAGTCACACCCACGCCCGACCCGGATGCCACGCCTATCCCCACATACAACGGGGATAAGATCAAATTCGAGGTTTCCGACGACGTAAGCGGTGCGAACAAGTCTTCGCCCGGCAGCGTGATAATGATAATCATCGTGGTGCTGGCGCTGTTATCCGTTGTCAGCGGCATCGTTGAAAAGATAGTTAAGTATTACAAAAACCGCGACAAGGATTTCAAAGTTGACTGACGCTGAAGTAACGCAAAAAACAAATATTATTGACCGCGGCGAAGCGCTCCGGTATTTTCTGAAACCGCTGAAGTCCGAGGCGGACAAGTTCGCAAACGGGAAGGTCATGGTCATTGCGGGCAGCGGAGGTATGACCGGTGCGGCTGTTTTGTGTGCGAGAGCGGCAATGCATTCCGGCGCCGGGCTCGTTTATTCCGTGCTTCCCGGTGCGTGCTTAAGGAGCGTCGAGAATGCGCTTCCTGAGGCGGTCAAGTGCCCCGTCGGTGCGAGCGGAAGCGAGCGTTTTTGCGAATGCGATGCCGAAAGGCTTGAGGAGTTATCCGGGGGGATGGATGCGGTCGCGATCGGCCCCGGACTGGGTAGAGATCCCGGAACGCAGAAGCTCGTACGCCGCCTCCTCGGAAGCGCAAAATTCGCGCCGGACGCGGCGGCGGTGATCGCTGACGCAGACGGACTGTATCCTTTTTCGGGCGATCTGAATGCGCTTGCAGAAGCTGCAGCGCTGAGGCCCGGAAAGCTCATTATCACGCCGCACGAAGGAGAGGCGGCAAGGCTCCTTGGAATCTGCAGGGAGCATGTGAGGGCGGAGCGCCCTGGCTGTGCTCTCAGGCTTGCGGATGCGCTGTCGGGAGGCGTCGCGGTGCTGAAAGGGCACGAAACGATAGTGGCTGCAGGTGAGGAATCGACCGTGAATGAGACCGGAAACGCCGGAATGGGCACGGGCGGAAGCGGAGATGTATTGACCGGGATTACTGCGGCACTCGCTGCCGGGGCACGGATGGATTGTCAACCGCTTAAAAATATAGTAAAATTCGCAGTAGCGGTACACGGCCTGGCAGGCGACGTGATGGCGAAGAAACATTCGCAGCGATTTATCACCGCATCGGATATTATAACCGGATTGGGAGAACTGACTGAATATGCTTGATAACACGAGGGCATGGGCAGAAATCAATCTTGACGCCATTGCGCACAACGCCATGGCTGTGAGGAGCATTACTTCGCCGCGCGCGAAACTGATAGGTGTCGTTAAAGCAGACGCCTACGGTCACGGTGCGGTGCAGGTAGCCGAATGCCTTATTGAGAGCGGCGTGGATATACTGGCCGTTTCGCAGATCGACGAAGCGCTCCAGCTGAGGCTCTGCGGGATCGAAAAACCGATCCTTATCCTGAGCGACGCGGAACCGGAACGCGCGGAAGAACTTATTAACTATACAATAACGCAGACCGTTTTCGCCACTGGCATGGCCGAGAGCATTTCAAGAGCAGCGCAGGCGGCCGGGAAGACCGCGACGGTGCATATTAAGATAGACAGCGGCATGGGGCGCGTAGGATTCAGGGCAGACGACCCGGGATCGGTAGAGAAGATCCTTGACGTCGCAAAACTGCCGAATATATACATAGAAGGCATTTTCACGCACTTCGCCGTATCGGACGAGCCGGACGGGGGTCAATACACAAAAGCCCAGTTTGACGCTTTTCTCGGCCTGTGCGGGGAGCTCGAACGGCGGGGGCTCCGTATTCCGATAAGGCACGCGGCAAACAGCGCGGCGATATTACGCTTTCCGTACATGCACCTTGACGCCGTAAGAGCCGGTATAATCCTGTACGGAATGTATCCGTCCGCGGCCTCGAAGGAAGCAGTACTAAAAGCGCATCCGTATTTCGAGTTACGGCCCGCGATGTCGTTCAAGGCAAAGATCACCGCCGTTAAGACGGTCGGACCGGGGACATATCTGAGCTACGGCTGCACGTACAGGACGGAGAGAGAAAGCGTGATTGCCACCGTACCTGTCGGATACGCGGACGGATACGCCAGAGCCCTCGGAGGCAGAGCGGACGTTTTAATCCGCGGGATGAGGGCGCCGGTACGGGGAAGAGTATGCATGGACCAGTGCCTTGCCGACGTGACAGAACTTGCCGCAGCCGGGATCGATGTGAGACCCGGAGACGAGGCGGTGCTGTTCGGCTCCCAGGGCGAAGAGAGGATCAGCCCCGAAGAACTGGCATCGCTTGAAAACACGATCAATTACGAGATCATTTGCAGCCTCAGCAAACGCATCCCGAGAAAATTCATCAGAAACGGCATGGAGGCAGGCGTATCGAACGTGCTGCTCGACGGCTGTGAAAATACATACCTGCGCTGAAACGCGAAAGAAAGATTCCCGGACGCTTCTGGCGGGCCGGATCATCCGATATGAAAGGCGGAGATAATATGAAAATCAGAAGAGTATTAATGGTCCTGTTAGCACTTGCTCTTACGGCCGGTTTAGTCAGCTGCAAGACAGGCGGAAACGAACCCGGGACGCCTACCGATCAGAACACGGCCGTTCCTACCGAAGTCCCGACGGAAGCGCCTACAGAAGCGCCCGAGACAGGCATCGACGAGCCCCTCGATCTGCCATACGCCGCAGACTTCACCGTATCGAAAGCTTTCAGCAAAAACATGGTCGTTCAGCGCGGTGAACACATCCGCGTATGGGGCTGGGCTGACGAGAGCGAGAACGGTAAAAAAGTATCAGGCGAATTCCTCGGTATGTTCACCGAAGCAGAGATCAAAGACGGCGAATGGGTGATGACCTTCAAGAAAAAACTCACGGCCAACGCAGAGCTCGGAAATAATATGAGGATCTACACCGACACGAAGGAAGTCGTTTTTGAAGACGTGCTTGTCGGAGACGTGTATATGTGCATCGGACAGTCGAACTGCGCGTACAGTATGCAGAACCACTGGTCATACATTGATAAAAACGACGAGGTTAAATTCGGAAACAAGACGATAGACAAGGAAGCCCCGATCAGGCTCTTCTACAACAGCTTCTACAATACGCCTACAGGACTCAAGCGCGGCACGGAAGCGGTGAACAAAGACGTTGCCACCCGCATGTCCTGGAAGAAAGCAGCGAACTCCACGGTCAGCCAGTTCTCCGCGATCGGTTATATGTTTGCCGCCATTTACGTGCGCGCGACCGAGGGCAAGATCCCCGTCGGCGTGATCGAGATCGACGGCAACGGCCTCCCGATCGGTGCGTTCGTTTCCAACGAAGTGGCTGTGCAGTGCAAGACAGACAGATACGACGAGAAGAAGAAGTATTATGTGACTTCGGGCGTTAACGCAAACGAAGGCCGCTATATGTACAACGAATATATGTATCCGTACGAGCGTATGGCAATGGCGGGCATCGTCTGGTACCAGGGCGAGAGTGATCTTCAGACAGAGCTCATGTCTAAGTACGCCGACACGTTCACGGCGCTAATGACTTATATGCGCGGCACGCATAACCTGATCAACAAAGATTTCCCTGTATACTTCGTGGAATTCCCCTCTATCTATCCGAACACGACGGGCGCTAAAGAGTGGCATTACATGGATCTCGGTGTCATCCGCGCAAAGATGGGCGAGATCGTGACGATGCTGCCTAACAGCTATCAGATCGTTTCCTCCGACGCATGGGCCGACAGAACGTTCTACAACAGCCTCCACCCGAACTGCAAATACGAGCAGGCACTGAGAGGTGCGAATATTGCCCTTGCGCTCCATGGCGAAGGCGGAATGACGATGGAAAAGGCGACCGGACCTATTGTCGAGTCCGTTTCGTACAGCTCTGACGGAAAGACCGCGATCATCAAGTTCAAGAACGTGGGATCGGGGCTGAAGACTATTGACGGAGCTGCCGAGGTCAAAGGATTTGCCGGTCTTACTGCCGCTAATAATCCTTCCAAAAAGTCCGTCACGGCGAAGATAGTGGGCACTGATACCGTTGAAGTTACGGCTTCGTTCGAGCTTTACGGCGTGGCGTATAACTGCGTCTCAGAGAACTTCTTCGGAGAGTCGATTAACCTTGCGAACGGCGAAGGCAATCCTGCCGGTGCGTTCATGCTTAACAGATAAAATGGATCTTCCGGAACTGAAAGAAAAGTTAATAAAGTACGGACAGCCGGAACTGGCGGAAATAATTGACGCCGCCGAAACGGTCTCCGGGATCGATCTCGAACTTGTCTCCGGGCTTTACCGGATGGCGAGTTCGGGTGACCGGACCGCGGAGGAAGGGGATATTGCCCCTATACCCGTGACCGTTGAAGATGAACTTGACCGGGTGACGCGGGAGAGGTACATCCGCGCAGGCGAAAGACTTATACGCACCGGAGGATTTGCGGCGGTGACAATGGCCGGCGGGCAGGGTACCAGGCTCGGGCACAACGGCCCCAAGGGCACGTACGATATAGGCGTCGATGAACATTCTCTGTTCGAGATACAGGCGCGCAGGCTTCTTCGGCGGGCGGCAATATCCGGCGGAGCTCAGATTCCGTGGTACATCATGACGAGCGGCGAGAACGACAGCGCGACGAAAGCATTTTTCGAAGCGAACGGCTATTTCGGGTACGCTCCCGAAAACGTCAGATTCTTTAAGCAGTTCATGCTTCCGATGGTCGGCTTCGACGGCAGGATAATCCGCGACAGCTTTACGAGCGTTAAAATGGGTGCTGACGGTCACGGAGGCGTCTTCCGGGCGATGCAGGCAGGCGGAGTCATTGAAGATATGAAGGCGAGGGGAGTCAGGTACGCGTTCATAGGCGGCATCGACAACGTCCTCGTGAAGCTTTGCGACCCTCTGTTCATCGGCTTTGCGTATCTGAACGATCTGCCGTGTGCCGGAAAATCTCTC
Source organism: Clostridia bacterium (assembly GCA_017613535.1). Taxonomy (GTDB): domain Bacteria; phylum Bacillota; class Clostridia; order UBA1212; family UBA1255; genus UBA1255. The sequence goes on along the minus strand of JAGADO010000104.1, from coordinate 6,531 downwards.
ATCAAGCGCGATCCTTTCGAGAAGGCCGGCGTCTTTTGCCTGAAAAACGGAAGACCGTACGTCGTCGAATATACGGAGATCTCCGAAGAGATGGCGCGCGCGACGGACGAAGCAGGTAATTACATTTACGGCGACGCGCATATCCTGTGCAACATATTCAGGATCGATACGCTCGAAGACGCTGCCGGAAGAAGCCTGCCGTACCACGTAGCCGTAAAAAAGACGCGGTATGTTGACGCAAACGGAGAGATCACCGAACCCGAAAAGCCGAACGCGTATAAATTCGAAGCATTCATATTCGACGCGTTCAGCCGCTGCGATAATATGGGAATACTGCGAGTAAAGCGCGAATACGAATTTGCCCCCGTAAAAAACAGGGAAGGCGAGGACAGTCCCGCGACCGCGAGAGAATTATACGAATCCGCAAAAGCACGCGGAAAACTTGACTGAAGCGGACCGCGAAGGCCCGGAGAGATTAACGGAGAATTATGAACAAGGGACGCAATGTGGCGATATTGATGTGCTGTCTGCTGGTGCTGAGCCTGCTGACTCTTCTGACGCGCACGTTCGGCGACAATCACACCGGCGTTGTCGATAAAGTCCGCTACGTTCGCGATTCCGACCCCGAAAACAGCGACCTGCTCTACGAATTTTATTTTGTCGGTCCGGAAGTCATGGAAGGCGTGCTGACGCAGGAAGACGACGGGCGGTACAAGATCGTCGTCAGCCTCCGGATACCGATCGAGCGCGACGAAAGTGAGATCGATATTGACCCGAATGACGAAGTACCCGACTACACGCTCGAGCCATACGCGTACACCTACTATATTAAAGGCGAGGACAAGAAAACGGCAGAAGTGACGTACGAAACCGCGGAAACGCCCGTTGACTACCTCGCTGCCGAACAGCCGTTCGAACGCTTCAGCAAAAATGTGTTCCTGACAATGATCTTCGGTAAAAAGCCTCTGATGAGCGTGCTCCAGGCTGTAGTCGTCGCGGCTGTAGCGGCAGGCGGAGTACTCATCATATTCTTCGCGGAGGAGCTCTGGCATTTCTTCAACCGCAAAGGCGAAGACGAGATACCGGAGTGGCACGATATGGACATCTACAAGCGCATCGGAGGCATTATAATAGGTGTCGCGGTAGTGCTGCTTATAGTGTTTATTATTATTTAAAACTGGGAGAAACGATTGATGGACAATAAAGATGACGGCCCGTACAGCGTGAGTCTCGATAAAATAATAAAAGAGATGCAGCTTTCGGTACTTTGCTGCGCGGAAAAGACGTCCTCCGTGAGCATAACGACGCCTGACCTGAACAGACCGGGGCTCGAAATATCGGGGTATACCGAGGATTTCACGCACGACCGCATACAGCTCGTAGGAAACTCGGAAATGATGTACCTCGGGAGCCTTGACCAGGAAGTGCGCAGGGAAAAGCTGGCGAAACTGTTCGGGATGGGATTCCCGTGCCTGATAATTGCCCGGTCGCTGGAGCCGTATCCGGAGATGCTGACGCTCGGAGAAAAATACGGGATACCGGTGCTCGGGGCGGATATTGCCACCACTTCTCTTTACAGCGAACTGAACAGATACCTGTGCGTGCAGCTTGCCCCGAGGGCAACGATCCACGCAGGTCTCGTCGAAGTTTACGGCGAGGGCGTGCTGATCCAGGGAAAGAGCGGCGTGGGCAAGAGCGAGACGATGCTTGAACTTATTAAGCGCGGCCACAGGCTGGTAGCGGACGATATTGTCGAGATACGCCGCGTATCGCATAAGACGCTCGTGGGAAGCGCGCCGGATATCATCCGCCACCTGATAGAAATAAGGGGAGTGGGATTCGTTGACGTGAAGAGGCTCTACGGCGTAGGTGCGGTGAAGCTGACGGAGAACATACAGCTAGTCATCCAGCTCGAGAAGTGGGTCGAGGGCAAGGAGTACGAGCGCGTCGGGCTCGAGGATACTTACACGGAGATACTCGGGCTGAAAGTCCCGAGTGTGACGATACCTGTAATGCCGGGACGCAACCTGGCCGTGATAGTGGAAGCTGCAACGATGAACAACCGCCAGAAGATGATGGGCTACAATGCCGCGAAGGAGCTTAACAGGCGCGTTTTCGAGAACGGTGGGGCGCCCGAGGGCGGCAGCAGCTTCAGCCCTTACTATTGATCCCGGACTTTCGGAGACTTTTTTGATGGAAACCATGGAAACACTGTACGAAGATCTTTGTGCTGCGGCAGGCAGGGAAAAAGTAAAGAGAGACGCGCTTCTTAAGCGGTACACGACGTTCCGGATCGGAGGTCCGGCTGACATTCTGGTCAACGTTTCGGATACCGCTTCGCTCGTGCGCGTTATGACGGTTTTGCTTGAACACGATGCTCCGTATTTTATGATCGGGCGCGGCAGCAATCTGGTTTTTGCTGACGGAGGTTTTCGCGGCACTGTCGTGAGATCATGCGAGGGGACAGGCAGCGAGGGTTTCAGGATCGTTTCGGACAACGAGGAGGAGGCGGTCGTGTACGGATTCGCGGGAAGCACGTTGTCCTCGCTGTCGTCGTATGCGTGCGACAATGAATTGACCGGCCTCGAATTCGCGTCCGGTATCCCCGGAAGCATCGGCGGAGGCGTGCTGATGAACGCCGGTGCGTACGGCGGGGAATTGTCGCAGTGCGTGATCAAAAGTACATATTTAGATCTTTCCGGAGACCGTCCGCTGGAGGGTCAGCTCGAGGGAGAGGCGCAGAAATTCGGATACAGAGATTCGGCGTACCAGCACAACGGGTTTATCGTTACAGGTGCTTTTTTCAGGCTCGGAAAGGGGCGGGCGCGCGAGGAGATCGCTTCTAAAATGCGGGAACTCAATGCACGCAGGAGAGATAAGCAGCCCCTCGAATTTCCGAGTGCAGGGAGCGCGTTCAAGAGGCCGCCGGGAGATTTTGCGGGAAGGCTCATTGAAGCATCGGGTCTAAAGGGATTCAGGATCGGAGGAGCGCAGGTTTCCGAAAAACATTGCGGGTTTATCGTGAACCGGGGCGGCGCGACGGCGGAAGACGTGAAAGCAGTTATAAATGCGGTGAGAGAACGCGTTTTTGCCGATTCCGGAGTAATGCTCGAGCCCGAGATCAAATTTGCGAAAGAACGGTAACGGTATGGAATTCGTTGTCATCACCGGAATGTCCGGGGCCGGTAAAACTCAGACGATGAAATTTATGGAAGATATGGGGTATTTTTGCGTTGACAACCTCCCGATCTTCCTGCTTCCGAAGTTCGGCGAGCTTTGCACGGACAGCGAAGAGCAGCACGGAAAATATGCGCTGGTGCTTGACGTCCGCGGCGGAGATTTCGTCCAGGATCTTCTGGATTTTTCCGCGAAGATGAGCGAGGGGCCGGTGAATGTGCGGATCCTGTTCCTTGACTGCTCCGACCAGGTGCTCATCAGCCGCCATTCCGAAAACAAAAAACTTCATCCTCTGGCCGTGCGGGGCGACAATGCCGAGGCGATCGTTAAAGAGCGTACGATCCTCGGGCCTCTGAAGAACAGGGCGGATTTCGTGATCGACACTACCGGGCTCACGATATGGGAGCTCAAGGCGCGCATACGGAATCTGTTCGGAGACGGGTCGGGAGACGGTGAGATGGCCGTGGAGGTGATTTCTTTCGGGTACAAATATTCCGTTCCCGCAAATGCGGATCTGATGTTCGACGTGCGCTTTCTGCCGAACCCTTATTATGTTCCGGAGTTGCGCGGTCTTACGGGCAACGATCCCGCCGTGGCTTCGTTCGTGACGTCCGACGGCAGCGCAAATGCGTTTCTGGACAAGGTCGTTTCGCTGCTTGATTATCTTATCCCTCTGTACAGGCGCGAGAATAAGCAGGCGCTCGTCATCGCGGTCGGATGCACGGGGGGGAGACACCGGAGCGTGGCAATTGCCAACGCGCTCACGCTCAGGCTTTCGGGGTCGGGTGTCAACGTCTCGCTGGTGCACCGCGACATCGGCCGCTGACCGGACGGAGCGATCCGGAATGGACCGATACTTTGCCGAAAGATTATTGCTGACGTATTGAAAGATTATTGTTGACTATTATTTCCCGATATGGTAAAATCATCAATGTTGATAAAAGTATATCACACTTGGAGGTTATGAAAATGACGAAAATAAGAAGAATAAAAATTCTGGTAGCCGCTGTTCTCACTATAGCGATGGCGCTTTCTATGTTTGCCTGCAAAAAAGCCGAGACTCCGAAAGAGACTCACATTTACGAAAACAGGTACATCAACCAGCGTTTCTACTACAGCCAGGGTTATCCGGATGACTGGACATTCTCTGCCGGCGATGACCAGTATCAGCTTGCTGATCTGAATACCTACGGAAACACCGAAGGTTATCTCTGCGCAAAGTTCTTCCCCAAAGATTCCGGCTATAACGGAGACGTCTCCTTCACAGTTTACAAATATAATACCAACAGCATGATGAACACGCTGAACGGTATCACCGAGAATCTTATGAACCAGAATTCGGTCTATTACCTCAACGACATTTTTGTTGAAGAAGATCTTCAGAGAGATTCCTTCACATTCACGACCGACTGGGAGCCGGAGAAACCCAACCACTTCCAGTGGAACACGGCTAACTACAAGTTCGTAAGAGACGGCGAAGACTGGAACGGTAAGTTCTATATCTCCACCGGTAATAACACCTGGTTCTTCCTGATCTGCATGGAGACTAAGGTCGAGAAGTGGGATGCCAACCTCGAGACATTCGGTCTTATGATGAGCGACTTCGGTTTCGAAGGATTCGAGAAGAGCGACGAGTAATCAGTACTGGTGAAGCTCAGATATACGCTTAATAGTTTAACGGATAATAGCGGTTCGGCGAGAGCCGCTATTATTTTTGAGCCGGAACGGCCGCGGCGGCGAGTGCTGCGGAGTGAGTGGCGCGGAGTGAGTGATGCGCAGATGCGTTTTAAGGCCTCTGGCGCGGCTTTTAAGGCAGGATAGCGTTCGGAATGGTTAGTTTTACTGTCAATGATAAAGAGGGCGGGAAAAGGCTGGAAAAGGTGTTTTTCGGGCGTTATCCGCGCGTGCCTGCAGGGGCGTTCTACAAGGCGCTCAGGAAGCGGGACGTGAAGGTCAACGGCATAAGGACCGGAGACGCGAAAACGGTCGTCGGTGCGGGGGATGTTGTCAGCGTTTACATCGATGCCGATGCATTGTCCGCACAGACCCGCATAAGCGTCGTTTACGAAAACGATCATATAATTCTGGCAGAGAAACCGCAGGGCCTTCTGAGCGAACCGGATGAGACGCGTCCCGGGGAGCAGTCGCTTATCGAGGCATTAAAAGATCAATATGAACTGTCTGATCCCGGTGCCCGTGAATTCGAACTCTGTCACAGACTTGACCGCAATACCGGGGGCCTGGTGTTCGTCAGCAAACGCCCTGACAGCACCGATCTTATCAAGGAAGCGCTGAATGCCAGATATTACAGGAAGATCTATTCCGTGAAAGTGATCGGAGACGCCAGGGGTATATTACCGGCGAACGGATCGTGGAAAAGCTTTACGGCGTATATACGCAAGTCTCCGGGTGAGAGCCGCGTGTTCGTGACTGACAAGGCTGTTCCCGGAGGAAAGCAGGCGGAGACTATGCTCAGATTTGTTTCTGCATATTCTGTTTCCGGTGCGGCAGGCGGGGGCAATGCTGAGGTGCTGACGGTCTCTGACCTGGAGGCAATGCTCATAACCGGCAGGACCCATCAGATACGCGCGCATCTGGCCTTTTTGGGCTTCCCGGTGGCAGGGGATGGCAAGTATGGCAGGGAGGCCGAAAACCGCCTTACAGGGCTTAAATACCAGGCTCTGTGGGCGTCAAGGTATGAGTTTGATCCGGAACATGCCGCGCCGTTCCGCAGTATTTCTGAAATTCTTCCCGAGCGCGATTTTATATCGGAACCAGCCTTCCGATGAAATTCTACCCTAAAGACTAAAAAAACGGGCTGCTAAAATACCGCTGAAATACCGGTTCTTAGCAGCCCGTTTTTACTTTTTATCAGTTATCTTTTTAGGAATCAGAAAGCTCTCTTCTTCATGAAGACAACAGCAGCGCCCATAGCGAGGACAACGATTACCGCGAACATAGCGATCGTAGCGTCGCCGGTAGCGGGAACGGTCTCGGGATTCGGATCGGCAGGGCCAACAAAGGTGAACGAAGTGTTCGGGGTCGTGCCTTCGCCGTTCCTCGGAACGCTCTCGTCGATCTCAACTACAGTACCGTCAGCAAGTTTTGCAACTGCAACGATCTTAGTGGAGCCGTAAACGTTCAGAACGTCAACAACGATCTTGAACGCCTGAGCGTGAGAACCGCCGTTGCCGGGATCCTGGATAGCACCGATGTCGCCGCGCTCTTCGGTAAAGCTGTCGGAGAAGACAGGATCATTCTTGCCGATATTGTAACCGAACTGAGCAATATCCTGATCCTCGAAGCCGATCCAGCCGCGGATGGTGATCGTCTGGACAGAGCCGTCTTCTGCAT
>JAGADO010000103.1 GCA_017613535.1 Clostridia bacterium | reverse complement strand
TTATCCATTTTTTCAATGAACTGTTTGTAATCGTCTTTGTTAAGCATGTGCGGTCACTCTCCTTCTATATAGTTTTACGATTAAGATAATACCATATTTTTAGCTTTTTTACAATAGCGCCCGGAATGACGGTCCCGGGCGCTGCTGGTACGCCTGATCACTTGCGTGTTTCAGGCTCTGAAAATGTTATTTTTTTCTGCGTTTGATAATGAAGAATACTCCTAAAGCGGCGCCGAGAATGGCGAGCGTTATAAGTACGCCGATCAGGATGCCGAGACCGATTCCGCTTTTTTTAGCCTTCTCATTCTTCTGTTCTCCGCCGTTTCCGCCGGGTGTCGCCGTAGCGGCAGGCTCATTGTCATCCGGTGCGCCGGTATTGACGCCAGACTGATCGGTAGTATTGACGTCCGTCGGAGCAGCTGCAGTAACCTCGTCGGGGGCATCCGTCGGAACTTCGGTAGCAGGTACGTCCGAAGGCACATCCGCCGGAATGTCTGTAGGAGCTTCGGTCGGTGCCTCTGTGGCCTCTTCCGGGATCACGAACGTCCATTCATAACCGACCATCGACTGCGCTTTATCGTAATCTCCGAGGTACATTGACGTCGATTCTTCGCCGTTCAGATAGAACTTTGCGTCAGGTGCAAAAATATATCCGTCCTTTGCTTTAAAAACGATCCGGACAGCGTACGACATACCCGGTTCAAAAACGCCATCTGCTTCGACTTTATTGTACGGAGAGACTCTTTCGTACCAGTATGCGCTGTTTACTGTATATGCCTCATCGGTTTCGACCTTTGGCTCGGGATCAGGATGACTTCCGGCCTCGGGGACGGTCAATGTAACTCTAGCCTCGGGAATCTGCTCCTCCTCGGACTGTGCTGTAACATTAAGAATGATCTCGCACGTATCAGCCACCATCCAGTGAGAACCGGAACTGCCGTTGCCCTCGGGGTTATACATAAGGCGTAACGTAGCGTGATACTCGCCCGCGGGAGGGTCGTTGACAACACTCAGATACCTCGTGTATTGCTCGTTTACGGAAGCGTAGTTTTCATTGCCGAACGCGTACGGTTCAAAGTATCCTGCGTCCGCACCTTCGACCTCAAATTTCACGTATTTGTTTGCGAGGGGCAATGCTTTCCCGCCTGTTTTAATGTTGACGATCCCGGGAGACGGACTGTCTCCTTCGGCATATTCGATATTGCACGTCTCATTTACGATCGACGGATAATCAGCTTCGGATATGGAAAGGTCCGCCGGTTCGGACTCGCCTCTTGCAAATTCATTGCCGGCCCCGTCGCGGTATGCACTGATCAGCACCTTATACTTTCTGTTTCCGTTACGGTAAACATAGTCGGCGATGCTGTATTCGCATGAATCTCCGGGGATCTGGTGTATCAGCGTATCGAGCTGGACGCCGTTTTCGTCGCAGACCCAGAGGTCGTAATAATCCGTTCCCTCGAGCTCGTCCCAGTAGACCATATTGCAAAGAGGCTGGATCCGGACGTTAATATTTTCCGGATCGCCCGGAACTTCGATCGACGGAGAAGAGACGGGTTCTCCTGTTTCAGATCCTTTTTCCCAGATCACGGCAAACTGGTAATAGTAACCGGGATGAAGATATTCGCTGAAGTCGAAACGGCATTCCGTTACTTTTTCATCGAAAACCGGCTGCCAGGTACGCCAGTAAAGTATAAGCCTGTAACCTGTAGCTCCTTCGTAAGGATCCCAGACGGCAACGTTTCCCTCCCAGTGAAGGTTCGTCGCGCCTTCTGCGCGGACTTCGAACTTCAGAGAGGATGCCAGCCCGACGATCATCACAAAGGCAGCTAAAATGCAAACTGCTTTTTTCACCATAGTTTCAGCGCGCCTCCTTTTTTTCAAATGCCTCCATAAACTCTATCAGTTTCAGAACGCCTTCTTCAGGCATCGCGTTGTAGATCGACGCACGCATTCCACCGACGCTCCTGTGTCCTTTGAGGTTAACGAATCCGGCGGCATCAGCTTCGGCAATAAACTTCGCGTTAAGCGCGTCGTCGCCTGTAACGAACGGGATGTTCATGATCGAGCGATCCCTGCCCCGGACTGTAGCCCGGAACATATTGCTCGCGTCAAGGAAGTCGTAGAATGCTTTTGCTTTGCGGCGGTTGATCTCCGCCATTGCCTCCACCCCGCCCGAGTCTTTAAGCCATTCGAGCACGAGCTTGCACATATAGATCGCGTACGTGGGAGGAGTGTTGTAGAGCGATGCGTTTTTGATGTGTGTGACGTAATCGAGCATCGTGGGAAGGCCCTCAGCCTTTCCGGTCAGGTCGCGTCTTATTATTACGATCGTGAGTCCGGCAGGTCCGAGGTTTTTTTGTGCTCCCGCGAAAATGCAGCCGAAGCGCTTAACGTCAACGGGTTCGGATAATATGCATGATGACATGTCTGCTACGAGCGGTGTTTCGCAAGGGGGCAATTCGCTGTATTTAGTGCCGTATATCGTGTTGTTCCAGCATACGTGCACATAATCGGCCTCCGGGTCGAACATATCGGCGGTCAATTCGGGTATGTACGTGAATGTCTTGTCTTCTGACGAGGCAACAACGTGCGGTTTTGCGAGTTTTTTGAGTTCGGCAAGTGCTCTGCCGGACCACATTCCCGTGTGTACGATGTCAACTTTGCCACTGCCGCAGGCGAGGTTCATCGGAAGCATCGCAAACTGGAGCGAAGCGCCTCCCTGCAGGAACAATACGGCATATTCGTCCGGTATGTTCATGAGTTCGCGCAGTAGTTTCTCTGCTTCTTTTATAATGCTGTCGTATACTGCGGAGCGGTGGCTCATTTCCATGACAGACATACCGCTGCCTGCGTAGTTCAGCATCTCTTTTGCTGCTTTTTCAAGTACCGGTTCGGGCATTACAGCAGGGCCGGAAGAAAAATTGTAAACTCTGTTTTTCATGATTGACCTCTTGTAGCAAGGAATCGGGGACACAGCTGAAGCTATGTGCCGCGATGGAGAAAAGGGATCGGGGACACAGCTGAAGCTATGTGCCGCGATGGAGAAAAGGGATCGGGTACACAGCTAAAGCTATGTACCGCGATGGGATTTTAGGAAATTAGTGTTCCGACGGGTTCGCCGCAGACGGCGCGGATGATGTTGTCCGGGTCGCTGATGCCGAAAACGTGGATCTTAACGCCGTTGTCCCTGCAGAGCGAAGCCGCTGTGGAGTCCATGACCTTGAGATTTCTTCTGAGCACCTCGTCGTGTGTAAGCGTGGTAAAACGCTTTGCGTCGGGGTTTTTATTCGGGTCCGAATCGTATACGGCGTCAACATTTTTAGCGAGCAATATGACGTCGGAATCAGTCTCTACGGCTCTTAAAGCAGCTGCTGTGTCAGTCGTGAAGAACGGGTTTCCTGTGCCGCAGCCGAAAATGACAACTCTGCCTTTTTCCATATGTCTTACCGCTCTGCTGCGGATGTACGGCTCGGCGATCTGACGCATTTCGATCGCTGTCTGAACGCGCACCGTTATCCCCTGCTGCTCAAGAGCATCCGCCAGCGCCAGAGAGTTCATGACCGTCGCGAGCATGCCCATATGATCCGCCCTCGTCCTGTCCATCGTGGGACTCTGCGCGCCGCGCCAGAAGTTTCCGCCGCCGACCACGATTCCGATCTGAACGCCCATACTGTGAATCTTTGCGATGTGTTTCGCTACGTCAGTCAGCATATCCTGACTGAGGCCGAATCCGCGGCCTCCGTCTTCAGGCTTACCCGCCAAAGCTTCTCCGCTGACCTTAACCAATACTCTTTTGTAAACCGGTTTCATTTCCATATAGGACGATCCTTTCCTGCCCACGGCTGAGCAAACGCAGGGCGCCAAAGCCCTTTCTGACCATGTCTGATTTTAAAAAAAGGGGTTATTGACTAACCCCTTTGAAACTTCATATTTCCCGTGATCACTCGGCATTCTTTGCGATGCCTTCACCGCGTTCGAAGCGTACGAAGCGGCGGACCGTGATCTTCTCGCCGATCACGGCGATGAGAGAATTGAGCAGGTCTTTCACCTTGATCTCGGGATCCTTAACGAACTGCTGCTCCATGAGGCAGTACTCGTCGTAGAACTTGGTGATGCGGCCTTCGACCATTTTATCAACGATCTTCTCGGGCTTGCCTTCGTTGAGCGCCTGCTGGCGAAGGACTTCCTTCTCTTTTTCGATGTCGGCCTGGGGAACGTCCTCTTTGCTGACATAGAGAGGAGACGAAGCCGCGATCTGCATCGCGATATCTTTTACGAAGGAACGGAACTTCTCGTTCTGGGCAACGAAGTCGGTCTCGCAGTTAACCTCGACAAGCACGCCGATGCGTCCGCCGCCGTGGATGTAAGAATCAACGATACCTTCGCTGGCAACTCTGCCTGCGCGCTTTGCAGCTGCGGCAAGGCCTTTTTCACGAAGCAGCACCGCTGCCTTGTCCATATCGCCCTCTGCGTCAACGAGCGCTTTCTTGCAGTCGTTGATTCCGGCGGAAGTTCTTTCTCTTAATTCTTTGATCATCTGAATGGAAATTTCCATAATTGAATCCTCCCGTTTAATTATATATCAGAATACGGCTGATCTGGATCAAGCCTGAGCTTCTGTGTTTTCGGCCGCTTCAGCTTCCATAGCGGCTTCCATGCCTTCCTGGCCTTCGCTGCCCTCGATGAACGCGTCAGCCATCTTTCCGGCAATAAGCTTTACCGCGCGGATAGCATCGTCGTTTCCGGGGATAACGAAATCGACTTCGTCAGGATCGCAGTTCGTGTCAACGATAGCGACTACGGGGATACCGAGCTTTCTGGCTTCGGCAACAGCGTTCTTCTCTACTCTGGGGTCAACGACGAACAGAGCCGAGGGAAGTCTCTTCATATTGCGGATACCGCCGAGGTTCTTCTCGAGTTTCTCGCGCTCGTTTTTAAGCTGGGTAACTTCCTTCTTGGGCAGGCGGTCGAAAGTGCCGTCGGTCTCCATAAGGTCAAGTTTGTTGAGTCTGTCGATACGCTGACGGATCGTCTTAAAGTTCGTGAGCATTCCGCCGAGCCACCTGTTATTAACATAATACTGACCCGATCTTACTGCCTCTTCATAGATGGAATCCTTAGCCTGCTTCTTCGTTCCAACAAAAAGGATCGTTCCGCCGTTCTTGGCGATATCCGAAAGGAAATAGTACGCTTCGTCAATCTTCTTAACTGTCTTCTGCAGGTCGATGATGTAGATACCGTTTCTCTCGGTGAAGATGTACTCTGCCATCTTCGGGTTCCAGCGCCTTGTCTGATGTCCGAAATGAACACCCGCTTCCAAAAGCTGTTTCATTGAAATAACTGCCATGTTTTTTTCCTCCTTATTAAATCCTCCGGCCGCTTCTGCTCCGCAACAGAACTTTGCAAAAAGTCAGGATATCGCGGATCCGCTGCCGTGTGTACTTTGACAGCAAAGGGCATTATAACAAAATCCCGGCCGTCATGCAACAGTTTTTTGCTGTTTTTTAACGTTTTTTTACCGATTAAAGCACTTTTATCAGCAGTGCGTCGCCGGGAGCCAGGCGGATACGGACTTCCCTCTCGTTCGTTGACACCGGCATGCCGTCAGAGTGCCTGAGATAAGCCGCGTTGCCCGCAAACACGGCAGTAAACCCGCACGGCGCTGTAAAATCCTTATTGCAGAGCAGAACGTAATTGTCCTCGAATTCGCCCACGGTCAGCTTTAGCGGTAAAGCATCCGAATCGCCCGGATCATCCGGCTTTATACCCTCGATCACCGAACCGGGACGGTGCGGCGTAAATATGCGCACCGATTCCGGCTCCGGGCCGAAGTGAGACACGAATAACGAACGTTTGCGCTTGAGCGCATTGCCGTACGGAACAAGCACGCTGTTGACCCGCTGCACATCGTAGTAGTGCTGAAGTACGAGGCCGTTCACATCCACCATGGCGTTCTTCCAGTTCCACCACGAACCCGGTTCGTTGACCGTCCAGTACGTAAAGTAAGAGAGATATCCGGCACCGTAGCAAAGGCTCTGGAACGCTTCGAAACGTAGTTCGGCTTCGGTCAGGTTGCGGTACGGTCCGTGCTGGATGAGCAGCACGATTACCATGAACGGGATATCATGTTCGGCGCACAGATCGCGCACTACCTCGATATTTTCGAAAAAGCCCCTGCGGTCAACGCGCATCATTGCCGACTGCCTTATCAGATCCTCCCGCCTGTCACCGGAGCCTTCCTCTTTGGGCGCAGCATCCTCGCGCGGAACTTCAAGGAAATGATAGTGGTCGTAGCTCACGAAATCGGGGCGGCACACTTCGATGTACTTTTTTACATATGTGTAATAATCGGGCGCGCCAAGCTGCTCGGACGATGCGTAATTCGGGAACAGGTTGATGTACGCGGGATGCTCCGGGTCAAGTTTGCGGAATATTTCCACTACTCTCGCGAGTGCGGGGAAAGCGCTCGTGTCAGGCTCGTCTGTCACATAGTACGCGAACAATGCGGGATGGCTGCCGTACGCGCGTACGATCTCTTCCGCAGCCCGTTCCCAGCCTTCTGCGCCATGAATAACCTGGTTTATGCGGCGGTCAAGCACGATAGCTTTTATGCCGTTCTGCGCGCAGGCGTCACGGAACTTCAGATTCGATCCTTCATCTCCGCCGGTGGACATCGGGCCGGCAATATCGAATCCCGCGTCGCTCACCTGGCGGTATACCGCATACGACGTAACTTCGGAAGGCGGCCCGTACCAGTAAGTGATATGGAAGCGGCGGTCAAACCCGTTTGCGGACTGCTTATCGCATCCAAAGTTCGGTTTACAGGCTTCCCATGCTGACGTATCGATCATTTTCTCACCTCTTTTAAATTCACGCCCCGCGCTTTTAGCGCAGAAGCAAAATAATCAAGTTCCTCCCCCGAAGGGATCCAGTCGTTCCTCGTGTCCGGAACTCTCCCGAGCGCTGCCTGCTTAGAACCTCCGTACGTGTGGTACGGAAGCAGCTCAGCACAGCGGCAGTTCGAAAGCGAGCGGTACAGCAAAACGATACCGTTAAGGCGCGCCTGATCGGTATTGACACCGCTCACCATAATGCAGCGCAGCACCGAAGGAATACCGGCACTGTCGCAGGCATGAAGATTGTCAATATCGCGGCGATCGGTCGCTCCGGTGTATTTTTTCAGGCGTGCATCGTCGCCGTCCTTGTAATCCCAAAGGAGGAGATCGACGTATTTTCGCATCGCCGGTATAAGCGCCGGATCGAAGAAACCGCACGTCTCGACCGCAGTCGTGATCCCCGCCTCTTTGCACATACTGAGCAGTTCGAGCGCTTCTTCGCCGTGCAGCATTGGCTCGCCTCCGGAAAGCGTAACTCCACCGCTATCGCCGTAAAAAGCCTTGTCCTTCATGACCTCTTCGAAAACTTCGCCCGGAGACATCTCGCGCATTGCCGCAGAAAGAGCATCCGCAGGACAGGCCGAAGCGCACGCGCCGCACTTTACGCACAGACTTCTGTCATAAATATTGGCGCCGTCAGCATCCGTTTTATGCGCTCCCGCCGGACAAACATCCGCGCAGGCGCCGCAGCCGATGCAGCGCACGGGATAATATAATATTTCCTGCCCTGGGTACTGAGCTTCGGGGTTATGGCACCAGACGCAGCGCAGCGGACAGCCCTTTAAGAATACAGTGGTGCGTATCCCGGGGCCGTCGTGCATGCAAAAACGCTGTATCTCCGTCACCCGCATTGTCCGCAGCCTCCGAACGTCTTGTCCCCGCCCTCGGCCTGGCCGATGACCATATTCTGCCACTCTTTATTGAGCGTAACGAACCGGGCGTTCCAGCCGGACACCCGCACCGACAGCGTCTGATGTTCCTCCGGGTGTTCCTGGGCCTCGTGGAGGATCGCCGCATCCACCACGTCTATCTGCATGAAATAACCGCCCAGTTCGGTAAAGCCGCGCATCAGGCCGATCAGTGCTCCGAGCCCGTCTTCGCCGTTCACGCACGAAGGCATGAGCCGTATATCGAGCGCGGCGCCGGTGACGGTACGTTTAAGCGGGCATTTACAGTACGAACGGACAATAGCCGTCGCCCCCAGCGTGTCGGTGCCGGGCGTTGGCGAACAGTTCGCGGCCAATACCTCTCCCTGCTTCCGCCCGTGCGGTGCGGCCAATCTATGCGGCGCCCATTCGAGCTGCCGTCCGAAGGTGCTTACGCCCGCCGGGAACCTGTATCCGTAGTCCTTATTCTGAGCGTCGCAGGCATCGGCAAAACTCGTAAGGATACGGGCTGCGAGGGAATCAACTTCGTCGTTGTCCGCGCCGTAATACGTGTACTTATTCAGCATGTACCGGCGGAGTGCTTCGCTGCCCTCCCAGTTTGACCGCAGGACCGCGAAAAACTCATCGAGGCCGATCAGTTTATCGTCGTAAACCGCTTTTTTTATAGCGTACAGGCTGTTCACCGTGTCCGCCAGACCGCCGATGTGCGGCGAACGGATCTGATATTCCGGACCTCCCTCAAGATACGAAAGTCCGCGCTCAACACAGCCGCGTTCGAACAGCGACACCGCCGTACACGGAAAAACGGGTTTCCATCCGAGGAATCTCCCGTCATCGCCGAACCGGTACGCCGCATTGAAGCCATCGCACATCCGCGTCACAAAACCGGCCAGATCGCGCTCGTACGCGCTGATAAGCGTCTCAAAATCCGGGAAGCGCTCCGGAACATTCACGACCTCGTAATTATTCAGCGTAGTATGCTGCAGTATCGCGAGCGAATCGAACGGAAGATACGAAAAATCCGTTGTCCCGGGCACCTGGACCTCCCAGCAGCCGTCGTTCGCGAATTCGCGCGCCTCTTTGAGCGGGTATCCGTAGCCGGTGAGCGTTTCGATGATCAGGTCTTCATTGTACACCGCCACCGTGCCGCCGCCCAGCCGCGTCACTTCCGCCGTCCTCCGGAGCAGTTTTTCGGGCGAGGTTTTGCCGAGCCTAACCGTCGTGGGGAAATCGCTGATACCGAGTTCTTCTATGATATCGAGCACCATGTACGTCACTTCGTTCGTGACCGGCCGCCCTTCGGCGTCAATGCCGCCTATCACCAGATTCTGGTAGTGCTGCGCGTCGCCGGAGCCGTAATCTCCGCCCGAGATCCATTCGCAGCCCTTTATAAAGAAGTGGGACAATATCTCTCTGGCTTCGCCGTACGTGAGCGTTCCCGCATCCAGGTCCGCTTCCAGATACTTTCCTAACATGCGATCGATCCGCCCTATCCCGGGCCAGTTCCCGCACAGTCTGAGGAACGCGAATTCCGCCCAGATACTCTGCACGGCCTCGTAGAAACTGCACGCGGGTCTCAGCAGCACCTGACGAAGATTATCAAGA
>JAGADO010000009.1 GCA_017613535.1 Clostridia bacterium | reverse complement strand
GAACCGAGCAGATGTAAAACGCATTGCGCATTGGATGAATCATTACCCCAGAAGAAAGCTCGAATATGCCACTGCATTTGAGCGATCACCATTCGCTTCTATTCTATCAGAAGCCTGCGTCATTTAAACTTGCAATTCACAAAGCTGACAGAAAGACAAAAATCTGCTTGATTTTGAGATAAAGTCTGTGCTATAATGCACTTTGACGATCCTTGTTCCGCCGTTTCGGGCGGGACCGTTTAGTCCAGAAGGAGGTGAAAAGTGATGAACAAATACGAAGTTATGTTTATTCTCAACCCCGAGCTCAGCGAGGAGGACACTCAGTCCGTAATCGTTAAGTTCAAGGATCTTATTGCCGCATCGGGCGAAGTTGAAGATCTTACCGAATGGGGAAAGCGCAAACTTGCTTATTTGATTCAGGATTTCACGGAAGGATACTATGTTATCATAGACTTTGCATCCGCCCCTGATTTCCCGATGGAGCTTGACCGCGTTATGAAGATCAATGACAGTATCATTCGTCATATGATTACGAAGAAAGAATGATCATTGTGTCGCTTTAGAGAGGAGACGCGTTATGAATAAGGTTATTTTGATCGGTAGACTTGCCAGAGATCCGGAGCTCAGATATACGGCTTCTAATACCGCTGTATGTCAGTTTACGGTCGCCGTTGACAGACGGTTCAAATCCGATAATCAGCCCCAGGCCGATTTCATTCCGGTAGTAGCATGGCGCCAGACAGCCGAATTCGTTGCCAAATATTTTTCAAAGGGAAACAGGATCGCTATCACCGGTCAGATCCAGGTCAGAAGCTGGGATGATACGGAAGGTAAGAAGAGATACGCCACCGAAGTAATTGCCGACGACGTCGAGTTTGTCGAGAGCAAGCGTCAGGATGGCGGATACAGTTCTGCTCCGCTGTCCGATGAGCCGGCAGCACCGAGGTCTGCCCAGTCAGGTGCATCTTCAGCGAAAGATAACATTTCCGTCGCCTCTGACAGTAATGACACATACTTTGCGCTCAATGACGAGGACGGCTGCCCGTTCTGATCTGAGCACGTTATTTTTTGAAAGGAGAGTTCATTATGCCCTACGCAAAGAAAGAAAACGCAAGGGAAGGCTCTGATAAAGGCGAAAGCAAAATGATGTCCAGAACACGCAGATCCAGGAAAAAGGTCTGCCCGTTCTGTGCGGATAAAGTTACGGGAATCGATTATAAAGACGTTAACCGCCTCAGGAAATTCGTTTCCGAGCGCGGAAAGATCCTTCCCAGAAGAGTATCCGGCTGCTGCGCGGCGCACCAGAGAGAGCTTACCATCGCTATTAAAAGAGCAAGGCATGTGGCGCTTATGCCGTTTACCGCAGACTGATTATAAGTTAGTTTAGATTTTACTGTGCGGCGCCGGATATGTCATTATCCTGCGCCGTTTGCGGCTTTTAATGAGCCCGAATGCATTTAGAAATACGGAGACTGGATGAACAACCGCTGGATCCGCCATCTTAACATGGCTATCGTTAATTTTATATTGCTCACCGCATGCCTCGTGCTGACCGCTTACTACTGCTTCTCGAACGGTAACGTAAGCCTTGGCATTATTGTCGTTGTGCTCCTTTCTCTGTGCATAATGCTTAACCTGGCCGTGTTTATCTTCCTGAAAAGGTACAGACAGAAACGCGCCAGAGCTTTAGCCGTTTACACAGACGGCGAAAAGATGCCCGCCGTAGGGACCGTTTCCGATCTCGAGATACCGATGGCTTTCCTGACCGAGAACGGAACTTTCATCTGGGCGAACGCTAAACTGCGCGAAGTTTTCCGTGACTCTATAAAGATGACGTCAGACCTGAAAACGCTTTATCAGCTGAAGCTTAAGGGTAAACTGGAAAATTCGTCACTTGATCTTTCGGATACTGTTGAATTTTGCGGGCGCAGCTTTAATATGCTTGTAAACGTCGTAAGGTCCGAAAAGAGCGGCCCCGAATCGTTCATGATAATCGTTTATTTCATAGAGACTACCGAACTGCTTTCGATCCGGAAACTCTATGAAGAAAAACGCACCGCAGTGGCCGAAATAGCCGTTGACAGCTACGACGAGATATTCCAGTCGAGCGGTGAAGCGGTCGTGAACGAGATATCCGTTGAACTTGCGAGAATATTTGACCGCTGGACAGACGGAAAGGGTGCAGTAATCAAAAAACTTGTCCGTGACAGATATCTGCTTATCTGCGATGATAAAGCGCTCGAAGAATTCGAAAACAGCCGTTTCAGCGTGCTTGATATGGTTAAGAGGATATCCGTCGGAAACAGGATCCAGGTCACACTGAGTATCGGCGTAGGAGCTCATGCTGAGAATGCGGAGAATAATTATTCTCTCGCTGCATCGGCGCTTGAGCTTGCTTTAAGCCGCGGCGGTGATCAGGCCGTCGTAAGGAAGGACGGAAAGGATTCGTACTACGGAGGCAGTAACGTTGACGTTGAAAGTATCAACAGAGTAAAGGCCCGCGTTATGGCTTCGATGCTCAGCGCAGAGATACGTAAAAGCAGCGTAGTACTTATTATGGGCCATAAAAACGCCGATATGGATTCGGTCGGATCGGCTCTGCTGGCGTACCGCGCATGCGTATTTGCAGGCGTGAAAGCGTACATAGTTCTGAACGAATCGAACCCGTCCATCGACGTGTTCTACAATAAATTGACCGACCTCGACGAATACGCGCCTGTCATTATCGACACGAGCTACGCACTTAATCTGATCGATCCGAATATGCTTACGATCGTTGTCGACACGAGCAGGCCCGGCCTTGTTGAGTGCCCGAAACTGCTCGACTATACGGGAAGGGTCGCGGTCATTGACCACCACAGAAGAGCGGCCGATTATATAAAAGATACGGTACTTGACTACACTGAAACGTACGCTTCCTCGACAGGCGAGCTGCTTGTCGAAATGATCAGGTATATGTCGCCTGACGCGGACATTCCGCTTATCGAGGCTGAAGCAGTTTACGCAGGCATACTGGTCGATACAAAGAACTTTACTTTCAAGACGGGAAGCAGGACGTTCGAAGTGGCGTCGTTCCTGCGCTCAAGAGGCGTAGATACCGTATCGGTGCGTCAATACTTCCAGCCCGATATGGATATGTATTCAGCTGTTTCGAAGGTCACTTCCGTGGCAACGCTTAAGAACGGCCGCGTGGCTCTGGCCCGCTGTCCGGACGATATCAAAAATCAAAAACTGGTGTCGGCAATGGCCGCGGACAGGCTGCTGGATATATCCGGTGTCGATGCTTCGTTCGTGCTTTCCGCTTCGGGCGACGGCACTTCCGTCAGCGGAAGGTCCTGGGGAGATATAAACGTCCAGGTCATTCTCGAGAAGCTCGGAGGCGGAGGCCATATCACGAGCGCAGGTGCATTTCTGGCTGACACCGGTATGGCAGAAGCAGAGCAGAAACTGCAGGATGCCATCGATCTGTATTTCAAGAATTAAGGAGGATCATTATGAAGGTTATTTTGCTTCAGGACATAAAAGAGCTGGGGAAAAAGGATCAGATCGTAAACGTCAGTGACGGTTACGGAAAAAACTATCTTATTCCCAGAAAACTTGCCAAGGCCGCTACCGAAGGGGCTCTTAACGACGCTAAAGAAAAGCAGAGGCTCAGAACGAAAAGAAGAACCGCGAACTCAGCCTTGCTAGAGAAGCCGCATCGGCGCTTAACGGGACTGAAGTCGTTGTCCGCGTAAAAGTCGGGGACAACGGTAAACTGTTCGGTGCCGTTTCGGCGAAGGATATTGCCGACGCGCTCAAAACCCAGAAAGAGATAGATATCGACCGCAAAAAGATCGAGATGCGCGAACCTATTAAAGTTATCGGAAAGTTCGACTGCACCGCGAAGATCTATCCTTCGGTGACCGCGAAATTTATTGTTGACGTTAAACCTGAATAATTATCCGCAGGCGGGATGACTCATATGAAGCAGCAACTTGAACCTCAAAATATCGACGCCGAACGCGCATTGCTTGGCGCAGTTTTCGTTGATCCGGACTGCCTTTATGACGTGATCGATATCTGCGATGCAGACGATTTCTACCGTCCGGAGCATCAGAGCATATTCAGCGCTTTTCATGCGTTATCGTCCAAACTCGAGCCGATCGACATCCTTACGGTGACAGATTACCTTGAAAGCACCGGAAAAATGAAAACGATGGACCCGGATTATATCGTTTCGCTCGCGTCGGACGTTCCTCTCGCATCGAATGCTGTCGAATACGCTAAGATAGTTGCCGCTAAATCGATGCAGCGCCGCATGCTGAAAGCTTCTTCGGAGATCGCGCGCCTTGCGTATGAGCCGGAGGGCAGCGTCAGTTCTGCTCTTGATGAAGCCGAAAAACGTATTTTCGATCTCGTTCAGCACGGAAATGTAAAGAGCTACAGGGGCATAGGCGAGATTCTGCCTGAAGTTTACGATAAACTTAACGAGCTTAGCGCGAAACTGACCGATCCTTCATATGAGGGAAACAAACTCTCCGGAATACCGTCCGGTTTTACGAAGCTGGACGAATTGCTTTCGGGCTTTCAGGATTCTGATCTCATATTGATTGCCGCACGTCCCGGAATGGGTAAAACAGCTCTTATGCTGAATATTGCCACGAACATCGCCGCAGGACGATATAAGTATCCCGTTGCCGTGTTCAACCTTGAAATGTCATCGATGCAGCTCACGAGAAGGATCGTTAGTTCGCATACGGGCATTCCGGGAGAAAGGCTCAGAAGCGGAGAACTCGACCGGAACGAATGGGTCGAAATTAAGAACATGGTAAAAGATTTTAAAGATATACCGCTTTATATCGACGATTCGGCAGATGTTTCGATAAACTCTATCAGGGCAAAGTGCCGCAAACTCAAGCTGGAAAAAGATATCAAGCTCGTTATTATCGACTACCTGCAGCTGCTTACGTCCGGGACAAGGACAGAGAGCAGGGTCAATGAAGTAGGCGAGATCTCCAGAGCGCTTAAACTGATGGCAAAAGAGCTTGACATTCCGATCATCGTTGGTTCTCAGCTGTCGAGAAGCGTTGAAAAGAGAGACGATAAGCGCCCGATGCTTTCCGACCTCAGAGAATCCGGCACGATCGAGCAGGATGCCGATATAGTAATGTTCATATACCGCGACGCGTATTATCACAAGAACGAAGAAAGCAAGTTCAAGGACGTCGCCGAGATCCTGGTCTCAAAACACAGAAACGGCGCGCTGGGTAGGATAGAGCTTCTGTATGATTCGGATCACGCTCTGTTTAAAAATCTGTCATACGCGACTGAAAACAAATCAAGTAAACAAAATAAGTGAAAGCATCGGAAACATACAATAAATTTGTCGCATCACTGACCGGCCGCTGCGGTTACAGGGCGGGAGAAAAGATCCTTGCCGCCGTCTCCGGAGGCGCTGATTCAGTATGTATGTTTCTGATGTTAAAACGCTTCCTGCCAGAAGGCGCGCTTGGACTTGCTCACTTTAACCATAAGCTTCGGGGGCCCGAATCCGACAGAGACGAAGCGTTTACCAGGGAACTGGCTGACAGACTCGGAGTGCCTTTTTACTACGATTCTGCTGATATTTCCGCTGCCGCATCGGATGAGAAAAAAGGGCTAGAGGAATGCGCCAGAGAATACAGATATGATTTTTTGAAAAAGACCGCTTCGGATAACGGATACGATATCATAAGCGTCGCTCATAACTCTGGCGACAATGCCGAGACGATCCTTATGCATATTTTCCGCGGCTGCTCCGTGGACGGGCTGTGCGGCCTCAGATACCGCTCGGACAATATCATCCGGCCTCTTCTTGATATCGACCGTGCTTCCATACTCGAATATCTTCAGGAAGAACATGCGTCGTACGTCACCGACTCGTCGAACGCCGACAATTCTTTTATGCGTAACCGTGTGCGCAATGAGCTCCTTCCTTACATCTCGGAAAAGCTCGGATACGACGCAGGCAGGGTGCTTTTACGCCAGACCGAGATATCGTCAGCGGAACGTGATTATCTTGAATCACGCGCCGCCGAATTCGTATCGGAAAACACCGAAATGCTTTCAAACGGAGACGTACTGCTCGATCCGGAAGCGTTTCGTAACACCGATAAAGCTATCGGAAGGCGCGCATTGAGACACATGATCGCGTCGGTGAAAGATATTAACGGAGACTCTCCTTACGGCGGACGCACCGACATCGAATTCAGCAGCATCGAAAGAGCGGCAGAACTCATATTATCAGGCAGAAAAGGCCCCGAAGCCGAGATAGGCAGAGGAATAAAAGTACGCCTCACACACTCCGGAGCACTGTTTTATATTGACCGGAGCAATGAAGAAAAAGCATCAGCAGATGCAGAAGATCAGACCAACGGTTTTGAATCGAGAACGCTCCCGGGAGAAGAAGCAGCCATTGTCCGCACCGGCAGAGGATTTACGCCCGGAAACGGCACGGTTTTCTTTGACAAAGCTAAATATATAGCTATAATTAACGCAAGCGGCAAAGCTCCTGTATTGCGCCCGTTTGAAACCGGAGATTCGATCATCCCGTTCGGCATGACGGGCAGGAAGAAAATACGGAAGCTGCTTATCGACATGAAAGTGCCGTACGAAAAAAGAAAAAGCATACGCGTGCTCGCATCCGGAAACGAAGTACTCTGGGTACCGGGGCTGTGCACGAGCGAACTGCTCAGGATAACCGATGAAACAGAAGAAATATTGCAGATAAATATTCAGGAGGAACGGTAAAATGGCAGATTTGATGGATTACTCTGACAGAGTGCTCCTTAACGAGGAAGAAATCAAAGAAATGGTCGCGCGCCTCGGTGCACAGATCACACGCGATTATGAAGGTAAAAAACTTTTCCTTATTTGCGTACTTAAAGGCGGGTTCGTCTTCATGGCCGACCTCGTAAGAGCGATCAACCTGCCTCTCGAGGTAGACTTTATCGCCGTATCCAGTTACGGATCTTCAACTAAATCATCCGGCGTCGTACGACTCCTCAAAGATATCGACAAACCCCTGAACGATAAGCACGTTCTGATCGTTGAGGACATCATGGATTCCGGTCTGACGCTGAAATATATCAAGAGCATGTTCGAAAACAGATCTCCGCTGTCTGTAAAAATATGCACCGCGTTCGACAAACCGGAACGAAGGAAAGTAGACATCACGCCCGACTACGTCGGTGCTGTCATCCCGGACGAATATGTCGTCGGGTACGGACTCGATTACGACGGAATACTCAGAAACCTGCCTGAACTTTGCGTCCTTAAAAGAGAAATTTACGAATAAGAGGTAAAACATGAAATTCTTAAGATCCATTTCGCCTTATATCCTGATATTCGCCGTGGCGGTATTTGCTGTCGTGCTTATTGTGAACTACACCGGCAGCAATAAAATGGAATACACTCAGATGATCCGGGAACTTCAGGCGGGTAATATAGAATCGATCACGCTCGAAGATAATAGAGCTGTCGTTGTGCTGAAAAAGACAAACGATACCGGTTCCGGGCTCGAAGACGGAAAATACAACGTTAAGATACTTAACACAGACGTTTTTGAGGAACTGATCATTTCCGAAGTCGAAAAGGGAAATGCTGTTAAATACCATTCCGAGATACGCACAGTTCCGCTGATCGTAAAAGTACTTCCGTACCTGCTCCTGGGCATCGTCGCTATCTTTATGTTCTTCCTGATCTTCAGGCAGAGCCAGTCTGGCACGGGCGGTTCTGGAAGGCTCACTTTCGGCCGCAGCAACGCAAGACTCTACACCAGAAGCAAGATCAAATTCGCCGATCTCGCCGGAGCTGACGAAGAAAAAGAGGAAATGGAAGAACTCGTTTCATTCCTCAAAAATCCCGCAAAATACGACTCGCTCGGAGCCAGGATACCCAAGGGCGTTCTCCTTGTAGGCCCTCCCGGAACAGGTAAAACATACCTTGCTAAAGCCGTTGCCGGAGAAGCAGGAGTACCGTTCTTCAACATAAGCGGTTCTGATTTCGTCGAACTTTACGTCGGTGTTGGAGCGGCTCGCGTAAGAGATCTGTTCGAGCAGGCTAAAAAGAACGCACCGTCTATCGTATTCATTGACGAGATCGACGCGGTCGGACGCCACAGGGGCGCCGGACTTGGAGGAGGACACGACGAAAGAGAGCAGACACTTAACCAGCTCCTCGTCGAAATGGACGGATTCGAAACGAACACCGGCGTAATAGTGATGGCCGCAACGAACCGCCCTGACATACTTGACCCGGCGCTCACAAGACCGGGCAGATTTGACCGCAAGATCAACGTATCTTATCCTGACATGAAAGCCAGGGAAGCGATCCTCGCCGTACACACCAGGAACAAGCCTCTCGACGAATCCGTGAGCCTTGCCGAAATCGCTAAAAACACTTCCGGATTCACACCTGCAGACCTTGAAAACCTGCTCAATGAAAGCGCTCTTCTAGCCGCCAGAGATAATCAGGATAAGATCTCGAACGCGAACATCAAGGAAGCAATATTCAGAGTGCTTGTCGGCAAGGAAAAGAAGAGCAGAGTCATGACCGATAAGGACAAATGGCTTACCGCTATTCACGAGGTCGGTCACGCGATCGCGATCAAGTATCTGTCAACGACAGAGAAGGTGGAGCGTGTTTCGATCATTCCTGCAGGAAGCGCTGGAGGATATACGGCGCACAGGCCTGATGAAGACCGCGCGTACGTAACTAAAGCGCAGCTTCTCGAAGCGATCGACATCAGCCTCGGCGGAAGAGTAGCCGAAAAACTTGTGCTCAATGACATCAGTACCGGTGCTTCGTCTGACCTCGAGCAGGTAAGCGCGATCGCACGCAGCATGGTCACTAAATACGGTATGAGCGATGAGATCGGTAACGTGATATTCAATACAGGCGCAGGAGAAGAAGTCTTCATCGGAAGAGATTACGGCCACGCTAAAAATTACAGCGAAGAAACGGCCGCGCTCATTGACGAAGCAGTTAAGAAGATCATTGACGCCGAAGAAGAAAAAGTTACGAAACTCATTTCCGATAATCTTGATAAACTTAAGGAAATTGCCGGAGTGCTCATCGAAAAAGAACGCCTCGAAGGCGATGAATTCGAAAGCATGTTTGCGGAGTGACGCCATCGGCTCCGTTTTCACCGCTTTCACCGCATTAATGCGAAACTGAAATCAGACTGGATGGATGGTTTGCTATCTTATGAATACCGGTTCAAGCGGCGCTTTAACTGAAATCAACGGAAAAGTTGAGGATCTGATCTATATCAACCCCGACAACGGTTTTTCCGTAATTGAATTTCAGCCTGCAGACGGTTCGGAAACGGTCAGGGCATCAGGCGTGATGCCCGAACTCTTTCCGGGCGAGTTTGTTACGCTTACCGGACGCATGGAAATGCACCGGACTTACGGAGAAACATTCAAAGTCATCAGCTGTACCAAAGCAATTCCGACCGATAATGACAGTCTTGTCGCGTTTCTATCATGCGGCCTTTTTTCAGGCGTTGGAGAAGTTACGGCTAAAGCGATCGTTGACAGGTTCGGAGGCGAAACGGCAGACATCATCCTGTTTACACCTGCCAGACTTGCAGAGGTCAGGAACGTAAGCTCAAAAAAGGCTGAATCGATCGCGTCAACGTTTCGCGAATATTTCAATATGTCCGAGACGCTTAAGTTCTTCGCGGACCTCAACATCACTACTGCGGCGGCAATGGCCGTCTACGACAGATTCGGCGTAAATTCGATCGCGGTAACTAAACGCAACCCGTATTACCTTATCGACGAAGTGCCTCAGATCGGTTTTAAAACAGCCGACAGGATCGCTCTGGGGCTGGGCGTCGATCAGAATTCAGGAAGCAGATTATGCGCTTTCATAAAATATTACCTTCAGTCGCAGCTGAATTACGGAAATGTATGCTTTCCGAAAGAACTGCTCGTAAACTCGGTAGCATATGAACTTGCGACAGACACTGAAGCCGTATCAGAAGCTCTTTCAGGACTGCTTTCTGGAGGATCGGTAAGCTCGTACAGCGTATCAGGGCCTGACGGAGCTGAAGATGAGTATATTTTCCTCGGGTATATAAGTGAATGCGAACAATACATTGCCGACAGGCTGCTCGGGATCTCGGAGCATGTACAGCACAGGAAAGGGCCGGACTTCGACAAATTTATTGACCGTTTCGGACTCGAATCAGGCTTTGAGCTAAACGACGTGCAGATCTCCGCTGTAAAGAATGCTGTTGACAATTCCTTCTCCGTCATCACCGGAGGCCCCGGTACCGGAAAAACGACAATAATCAGAGCGCTTTACCAGTATCTGTCACTTTCCGGGCTGAAATGCATGCTGTGCGCGCCCACCGGGAGAGCGGCTAAAAGGATGTCCGAAGCGGTAGGGATCGAAGCAAAAACGATACACAGGATGCTCGAATATTCCTCTTACTCGCGCGAAGACGGCAGCGATATGTACGAAGACGACAGCAAACTGAAATTCAACCGGAACGAATCAAACCCGCTCGAAACGGATGTACTGATCGTTGACGAATCATCGATGTTAGACACGCTTTTAGCATATCATATGCTGAAGGCAATGAAATCAGGGACATCGCTCGTGATGCTCGGCGATAAAGACCAGCTTCCGTCAGTAGGACCCGGCAATATTCTTAAGGACATCATCGCATCAGGCATTTTCCGCGTAACGACGCTTACGTATGTTTACAGGCAATCCGACCTCAGTCTGATCGCGTACAACGCCCAGAGGATCAACAACGGACTTATCCCTGAAATGAACCGCCGCGATAAAGACTTCTTTATGATCGACTGCGATGATCCTTCTTCAGTTCCGGAGATCGTAAGCGACGTCGTCTGCAGAAGGCTGCCCGTAAAATACGGCATCGATCCGATGCGCGACATACAGGTGATCATTCCGGGTAAAAAAGGCGAGTGCGGCGTCGAAAACATGAACCAGCTGCTCCAGGCCGCACTTAACGGACGCGAGCGCGATCCTAAAAAACAGATCGAATACGGCGGCACCACGTTCAAAACGGGCGACCGCGTAATGCAGATAAAAAACAACTACGACATCGAATGGGAAAGCATACGCACGCCCGGACTAACCGGCAGAGGAATATTCAACGGAGAGATGGGCGTGATCAGCGAGATCGACAGGTACGACGGAAAGATCACAATCGTTTTTGACGACGACAGAACAGCTGAATACGGAATAGAACTGCTCTCGCAGCTTGAGCTCTGTTACGCGATAACGGTCCATAAAAGCCAGGGCAGCGAATTTGACTACTGTGTTATACCTCTTGCTAACATCCCGCCGAGACTCTGCAGCAGAAACATTTTATACACTGCGGTCACGAGGGCAAAGAAGATGGTCGTGCTGGCAGGCGACAGGCGTTATCTAAGAGCAATGATCGAGAACAATACCGAGGAAAAGCGTTTTACCTGCCTTTGCCCGCGTCTGCTAAGAAGCATGCCTTATTTGGAGGACAACATAAATTGAACAGTTCATCCGGAATCATAGATCTTATATTTCCCGAAAAATGCCCCTTCTGCGGCAGGATGAAGGGACGCGTTAAAGGCCCCGCAGACGTGCTTTGCGACAGATGTTCAAATGAGCTTTTTATTTACGATAAGGCGGATGAACTGCCTCACGAAGCTCTCGAAAAGGTGCTTAGACTGTATGTCCCGTTAAGATATTCGGGCGCTGCGAAAAAAGCTATGCTCCGTTATAAATTCGGTCAGGAGCAGTGGCTCTACAGGCCGTTTTCACAGATAATGCACATTTTTCTGGAAGCAAACGACGGATATTCTGATATTGACGTCATCACTTGCGTCCCCGTGAGCGCCAAAAGATTTGCCCAAAGAGGATACGACCAGAGCAGACTCATCGCACGCGCAATATCCGGACTCTCCGGAAAGCCCTTCCGTGACCTTTTAAGGCGTAATGATACGGGATGGAGAAATATTGCCACCAGCACAGAGAACTTCGCTCAGAGGGCCTCTGAGAGGCGTTTTTCGGCATCACGGGATGATTTTTGCCTTTTTGGGACACGAATTCTGCTCGTTGACGATATTTTCACGACCGGTTCGACACTCAACGAATGCGCAGGCATACTCCTTGAGCACGGCGCTTTGTACGTGAATGCCGCATGTATGATGAGCGGCCGCCAGGATATTTATGCTTTCGGGAGGGAGGAATCGGCATGATACTCTTCTCCTGCAAAGAAATGCAGATGGCATTCGGGGACGACATCATTCTCGACGGCGTGGATCTCAGCGTCAATGAAGGTGACAGGATCGGTATTATCGGGGCCAACGGCGCCGGTAAGACGACGCTTATCCGCATTTTTACGGGCGAGTATCTGCCTACTTCCGGGAACTGCTATATCCACTCATCAGTCAGATCATCCGTCAGCTACCTCAGGCAGGATTCAGGCCTCGATTCGGAACTGTCGGTCTACGACGAATTCATGAAGCCGTACGCTAACCTGAAAGAGCTTGAAAATCAGATCGCCGAGACAGAGGAGCGCCTCGTGCGTTTCGGTGACGGTGAAGCGATCGGTCACGTCCTTTCGGGAAAACTTTCAGACCTTTACGAGAAGTACAAAAACGCAGGCGGTCTTACGTATGAAAGCCGCGTAAGAAGCATTCTGAAAGGTCTCGGATTCGACGAAACAGACTTTACGCGCAATGTTTCCACACTCTCCGGAGGGCAGAAAACGCGCCTCGCACTTGCTAAAATTCTTCTCTCCGATGCTAAGATCCTTATTCTGGACGAGCCCACTAACCACCTTGATGAACAGTCGTGCGAGTGGCTCGAAGGCGAACTTAACGACTTCCGCGGCACGCTGCTCGTCATATCACACGACAGAGCGTTCCTCGATAAAGTAACGAAAAAAACGCTGCTCATCGAAAGAACAGGTGTATACCTTTACAATGCCCCTTATTCCGCATACACGCAGCTCAGAAAAGCTGATACCGAATACAGGCAGAAGTGCTACGTTCAGCAGCAGAAAGAGATAGAGCGCATCAACGCGTTTATTGAAAACCAGCGCAAATGGAACAGAGAAAGAAACATAATCGCCGTTAACAGCAGACTGAAATATCTTGACCGGATGGAACTTATCGAAAAGCCAACTTCGCCCGAAGATCCTCCCGCGATATCGTTCGATATAGACGTGCCGGGCGGGAACGACGTCCTGGCGGTCACTTCGCTGGGATTCTCATACCCCGGAAACGCGCTTTTCAGGAACGTAGATCTCGAGGTGCATAAAGGAGAGCGCGTATTCATAACGGGACCGAACGGATCCGGGAAAACGACGTTCTTGAGGGTCATCGCAGGCAGGCTCAGCGATGAGGAAAAGCAGTACGTTACAGGCAGTTTCAGGATAGGACGAAACACCGCGTTTTCGTATTACGCGCAGGATCTTTCGGACGTTTCGGGTGAAGGTACGGTATTCGATGCGCTGTACGACAAGGTCAATTACCCAGGTAAGCCTGCCGCGCTCATCGTTCCGCCGGTAAAGATCAGGAACAGTCTGGCGTCGATGGGTTTTAGGGGCAATGACGTTTTCAAGGATCTCAAAGAGTTGTCGGGCGGCGAACGGTCAAGGCTTCAGCTCCTGATGATCAGTTATGAGCGCAGGCCGCTGCTGATCCTTGACGAGCCCACGAACCACCTTGACGTCGCGTCACGCGAAGTCCTTGAAGAAGCACTTCTGAAGTTCGAGGGCACGCTCATAGCCGTATCGCACGACAGATATTTCCGCGAAAAGCTTGCCACTTCGACGCTCGACATATCATCTTTCGCAGATCCGGGCGAGCAGGCAGATAAAGCAGCGGGGCAGAAAAACGGCTCGGGAAAGGAAGACTACCTTCGGCAGAAAGAGCTGCGATCAAGGTCGTCAAAGCTTAAAAATGAACTGAAGCGGCTCGAGACAGATATTGCTAAGAAGGAAGCCAGGAGCGCAGAGATAGACGCGGCAATATCCGATCCGGCCATTGCCAGCGATCACGTGAAGCTTGGTGCTTTGTACGAAGAAAAGAACACGCTCGACGAAGAAATGCTTGAAATATTGTCGCGGATCGACGCGGCAAGGATCGACCTCGACCGGCTCGAAAACGGACAGCACTGTGTATAATTTTAGTTGGCAAGAGCCAAAGGAAAAAAGAAAAGAGGCCGAAGCCTCTTTAATATCCCCATAACATCATGTATTATTGTATTGCCATAAAATAACGAACAGGAGGTTATGGAATGGACAATGCAATT
>JAGADO010000102.1 GCA_017613535.1 Clostridia bacterium | reverse complement strand
GGACTTTTCGGCCGGTGAAAGGAGAGCGGCGGATTGAATGACGCGGAACTGATCAGGCGCATACGGGAGCGAGACGAAACGGCGCTTTCGGAGCTTGAAACCAAATACGGCAGCAGGCTCGGCAAGGTTGCCCGGAACATTCTCAAGAACGAAGAGGATGCAGCCGAGTGCCTGAACGACGTGTACCTGAAAGCCTGGAACAGCATCCCCGCCGCGGCTCCGGAAAATCTGGAGGCGTATCTCTCCACGCTCACCCGCAACACCGCGCTTAACCGGGTCCGGGACGGCAATGCCCAGAAGCGCATTCCGCAGGAATTGATAATGCCACTGGACGAGGCAGTTGACAACATCCGTTCCGACGGCCGGGACGAGCCTGCGTCAATTGCCGAATCCCGCTCCGAAGAGGAGCGCATCAAAGCAGTGATCAACGCGTTTTCCGAGAAATTGACCGAAAAAGACCAGAAAGTATTTGTTGCCCGCTACTATTACGACGCGTCGGTGAACAAGATCGCCCGCTGCCTCGGCATGCCCGGCGGAACGGTTAAATCCACGCTTCACCGCCTGCGCAGCGAACTGGCGAGGCGCCTTAAAGAAGAAGGGATCGAAGTATGAACGACAGATTTATCAGAAAATATTCCCATGAACTTCCGGAAAAGGTCGTTAAAAACTGCCCCGAATTTGCAGGCGCTCAGCCGGGAAAAGCCTCTGCCTCCGGCGGGGGCGGCAATACTTTCCGAAACATCATCGCACCCGTTCTGGTCGCCTTTCTGGTGGTGGCCGGTGTCGCCGCCGGGCTGATCATGGCCAATTACATGAAAAACCGGAACCCTGATGCGCCCAATGAGCCCAGTGAGATCAATATCACCAACGGCACGCCCGAGGCCACAGAACCCGAATTGACCCCCACAGCCGCGCCAACTGAACCGCATACCGCAGTGCCGACAACGACCCCCACGGCAGAGCAAACGAAAGAGCCTACATTGCCCCCGACCGCCTTGCCTACCGCCACACCGGACCCCACAGCCACGCATGAGCCCGCGGAAACACCCGAACCACTGTACCCAAGCCACAAAATTAAAATATACTATTTCAGAAAATATGACGAAATTGCCGGGATCCTGTGCGAAAAATCCTTCGGAGTATACGATCTGTTAAGAGATGAATATGAAGAGTACCGGGACGATTTCGGGCCTCTTTATGGCAGATTGCTCGAGTTGTTTGCCGACGGAACGCTCAAACCGACGGGCCCGATGCTGAACGGGGAGCTTGCTGCTTTTTCGTGGGGAGAACTTCATACTAACGGCTGGTTTAATCTGCCCTGGATCGATTATACGGTCAAAACGGACGGAGGAACGGACGGGCGATACATAGATGTATGGTTTACATATCCGGAACTGATCGAGGGGTACGATCTTTCACGCAGCAGTATTGCGGAGATCATTTCGCTGCTTGCCCCCGGGATCCCGCTGCCTGTCGGTGATGAAGAAACGAGTTCGAGCGAATATTTATCGATAAAGAACGAAACTCTTATGCTGCGCGACGGGACCGTTGATGCGATAAAATTTACAAGGAAAGAATTATCCGGGGTGACCAGATTTGACTATATGTTCCTGCTGAACGGCTGTATTTTGGCAGTGACGCCGCAAGACACACTTCCAAACGACGAATTCTTTAAAACATTTTCAACGGGAACGTTCAAAGCAGATCTGTCTGAACTCTCTACTTCGCCCGAAAGAGTGGAGCGCAGTACCGATTCTTCGAAAATAACACGCGAAGAGGCCAAACAGCTCATACGCGACGGTTATAATATTGTCAACAGCATGAAAGGCTATTTTGAATGGTATGAAGTAGGTCACGGCAGCCTGACGGCTTCTCTGGCCAATTCATTTACAAGGCTTTTGCCTGACGAGCAGACTGTCAGGTTTGTTCGCCCGGTTATGGAGGGCTATGACGAAGCCGGAGTCAGGGCGCTGGTGAATGCGACGTTTCTGCCGAAAATAGCCGAATATCTGAACAGAAACGAGACGTTTTACAGCAAATACAGGACGCTTGAAAACGGCAGGACGTATTATTACTACCCGGAAGGAGCTCAGATCGATTATTATCGTAATTTCAGATTGTCCGAAGAGGATCTGGACAGCCTCGTGCTTGACGAGCAGGCCGGAACCGGCTGGCTGATCACAAAAGCAATTGATATGTACTCGGGCGATACTAAAGATCGGGATGTTATTATAAAGGTGTCGTTTAAGTGGAACAATGGCTGGAAACTGGCGTCAATGGACGCTGCGGATGCTGCGCTGCGCGAATATGCGACCGGCTTCGAAGCGAAAGAATTCAGCGTTGACAACGCCCGGCGCATCATTGAGACCGTGGTGTGCGACCTGTATATGTGGACCCGCGTTGACACCGAAGGGCTTTTGGAGGAATCAATATTTGAATTTAAAGAATCGGTTTTATCAGAACCGGAGCATGTGTACCGCGGCGCCAGGCAATTTGACCGCATCGCGGGGACAATGGCTGATCCGCAAATTTGGCACGATTACGCAGCCCGCTTTTTGACGGAATCAATGGCGGACCGGATACTGAACGGTGGTAATTACCTGCTGTTCACCGACAGGGCGGTTTATGCATGGACGAATTATGGCGACTACAGGGACCTGTTCGGCAGTTATGTGACAGATAGATTTGTTCTGGAAGTTCTGAGCGCGACTGATACGCGGGCAACGGTGAGGCTGAGTGGCTGGGATATTGCTTCTTATTCTTCCTGGAACCTCAAAACGATTAACGACAGTATGCTGGTGCTGGACTTTGAGTTTGAACTGGTCGGCGGTGTCTGGAAGATCAGCGGCGGCAATTTCATTGACCGCCTCGATGCAGTTTTCACCTATCCGGAAACTGAGCCCTATTCCGCCGATCTGGATCCGTCGCTTGCTCCTCCGGCGCCGGGCAAGGACTCCTGGAGCGGCTGTTTCGTGCTGTTTAGAAATGCGATCGCGGAAAAAGCATACAACGTCACTACCTATCGTGACGTTCATCTGAAGCCTGGCGAGGCGCTCAAGATCCCCGTGTTTTGGAGCTTTATAGAGCCGCTGCCTGAAGGATCTTACGAACTATCGATCGAATTCGAGGAATCGGACTCTGTGCGGTTTGAAATGCTCAATAAAGATGAGGCGCCCGAATGCGAGGCATGCTTCGTTGCCACTGCGCTGAAGCCGGGCAAGGCAACTGTCCGCCTTTACGGGTCGTACGATCCGGACAAGTTAGGCGACAATGTCAAGGGCTTGTCCTCTTATGGTAAAGACGCGGGCAATCTGCTGATCGACGTCGTGCTGACGGTGTATGTAGAAGGATAATTGATCGGGGACGCAGTTCCTGATTTATCGGAGGGGCAATTTTGCTCCTCTTTTTTTACGGGTAAATAATTTTGGTAATATTTGTCAATATTTTTTTCAGAAAGTCTTGACAACCACCCTGAGCGATGCTATTATACGCATAGTTGTTAGCACTCGACGGCGAAGAGTGCTAACAACGCGGACAGACGCCGAGGAGGTGAGCGTATGGAAGGTTTCGAACTTGACGACAGAAAAAAGCGAATACTGAAAGCTGTCATTGACGAATACATCGAAACGAGAGAGCCGGTCGGGTCCAGGACGATATCCAAACTCCCGGACATGGGCTACAGCCCCGCCACCATACGCAACGAAATGGCCGATCTGGAAGACATGGGATATCTGACCCAGCCCCACACGTCAGCCGGCAGGATCCCCTCGGATAAAGGCTACCGCTTCTACGTAGATAAACTCATTAAGTTCGAAGAAAAGCTCGGCTTCGAGCCGACGGCTAAGGAGCTTGGCGACGTAAAAGCGAGCGTGCAGCGCGAGATAGGAGAGATGACGGACCAGATCAGGGTAGCGTCGGAACTCATATCGAGATTGACCGAGTACACGTCGATCGCCGTAACGGGTACGGCAGGCGGAACGAGGCGGATCAAAGCGCTGCAGATCGTACCGGTTGAACCGGGGAAAGCGCTGTCGGTCATTGTCCTCGACGACGATGCGGTGCTGAACTCGGTCATACAGCATGACAGCTCGATCGGGCCGGAAATGCTGATGAAGGTTTCGACGCATTGTAACCTGCTGTTTGCGGGGCACAGGGTCGAAGAAATTAATATGGATATGATCGATTCCGTATCGGAAGCGACCGGTGTGGCCAGGACGGCTCTGATGCCTGTGGTGGACGGATTGTTCGAGTGCATTAAAAAGGCTGAGAACACCGAAATTCATACCGAGGGCGCCGTGAAGCTGCTGTCGCACCCCGAATTTTCGGACGTGGGTAAGGCGAAGGGCATCCTCGAGCTGATAAACCGCGAAGATCTGATGGTGGATCTTATTAAGGAATGTTCCACGTCGGACGGGCTCGTGATACGGATCGGATCTGAAAATAAAATTGAAGGGCTCAATGAATGCTCGGTCGTTACCGCGACTTACAGCGTGAACGGCGTGAATCTGGGCAGCATAGGCGTGCTCGGGCCAACGCGAATGGATTATCCGAGAGTTATTGCCGCGCTCGAATATGTGCGGAAAAGGCTCGTCGGAGGAGAACTGCCGGGCGGCAATGCATTGCCCGAAGGCGAACTTCCGGGCGGTGCGGCGGTACGTAACGAGGGCGTTCTGGGCGCTGAATGACGGAGGCAGACAATGGTTGACGAAGTAATTGAAAATGAAAATACAGTTCCTGCGGATGATGCGGCGGAAAACGGGCAGGCGGACGTCGAAGAGACGCTGACCGGCGAGGAGACCGCGGCTGACGAGGCGGACGGTGCGGCTGACGGGAAGGATGCCGAAACGTGCGAAGGCTGCGACGATAAAAAGAAGCAGTGCCGCGATAAGGAAAAGGAAAAAGATAAAGATCATAAGAAGGATAAAAAGAAATCCGCTGCCGAAACGGCGCGTGCCGAGGCGAAGATCGAAGAGCTTGAGAAGAAGCTCGCGGAAGAAAAAGACCGCTACACGCGGCTGGCGGCAGAATACGATAACTACCGCAAACGCACGGCGCGCGAACTTGACGGAAGGTACACGGACGGAAAGGCGGATGCGTGGAAAAACCTGCTCGGAGTCGCGGATAATTTCGAAAGAGCGCTGGCGGCGGAACCGGCCGGAGAAGAAAAGGATGCCTTCCGCGAAGGCATGGAACTCACGTACAAGCTCCTGAAAGAGCAGATGGATAAGGCAGGCGTTAAGGAGATCGAGGCAAAGGGGCAGGAATTCGACCCGGAGCTGCACAACGCCGTAATGCACTGCGAAGACGAAACGCTCGGAGAAAATGTTGTCGCCGACGTGTTCGTGAAAGGATATAAGCTGGGGGACAAAGTCCTCAGGCACAGCATGGTAAAAGTTGCCAACTGACCGGCGTACGGAATTGACCGCCGCCTCGCGCCGCGGGGAACGGCAGGACGGATGCCGGATGAAATAAAAATTATAATATTCGATTGGAGGAATAAATTATGGCAAAAGTAATAGGTATTGACTTAGGAACAACGAACTCCTGCGTAGCAGTGATGGAAGGCGGAGATCCCGTCGTTATAACAAATGCAGAAGGCGGCAGAACGACTCCTTCAGTGGTAGCGTTCACCAAAGCAACCGCTCAGAAACCTACCGAAAGGCTCGTAGGCGACCTGGCTAAGCGTCAGGCGGTCACGAACCCCGAGCGTACGATCATCTCCATCAAGAGAGATATGGGCAGCGACAGAAAGATCGAGATCGACGGCAAGCGCTACACGCCCCCCGAAATCTCGGCAATGGTGCTGCAGAAACTTAAAGCTGACGCCGAAAACTACCTCGGCACGAAGGTCACGCAGGCGGTCATCACCGTTCCCGCATACTTCAGCGATGCCCAGAGACAGGCTACAAAAGATGCGGGCAGGATCGCAGGCCTCGAAGTGCTGAGGATCATCAACGAGCCTACGGCCGCAGCGCTTGCGTACGGTCTGGACAAAGAAAATGAGCAGAAGATCATGGTCTTCGACCTTGGCGGCGGTACGTTCGATGTATCGATCCTCGAGATCGGCGACGGCGTGTTCGAAGTGCTTGCCACGAACGGTAACAACAGGCTGGGCGGCGATGACTTCGATAAGAAGGTAATGGATTACATCATCGGCGAGTTCAGGAAAGAGACAGGCATTGACCTCTCCGGCGACAGGCTGGCAATGCAGCGTGTGCGTGAAGCGGCTGAGAAGGCTAAGATCGAGCTGTCAAGCGTTATGTCCACGAACATCATGCTTCCTTACATCACCGCAGATGCGACGGGGGCAAAGAACCTCGATGTTACGCTTACGAGAGCTAAGTTCAACGAACTTACCGCTGACCTCGTTGAGAAGACGATGGGCCCGACGCGTCAGGCGATGCAGGACGCAGGCCTCAAGGCGGATCAGATTTCAAAGGTGCTGCTCGTAGGCGGATCGACAAGGATCCCGGCTGTCCAGGAAGCTGTGAAGAGATTTATCGGTAAAGAGCCGTTCAAGGGCATCAACCCCGACGAATGCGTTGCCATTGGTGCCGCTATCCAGGCGGGCGTTCTGACCGGCGACGTGAAAGATCTGCTGCTGCTCGACGTAACGCCTTTGTCCCTCGGTATCGAAACGATGGGCGGCGTGTTCACGAAACTGATCGAGCGCAACACCACCATTCCTACCAGAAAGAGCCAGATATTCTCTACCGCCGCGGATAACCAGACCGCTGTTGACGTCCACGTGCTTCAGGGCGAGAGAGAAATGGCAGCGTACAATAAAACGCTGGGCAGATTCCAGCTCTCCGGCATCATGCCCGCGCCCAGAGGCGTGCCGCAGATCGAGGTCACGTTCGATATTGACGCGAACGGCATCGTGAACGTTTCGGCGAAGGATATGGGCACCGGCGCGGAGCAGAAGATCACGATCACAGCTTCGAGCAACCTGTCCGAGGCGGATATCCAGAAGGCCGTGAAAGAAGCCGAGGCGTACGCCGCGCAGGATAAGAAGGCGAAGGAGCAGGTCGAGATCAAGAACGAAGCTGACGCAATGGTCTACCAGTCCGAGAAGCTGGTGAAGGACATGGGCGATAAGCTCGATGCGGGCGACAGGTCGAACGTCGAAGCCGAGATCCAGAAAGTTAAAGATGCGATCGCTTCCAACGATACCGACAGCATGAAGAATGCTACCGAGGACCTCAAGCAGGCGTTCTACAAGATCTCCGAGAAGATCTACCAGCAGAATCCCGGCGCTCAGGGAGGACCTCAGGGCGGTTACCAGGGTGGCTATCAGGGCGGCCCGCAGGATGGCAACGGCGGTTTCGGTGGAAACGGCGGAAACGGCGGCAATGGCAGCGGTCCTGACGGAAACGTCTACGAAGGCGACTACAAGGTCGTTGACGATAACTGATATTTAGTGCGTGCGCCGCGGGAAAAGGCGGCGTAAGGCGGAGCGGTCAATCACCTTCGGGTGGCTGGCCGCGCCTGCGTATAAACTAACACGGAGACTTTAAGTCACAATGGCTGAAAAAAGAGATTACTACGAAGTCCTGGGCGTGCCGAAAACGGCCAGTGACGAAGAAATTAAAAAAGCGTACCGGAAGCTGGCAATGAAGTACCATCCGGACCATAATCCCGATAATCCCGAGGCGGAAGCCAAGT
The DNA here is from genome assembly GCA_017613535.1 of Clostridia bacterium. Classification (GTDB taxonomy): domain Bacteria; phylum Bacillota; class Clostridia; order UBA1212; family UBA1255; genus UBA1255. The sequence continues at coordinate 16,328 of JAGADO010000102.1, read as the reverse complement.
TCAAGGAGGCGGGAGAGGCGTATGCGATCCTGAGCGATAAGGAAAAGCGTGCCCAGTATGACCAGTTCGGTCATGCGGCGTTTGACCAGACGGCAGGCGGCGCGTACGGCTACGGCGGAACAGGCGGCTTCGGCTTCGACGTCAGCGATATTTTCGAGCAGTTTTTCGGAGGCTTCGGAGGACGCCGTTCCTCCGGAGGCGCGAAAGCAGGCGCCGATGTGCGTGCCGGGGTCGAAATATCGTTCGAAGAAGCTGCGTTCGGCTGCGAAAAAGAGATAAACGTTACTAAAAACGTCGTTTGCGATGCGTGCGAAGGCACCGGGTCCGAATCGAAGACCAGCGTGCGCTGCAGCGCCTGCGGCGGAAAAGGTACCGTTAGTTCAGCGCGCCAGACTCCGTTCGGCCAGTTCATGAACACCACGACCTGTTCGCGCTGCGGCGGAACGGGAAAGACCGTGAACGACCCCTGCAAGGTCTGCTCGGGCCGCGGATCCGTGCGTAAAACGATAAAAGTAAAGATCAAGATCCCCGCGGGTATTGACAACGGCCAGGCTATCTCAATGTCCGGTATGGGCGAGCCCGGTACTGCCGGCGGACCTGCCGGAGACCTGCTCGTTTCCGTCCGTGTGCGCAAACACGCGGTACTCACGCGAGACGGGTTTGACGTATATCTCGATAAAAAAATATCATTCGTTCAGGCTTCGCTCGGTGACACGATCGAAATACCTACCCTCAACGGCAAGGTCGAACTGACTATACCAGAGGGCACTCAGAGCGGCGCAGTGTTCAAGCTGCGCGGTCTGGGCATCCAGAAGCTGCAGTCAACGTCGAAGGGTGACGAATATGTTACTGTTACCGTGGAGACTCCCAGGCGGCTGACAACGGAGCAGAAGGAGCTGCTCAAACGGTTCGATGCGGCTTCCGGCGGCACGCTGGAGGCTCTGGCAAAGGGCGCGCAGGGGGACAATTCATCCGGCGGGAAGAAGATCTTTGGAAAAAAGAAATAGATTTGACGGGACGATTTTAAGTATCCTCAGGCTTATCGGACAATAACTCATCAAAAGAATCATATCGCTTGTAAGCGGTGTGGTTCTTTTTTATATTATCTGTTCGCATTTTTATACTCTATATGATATAATTGACCTCAGCAGGCGAAAGCCGTAATAAAACTGCCAAATGAGGTCTGATTATGAAGGTACTTGTTGTGAACGCGGGGAGCTCCTCGCTTAAATACCAGCTGTTTGACACGTCGGATAATTCCGTCCTGGCCAAGGGCATCTGCGAACGCATCGGCATCGGCGGAGAGATCACGCATAAGATGAGCGGAAGGCCGGACTACAAAGAAAACGTAGAAATGGTTGACCACACCGAAGCGACGAAAGTGCTGATCCGCGTGCTGACGGATCCGGAAGTCGGATGCATCAGCGACATGAGCGAGATTGAAGCCGTTGGCCACCGCATAGTCCACGGAGGAGCGTACTTCAGCGAATCTGTACGCGTTACCGACGAAGTAATTGCCAAGCTCGAACTGTGCCGCGACCTGGCGCCGCTTCACACCGGAGCACACCTGATGGGGATCAGGGGATGCATTGCCGCGATGCCCGATACGCCGCAGGTACTGGTATTTGACACCGCGTTCCACCAGACGATGCCTGACTACGCATATACTTATCCGATCCCGTACGAAATGGCGCAGGAGTACCAGATCAGGCGGTACGGCGCGCACGGGACGTCGCACAGATACGTGGCGGGGGAAATGTGCAAAATACTCGGCCGCACTGAGGGCACGAAGATAGTGACGTGCCATTTGGGCAACGGTTCGTCTATTTCCGCGGTGAAGGACGGGAAGGTTATCGACACGTCCATGGGCTTCACCCCGCTCGACGGGCTGGAGATGGGGACAAGGTGCGGAGGCATTGACCCCGCGATCGTGCCGTTCATCATGGCGAAGGAAGGATTCACGCCGGACGAAATGAGCAGCTTCATGAACAAAGCATGCGGGCTTTTGGGCGTATCGGGATTGTCCCCGGACTGCCGCGACCTCGGAGAAGCGGTAAAAGCGGGGCACAGACGCGCGGCGCTCGCGGTCAATATCCTCACGTACCAGATAAAAAAATTCATCGGATCGTACGCGGCTGCAATGAACGGCCTTGACGCTGTCGTATTCACTGCCGGCATCGGCGAGAACCGCGACGAGATCCGCGCCGCAGCCTGCCGCGACATGGACTGGCTCGGCATAAAGCTTGACCCCGAGGTCAACGAGCGCACGAAAAAGCAGGGCGATAACGTCTGTATTTCCGCTCCCGATTCGAAAGTGCTCGTGTACGTCATACCCACGAATGAGGAGCTTGTCATAGCTTCGGATACAGAAAAAATAGTGAAAGAAGGCAGACTATGAGAACAACAGGCATCAAATCGTTACCCACAAGACTTTTTGCGGCGTTCCTTGCCATCCTCCTGTTTGCGGGGGCGGCCGGACTCATCAGCGCCATCAGCGGAAAAAGCATAACGGAGCGCGCCGTGCTTGCCGCGGAAGACACTTACTCGCTTAGTGCCGGAGGCTCTGCGAGCAGTGCGTCGGCAACGGGCCCCGAAGGCAGCGTGGCGGTCCAGTTTAACGTTGCCGCTGCATTCAGATCCGTCAGCCTGGTCATGAGCGGTTCCGGAAGCGGAAAGACGGCGACAATGAAGCTTTACAAGTGGGATCAGAACGTTATTGACAGCGTGAAGGGCACTGTTTTAGCCGAAAAAGAGATCAGCGAATGGAACAGCGGTGACGAAGTTGTCCTCGAATCGGCGCAGGAAGCCGGAGAGTACGTGATCGAACTGAAACTCAAGGGCGATGTCGCGTCGAAGACCAAAGCCGCTATAAAGACCGAGAAAAAATCCAGGCGGGGCGTGCAGGTCTACCAGGAATACTATAACACTAAAAATGTTGCCCCCGCCGGAACCATCGTGCTGGCTGAAGCCGGAGACGATCCTTTCCGCGTCGTTTCGACCAACAAAAATTATCCGTTTAAGCAGGCGGCCCCCGCATACGAATACCCGGAAGATTCCGCCGTTGTGCAGCTGGGCATCGATCCGACGCAGTGGAGCGCCGTGGACGGGCTTGGAAGAACGCTTCCCGGAAACGCTGAGGTCGGAGATAAAAACGATAAGGTCGTAGGTATTTTCTACTGGACGTGGCACCAGGGCAATATGCAGAGCAAGGCTGTTAACATCAACAACCTCATGCTCGAGTACCCCGAACTTGTCCACGATTACAAAAACAAGCTGTGGGCAAAGAACACCGTCGGTTCGTATTTCTGGAACGAGCCGATCTACGGATACTACACCGAGCTTGACGATTACGTCCTCTGCAAACACGCCGAACTCCTTGCCGACGCAGGCGTCGATTTCGTGCTTTTCGACTGCACGAACGGAGATCTGACGTGGGAGAGCGCTTACCTCAACCTTCTGAAAGTATGGGGAGAGGCACGCGAGCAGGGAATTCGCACGCCGCAGATCGCGTTCATGATGCAGTTCTGGTGGGACGATTCAAACACGCCTTCGTCCGTGAAGCAGGTGTACAACGCGATCTACAAAGACGGTAAATATCAGGATCAGTGGTTCTACTGGGAGGGCAAACCCCTCATTATGTGCCAGTACAGCGGTTTCAGCCAGGCGAATCTGTATGACGCGGAGCTGCTTAACTTCTTCACGTGGCGCCGGGGCGAACCTTCGTATTTCAACGGGGACAGCGACGACACCAAATGGGGCTGGCTGCATATTTACCCGCAGGCGCTCTACAAGAATTCCGACGGTACTGTCGAAATGACGACGGTAGGCGTGTGTATGAACGCTGACTGGTCGACAATGTCTCTTTCTGCGCAGAACGGCGACCATAATATGGGCCGCAGCTACACCAGACAGAAAGACTTCAGCTATTCGTACGAATATCGCGGCAGGACAGTGAATGTCGATTCAAATATCGCAAACTCCTCGTTCTACGGGCTGAACTTCCAGGAACAGTGGGACTATGCGATAAGCGTTGACCCCGAGATCATATTTATTACGGGCTGGAACGAGTGGATAATGGGCCGCTTCGAAACGTGGTGCGGCGTTGCCAACGCATTCCCGGACCAGTACAACGACGAAAACTCGCGTGACGTTGAACCTTCCAAAGGCGCGCTGAAAGACTATTATTACTACCAGATGGTTGCCAACATCCGCCGCTTCAAAGGCGCTTCGAAGATCACCACGCAGGAAGCTGCCAAGACGATCGATATCAATGCCGGAAAAGATCAGTGGAACGATGCCGGTATCATTACGTATAATCATTACACGAAGAACACGTACGAGCGCAACATCAAGACGTGGGGCGTTAAATATACGGGCGACGCGATCCGCAACGACTTCAGGACCGCGAAAGTTTCGTTCGACGCGGACAACATCTATTTCTACATCGAGACTGTTGATGATATCACCGCTTCGTCCGACGCAAACTGGATGATGCTCCTGCTCGACACGATGGCTGCGACAGCTGATTCGAAGGATTGGGAAGAGTTCGAATATATTATCAACCGCACGTCTCCGTCCGGTCAGACGCTCAGCGTTGAAAAGAGCACCGGCGGCTGGAACTGGGAGAAGACGGGCGACGCTTCGTACACCGTTAGCGGAAATGTCATGCAGCTCAGCGTTCCGCGTTCCGCACTCGGTCTTGACGACGCGACCAAGCCGCTTTCGTTCGGTTTCAAGTGGTGCGACAATAACCTTACCGACGGCGACATTATGACTATCTATACCGAGGGCGATGCTGCTCCCGGCGGCCGTTTCACGTTCGCGTTTTCGTCCGAAGCGGTGCAGGATAGCGAGCAGGACAACGGTAATCAGAATTCCGATAACGGTTCAAAGGACAATAACAGCGACGTCGATGGCGGTAACAATACCCTTATGATCGTCCTTATGGTGCTGTGCATCGTTGCCGCGCTCGCAGCCGTTGCCGCCGTCATCGTGGTGACAAGGAAAAAGAAGGGCTAAGGTAAAATAAGGTCTGAGGAAAAAGAAGGGCCGAAGCATTATCCGGATTTTAAATCCGCAAGAAGCAGAAGTTGGGTCAAAATTTGAGGTAAGAGCAAATTTGACCCGGCTTTTTCTTGTTTTTCGGGAGAATGAAATTTAAAAGAGAGGATTATAATATGGCTAAAAACAGATTGACATTAGAAAGCAATGGATACATAAGCGGAAAACAGATCTCGGACAACATTAAACGCAGAATGCAGCTGATCGAACGTGTAATTGACCGTGTCTGCAGTCAACTAAGCATCATGCCGCGTGGAAAGCTTTTAGTGAGTCAAAATCAGGGGTACTCAAGGTTCCATTTTATCGATGGTGCGAAAGGCGCAAAAAAGGAATATCTTCATAAAGGTGATTTAAGAATCCCTGTTCTGACGAATAAAAAGTACTTAGAAAAAGTGTTGAAGCGTGCAAGGGCAGAGAAGAAGAGATTGCAGACTTTTTTGGACAAAAGCGGATCATATTTTGAAGATTCACAACAGGAAATACCGGATGTGATTAAAGAACACATCGTTTCATTTGTTCAAAACGATGAGGCCTTTATTAATAATTGGACGACAGAGCGTTCTGACATATTGCAGAAGTATCAGGAGAATAAAATATATGAAACAGAAAGAGGGGATATGGTTAGATCCAAGTCTGAAGTGATAGTTGCAAATATGCTTTACCGGAGCAAGATTCCATATAAATATGAGAAAAGGCTGATCTTACCGGATAAAGGGTTCGTTTATCCGGATTTTACCGTGCTAGATATCAGCTCACGACAGGAAGTTTACATCGAGCTGTTCGGTATGATGGGAGATACAGATTATTGCCGGGATGCATTATTAAAAATTAACAGATACGCGGACAACGGGATCGTTATTGGCGATAGATTGCTTCCTGTTTTTGAGTCTGCAGAGGTGCCGCTTGAGATCCATACGGTGAACGCTATAATCGAAAGGTTAAAGCGACGTGAGGCTGCATAACGGTTTGCCGGGCGCCGTCTAAAGCGTTTTGCAACGACCGAGTTGGGTCATTTTTTAAAAAATTTCATTTTTGACCCAACTTGGCTCTGTCTCGGTGGTAGGGGATTGCCGACCGGTCGGATGGCAGGCAACGTGATTGTCGCAATATGTTTTTTACAGTGCAAAAACAGCAAAATCCGGCAAAAGCAACGATATGGTTTCTTCTCGTTGATTGACTCGGGCGTGAGAAATGGCAACACTGGCATAAAAATGAACAATAGTTTGGTCAAAAATGAAGTTTTTTAAAAAATGACCCAACTCTGACTTTTCAAAGCACAAAAATGAGCGTTAAAACAGCAGTGAGCTCGCGATGGCGTTCTGTGCGAGGTAGTAGGTGATCAGACAGATCGCACCGAGGAGGCGCGAATGCTTCCTGATGGCCGGTTTGCCGAACATCATCAGGCCGAGCGACGTATCGCTCAGAAGAAACAGCGCGGCGCCCGGAGCAAGCAAAAGGAACGGCTTCAAACCGGTCATCACGAGCGTCACCCACGCGAACGACGTCATAAACGACAGCGCGAACATATAGCCGAGCAGGGCGATGCGCATGACCCCCTCAAACACGAGCAGGCGGGCGGACAATATTGTCAGCAGCGCCGCGGCGGGGAACGCGAACAGCAGCGCGAGCAGTGCTCCCGGTGCGTTTCTGGTGAAAAAGGCGGCAATATACATTGCGTGCCCCGTAAAGAACGCGAACACTCCTATCAGAAACTTTTTGCTGCTTTGATCAAACAATTCGAGCAGCACGTCTCCCGCGGCACCGAACACCAGCCCGAGGAAGATCAGCAGGCGGAACGCGGTGTGCGGCGGACTGCGGAAAAGCAGAAATGCGCCGAGCGCCACGAAGGCGAGCGATGCGATCGTTTTAGCCGCGAGAGGCGGTTTAATCACACCTGCGATATACAGCGCCGCTAAGATCAGGCTGACCGCAAGCAAAACAGGAAACAGAACAGGCATATCGGTCCTCCGGGATCAGCCGCAGTGGTGGAAACCGGTGCCGATAAGGCCAGACTGATTGAAATTGTCAATATCGTGACGGATTATGTAGTCGATGTACGATGCTACCATCCTCGCGGTGAGCAGGTAGCCCGCGGCATTCATATGACCGCCCGTGAAGAACATGCGCTTGAAATCATCATCGTACTCCGGAGCGTAATCATGAAGATCGATCACATATGTGTTGTCGAAGTGCGCCGCCAGATCGTACATCAGCTTGCGGTGAGCGATCCTTTTGTCCTCGAACGCCTTTTCCTGGTCGTTCCTGACCGGCTCACGCGGCATCGTAATAAGGAAGAACTTGGCCTCCGGCTGCAGCTCTTTGTAATGCTGGATCATACGCGCATAATAGCCGCAGAACGTAGGATTGTTGTAATGCCAGTTGCCCTTGATATCCGTATCGGCATTGCCGATCTCCTGATTCAGCCCGAACAGATCGTTGCAGCCCATTGCGATAAGGTAAGCCTGAGCGAGCTTGTCCTTTCCCCACCAGCCCATTGCCTCCGCATAGCTGTTGCAGTACTCGGAAGCAGTCATTCCGCCGCGGGAGAAATTGTAAACTTTTGTACCGGCGAGGCGGGCAAGGTATTGTCCCCACGAGTAGTCGAACCAGTCGTGGTACGTCGTCGGGCAGCCGAGGTCCATCGCTTCGAGTTCGCCCGAGGAGAGGCTGTCACCGACAACGGCGATCGTGCGGAAGATGCTTGTGAATCCTCCGTCGACAGCGAGCTTGTCAAGCGGTTTTTCGTTGGGGTCGCATGTGTAAAGTGCGCTGAGTTCCATAACTATTGTCCTTTCTTGATTGCATTATCTATTCAGCTGTGTAAATTGCTTTCTCTAAGCTGAGCGCAACGCTCGAATCCTGGCAGCCGTCTACGCGCGAGTTACGCATCAGGATGCCGGAAATATCATTGACCGGATCGACCCAGAAATACGTGCCGTACGCGCCGCTCCAGCCGTATACTCCTACGGGGAGGTAGGGGTGAGGTCCGTTGATGATCCTGACCATCAGGCCCCAGGTTTCGTTCTCTCCGGCCCATTCGGTCCCGGGGGCGATCCATGGCATGTGGAGAAGTCTCGCGGAGGGTGCAGATAAAACTCTGACACCGTCAAGTTCTCCGTCTCGCCTCAGCATTTCCGCGAATCTCGTGTACGAGTTCAGCGTTCCCGCGAGCGATGCTCCGCCGCTGTGGTACGAAAGGGGAAGCGTTTCGAACGTTGACTCTCCGAAAGAATCATCGGCGTAAAATCTGCCTTCCGCATCCGCGTTCGTCATGCGCATAAAGCGCGTGCGCTGCTCGGGCGTAGGTTCGAAAGTGATGTCATCCGCGCCGATCGGGGCAAAGATATTGTCCCGTATGTATTCGCCGAATTCCTTACCCGAAACGAGTTCGATTATGCGGCCGGCAATATCTCCTCCGAGCGTCGTGCTGTAGCTCAGTCTTTGACCGGGCTCGAAATCGAGCGGGAAATTTTCGGGAATATATTCGGCAACGGCGGCAAGAGATTTCCGGTATTTTCCCGGTATTTCCCACTGTGCCACGTACCCGAATTCGCCTGCTCCGACGCCGTTCGTGTGCGTTATCAGGTGGTATATTTAAGCGGTTTCGTGCATTTCGGGCCTTTCACGAACTTTTCTTTTCCGTCCGGGCTGGTGACCTTTTCCACGAGGTGGAGTTCGCTGAAGGCGGGGAGGTATTTAGACACAGGGTCGTGCAGGTCGAGGAGGCCTTTATCGTACGCGCTCAGTACAGCTGCGGCAGTGACCGGCTTGGTCATTGACGCCAGGCGGAACATCGTGTCGCCCGTGACCGGCTTTTGCGTATCCGGATCCTCGATACCTGCGGAGACTTCCGCCTTGACCTCGCCGTGCTGGAGAAGCCGGAAGATCAGGCCGAAACATTTATTGTCCCGGATCGCGAAATCGCACAGCGGCTGAAGCTTTTCCTCCAGCGCTTTTCTGTTAAGTTCAAGCATGATATTAACCCTCGAAACTGCCGTTTACCGCCTGCTCGAAGCGGAGAGTCGCGGCAGCACCTGCGCCGCCGTCGATACGCGAGTTGCGCATCATTATTGCCGTGACCTTGTTCTCCGGATCGATCCAGAAATGCGTTCCGTATGCGCCGCTCCAGCCGAACGTGCCCGAAGTAAGCCACGGATGTCCGTCGCGTATCGTGCGAACGCCCAGACCCCATGTTTCAACCGGTCCGATGCCTGCCGTTCCGGGGAGAGGCCACGGAGCCTGCATCAGTTTAACGGCAGCGGGGGAAAGCACTCTCACGCCGTCGTACGTTCCTTCCTGCCTCAGCATTTCCGCGAATTTCGTGTATGCGTTAAGCGTTCCGGTAAGCGACGCGCCGCCGCTGAAATATGTTATCGGGAAGCACTCGAACGTCGTGCGGCCGAGCGAACGGTCCATGTAGGGCCCGTGCTCTCCGTCGTTTACGAACATGCACATCATGCGGCTCCACTGCTCATCCGTCGGTCTGAACGTGATGTCTTTCACGCCGATCGGGTCAAAGATCGTCTTCTGCACAAATTCGTCGAACGGCATTCCGGACACGATTTCCACGATCCTGGCGGCAACGTCCTGCGCCGCTACTCCGCTGTATCCGGTCACTTCGTCCGGCTGGAAATCGAGGCAGAGGTGTTTGCCCATCCAGTTAACAATGTTTTCCAGCGAGCTTCTGTCTTCGTTCGTCATCCGGTCGTACTGCAGATTCCCCAGCTCACCGGAGCAAATTCCGTTGACATGGCTGAGCAGGTGGTGGATGCGCAGCTGTTTTTTGGCTTTTTCGGCAGGCACTACTTCGACCGAACCGTCATCGTGCGTAACTTTGCGACCGACCCACATCTCTCCGTATGCGGGCAGGTATTTTCTGACTTCATCGAACACGGTGAGCAGCCCCATGTCCTGCGCGGCAAGTACCGCGGAGGCCGTTACGGGTTTGGTCATCGATGCCAGGCGGAACATCGTGTCTGCGGTTACGGGCTGTTTCGTGTCAAGGTCCGCAACTCCTTTCAGTATTTCCGTCACAGGCTCGCCGTTCTGGAGCACTCTGCCGGCAATGCCGCTGTAGAGCTTGTCAGCTATTCCTTTTTCTGCGAGTTCTTCGAGGCGTTTGTTCAGTTCGGTCTGGTTAAGTTTGCGCATTATCGATCACGTCTTTCTGTTAGTTTGAATTTTTATTAATTGGTTGTCAATTCTTTTTCTTGCGTCTGCCTGATGCGCGGCGGATGACGATCAATACCGTGAGGACGACTGCGGCCAATACGATCGCGGCGATCAGGACGGTGAGCCAGGCGGGCATTGATTTTCCGGCCTGTTTATTGGCGCTATCCGGCGTTTTTGCAACTTCTGCAGCAGTTTCGGTCGCAGATCCGGTCGCTTTCGGCGTGAAAAGTGGCGGTAAAGTAGCATATTCGGAAGGCTCCGGCGCAGAAGCGGCTGTTACCGCCGCGTTTTCGGTGGGATCAGGTGTCTTAGTAGCTGTTGCCGTCGCGTTCTCGGTGGGATCCGGCGTCTTAGTAGCAGTTGCCGCCGCGTTTTCGGTGGAATCAGGCGTCTTGGTAGCAGTTGCCGCCGCGTTTTCGGTAGGATCAGGCGTCTTGGTAGCAGTTGCTGTCGCGTTTTCGGTAGGATCAGGCGTCTTGGTAGCAGTTGCCGTCGCAGTTTCGACAGGTGTTGGCGTAGCGGTTTCGGCGGGTGTTGGCGTAGCGGTTTCCGTGGGTGTTGCAGTTACGACAACGACAAAAGTAATCACCTCGTGCGAAGCGGCGTTGCTTGGCAGGGGCGTGTCGTCAAACCATATTATCTCTGTACCGTTGTCGTCAGCTGCGGCAAGTCCCGCAAAGAGCCAGATGCAGCATACGGCTGCGGCAACGCACAATACAGGCGCGATGATCTGTTTTATTTTTTCAGCAATCTTTTTTCTGCCTGTTCCGGCCATCTCCGCGCCTCCTTCTTTCAGCGTCAATTTTACTATTTCATACGCGTTTATTCAAGGGGGGTTGAAATATTTGCATATTAATTATATAATCATTAAGAGGTGGAGTTTCCTGAACGCGAGACTCCCCAAAAAGACACTGTTAAGGTGGTATCACAAATGAAAGAAAATTACATGAAAGCGGAACTGGAGATCATTGATATCTGTCCGTCTGATGTTATTGTCACCTCGGACACTACAGATCCGAGACCTATTACATCCATTGACGGTCTTATTGATGAAGAATGACGTTTTTTGACGACGTCGATATTTCTCGATTTTTGTTAAAAAGGGGGAAATGAAGTGAAAAAAAGTGTTGCACTGCTTTTGTCTTTGTTCATAATATTCACAGCATTCGTGCTGCCTACAAAGGCCGAAGCTTATACTGCAGAGGACGGCGCGTTTCTTGTTGCGGCATCGACAACTTTGAACGCGGAGATAAGGCTGAACATATATGTTTCTCTGCCGGAGTCGGTCCTGGCGGATGAAACGGCATATGCGGTCTTCACGCAGAGCGGCGAAACGACGACGCAGTATGTTAAAGATATTAAGGCAAGTCCGGAAACTGTTTTTACACAGAAAGTGTACAGGTTTACGTACGACATTGCCGCGTCCGACATTTACACGAAAATCAATTTCAAGCTGTACGGTACGGTCGGCGGAACAGCAAACAGCGTTGTCCCGCTCTACAGCGCCACCCAAGACTATACAAGTGCCGGATTTGATTATTCCGTGGCAGAGTACTTAAAAGATTGCGCGAGCAGCGAGAACGAGAAAATGGTTCCCCTCGCTAAAGCGATGCTTGACTACGGAAAAGCCGCGGCGGAGTACTTTAACGTCGAGATCGCAGAAGACGTGGATTTTTCGACCGAGTTTGCAGAGTTCACCAGAGTGCCCGCAATGCTGAAGAGATACAAATTCAATTCGCTGAACAACAATAAACCGGCCGGTTTTGAAAATGTAGGTATGCAGCTTCTGGTTGGACCAACTGTTTCGTATATGGTTTATCTGAAATTCGCGGACGAAGCGTACATTGGTTACTATACCGTTAAGATCAACGGTGAAGAGGCGGAACTCACGGAAGACTACGGCAATATATTTTATCTGACTATCGATGATATTAAAGCTACGGCTCTTGGTGATTCGATCATACTTACTGTTGAAAGAGATGACGTTGTTGCCAAATACGAACTGAGCGGTCTTTCGTACGCGTATGAAATTGCCACGGTCGAAGCTTCTACCCCCGAGCAGACTGCGCTGAACGTTAATCTCGGCAAGGCGCTTTATCTGTATTACGAGGCTGCCCGCACATATTTCAAGGACGAGTATGTTAGTACTTATACCGGAAAAACATACAATAAAGTCACTTTGAGTTATAAAGGAGGAATATATCGCTTTCTTGATAATGAAATGGAACTTGAGTGGATCGATCATATTCTGGATCTGATAATCACAGATGAAATGAGTACGATCGACAAGATCCTCGCGGTCCATAACTGGATGGTTCTTTATATTGCATACGATTATTACAATATGAACGATCCTAAAAATCAGGAACTGTATTCTGCGCTTGACGGGTCGACTGTTTGCGCAGGTTATGCATATCTTTTCTGCGCTTTTATGCATGAACTTTCTATTCCGTGCGCATTGATCACGGGACTGGCCGGAGATGATCTGGAAAATACGGAAAATATGGAAAATAAGGAATACCATGGCTGGAATGCCGTTCAGCTGGATGACGGATATTGGTATTTCGTTGACACAACCTGGGATGATCCTGTGATGGAAATTAACGGCACGATTACTTCTGATTTTCCTAACGGCGAAAACCTCAGATATGATTATTTCCTTGTAACTTTTGATGTTATCAAAAACGATCATAAAGCTGACGAAGGCACGCTTCCGTCGCCTTTGGGAGATGATCAATACGTCCATAGCGATGTTATAAATACGATCAAGCATAAAATTGCGGATAGTCTTTGGAATGATATCCAAAACGGATTGATCGAAAATGCCTGTGTTCTTTCATGTATTGATGAGATCAACACATACAGTCACCTGTTGGCGGAGGAAATGGAGACCGCGATCGGCAAAGGCGCGCAGTCGTACACATGCAGCTTTTTCATGGCTAAAGATGTATATGAGGAAAATGGTGAATCGAGCGGTATATATAACCTCGTTCATGAGGATTTCGATCATGCAGCTGAGTTATGGGGAGGCGGCCACAGATACAGCGTTAGCTATGGTATAAAGTCAATTGTTCAAGGTGTATTTTATGAGGTATTTTTTACATACACCCTTGTAGATTAAAATTTCTGATCAGATTATAAAACATAATATGATCCCGCCCGGGTCTGATGCTTTAGAGAGCAGATCCGGGCGGGATTTTTGTTTGCGTTTTTTAGCAGCGGCGGATCCGGGCTATTTCTTTTTGCTTTTATCCTTCTTTTTTGTCATCGCTATTGTGAGTGCTGCGAGGGACAGGCAGATGATCGATGCTGCGGCGATCGACGTCCATATTATTGCCCGGCTGCGGTCCTGCGGATCGGGAGCTTCGGATACCGGGGCGACGGTCATCGGATTTTCGGTCGGATGCTCGGAAGTTACCGGGGCGTTCGTTGCCGGAGCATCAGTAGCCGGGATGTCAGTGGCAGGCTCGGCGGTTACCGGAACTTCTGTTGCCGGTGCTTCGGTGGCTGGTTCGGCGGTGGCTGGGGCCTCAGTAGCCGGTGCCTCAGTAGCCGGGACATTAGTGGCAGGTTCGGCAGTTAGCGGGACCTCAGTAGCCGGAACATCAGTGGCAGGCACGGCGGTTGCCGGAACTTCTGTCGCCGGAGCTTCGGTGGCAGGGGCTTCCGTTGCGGGCTCGTCTGTCGCGGGAACAGGTGTTGATGTCGAGGGAACGTCGGTGGGGTTCTCGGTCTTTTTAGGAGTATAGTCACCGATTGGGTCGTCGGGCAGTTCGATGGCAAGAGACAAGCTCTGACGGGCGGCAATAATTGAATCCGAAGGGCGTGCAAGATCAGCCGTGGCCGCATTTACGGCGGTCGTCAACATCGCCGCAGCAATCGCCGCAATTGTCCCGGTCAACACTTTTCTCATCGCTTTTCCCTTCATTGTCCTTTCCGCCCTCGCCCCCGGTTCACCGTCCGCCAACCCGCGCTCCCCTTTATTATAATATTGTGCGCCGCGAAAGGCAACCTGCCGAAACGCCTCTCTGTCCCCCGTTTCATCGGGGCGAAACGCTCCGAAACGCCTCTCTGTCCCCCGTTCCACCGCTCTCTGTCCCCCGTTCCATGTACGCGTTCCATCGCGAAAAAGATTGATTTTTGTGCCGGAATGCCTTAAAATTACAACGGATATGATCGAATATGATCAAAGGCGGCAGCCACTGAAAGGAACCGATCGATATGAACAAAAGAAGAATCGGAATAAAAACACTCTGCTTGACACTCGCACTCTGCATGCTGATCGGGACGGTATTGACGCTCGCGGGCGGGTGTACGAAAAACGAAAAGGGCGGCCCCGAGTTGAAGGCGGCGGGAATCATCCACGAGCCCGAGTTCGGCGGCGTGTACATAACGATGACGATCGACGACTTCAATGCGCTCGGATTCAGGTACGGCGACAGCGTGAACGTGAAATTCTCGAACGGGTACGAACTCAAAGACCTGCCGTACTACAACGGATATTACACGCAGACCGGCGTACCGCTTCTCATCGCGTACCCCGGATACGACTACATAAAAGCAGCGATAAACAACGGCAGCGATCTGTGGGAGGTAGCCGGGCTCAAGGAAAGCGACACCGCGACGATCACGCTCGTGCAGAGCGGAAAATATTTTGACATTCAGAACGCGAGAGACCTTCACTACGAGGACATCAGGGAAAAGTACCCCAGCGACGAAGTGTTTGCGAACTTCAGGGCGATACAGGCGGGCAGGATAGGCACGGGAGTTGTGTACAGATCTGCATCGCCGTGCGACAATCAGCACAACCGCGCGACGTACGTTGACGGCCTCATCAAAAAAGCGGGGGTCAGGTACATCGTGAACCTCTCGGACAACGACGATAAGATCAAAGGATATATTGCCGCCGACGGATTCAATTCACCATACTTCCTGTCGCTGTACGAAGCGGGCAACGTCATCCCGATCGCGCTCAACATGAACTTCGGCTCGTCGGAATTCCGCGAAAAAGTTGCCCGCGGGCTCACCGCGATGGCCGAAAACGAAGGTCCGTACCTCATCCACTGCACCGAGGGCAAGGACCGCACCGGCTTCGTCTGCATGCTGCTCGAGGCACTGGCCGGGGCAACGTACGAAGAGATCGTTGACGACTACATGATCACTTATTACAATTACTACGGCATCACCGGGCAGGGCGATAAGGCCAAATACGACATTATCGTGAGCGACGTGCTTGATCCGATGATCCGCAGCATGCTGACGGTTGAAATAGGATTTAGGTCTTATTTCAACCGTCATTTTTATGCCGTTCAATTTTTTGGCTGATCTTCTGCGGTGCCGAAAATCGGCGGCGGCTCGAATTTCCCGATGACGTTGTAGAAAATCTCGACCTTTTGTACGTTGACGCCGTCTATTACCTGCCGGTGGTGGACGACGATCTTATCAATGAAACTGCGGACAATGTCTTCGGTCAGTTTTTCCGGATCGACGGTACGGTCAACAATTTCAAGGAAAACCTTTGCGGTGTCAATCTGCTTGACGTCGCTTTTGATTTGCTCCGTCAAAGCCGCTATCCTCACTTTGTTTTCCGCCTGTTCCTTTTCATACCCCTGCGTCATTTTGACAAAACGCTCTTCGGATACGGTTCCCTTGATTTTGTCCTCATAAACCGACGTGAACAAACGGTCGATTTCTTCGTTCCTTTTCAATAGCCTTTCGATCTCCGATTCCGCCGCTTTTCTCCGGTTCAGCGAATCGATGCCGCTGTTCCGTTCGATCAGACCGACAAACTCATCTCTGTACTGATTCGTAAAAGCGATCAGACGCCTTATATCCGTCAACACGATCTCTTCAAGATAATCTACGCGAATATAATGGGTAGTCGGGCAGGTGCGCTTTCTGCTGTTGTTATTGGAACAGTTGAAATACTGAATATCGCGGTTTCCTTGATTGAAGTGGAAATGAAGAT
The DNA here is from genome assembly GCA_017613535.1 of Clostridia bacterium. Taxonomy (GTDB): domain Bacteria; phylum Bacillota; class Clostridia; order UBA1212; family UBA1255; genus UBA1255. Next base: position 127 of record JAGADO010000102.1, on the reverse strand, counting down.
TACTTCCGCAATCGGAACAGACGAGCAAACCGGAAAACATATTGTGCTCCGAATCCTTCCGCTTTTTGTTGTGGATTTTTCCACGCTTCTGCTGAACCTTTTCAAAGGTTTCCCTGTCGATGATCGG
>JAGADO010000101.1 GCA_017613535.1 Clostridia bacterium | reverse complement strand
GAGCCGCACGACATCATCCATCTCAACCATTACGGACTCAGGTCGTACCATCTCGCAAAAAAAGAGCATAAAAAGGGAGGAAAAGTCGTTTATCACGCACATTCCACCGAGGAAGACTTCAGAAATTCGTTTATATTGTCGAATCTGATCTCTCCGCTCTTCAAAAAATGGATATGCAAGTGCTATTCGCTGGGCGACGCGATAATTACCCCAACACCGTACTCGAAACGGCTGCTCGAAGGATACGGGCTGAAAAATATTACGGCAATATCGAACGGGATCGATATGTCGTTCTTCTGCAGGGATGCCGAAGCCGGGGCAAGGTTCAGAGAAAAGTACGGCTTTGCGGCGGAGGACAAGGTGGTCGTGGGGATCGGCCTTTTCCTTGAGCGCAAAGGCATACTGGATTTCGTGGAGATGGCAAAAAGACTGCCTCAGTACAAGTTCATCTGGTTCGGCCACACGAACCTCGCGATCGTGCCGCGCAAGATCAGAAAAGCCGTAAAAACAAAGCTGCCAAACCTGTTTTTTCCCGGGTATGTCGAACCTGCGTGCATAAAGGAAGCGCTGAACGGCGCGGATCTGTACTGGTTCCCGACGCATGAGGAAACGGAAGGCATTCCGGCAATGGAAGCCTGCGCGTGCGGTCAGAGGACGCTCGTCAGGAACATACCGGTGTTTGAGGGCTGGCTGGAAGACGGGGTCAACACATACATGGCTGATTCCATCGATGGTTTTCAGGAAAAAATATGCGATATTCTCGAGGGCAGGCTGCCGGACCTGACCGAAGCCGGATACGACGTTGCCCGCGAGCGCGAGATCCACAAGGTCGGAAGAGAAATGGTTGACGTTTACGTGCGCGTGCTCGGCGCGGGAGCGGACGGGCAGAAAAAATCAAATTGACATTGTCAGAAATTAATGATAAAATCCACTCTGCTCTTTTTTCGCTATCGGAAAAGGACAGAAAAAAGTGCGAAAATAACCAAAATAAAGATCAGGAGGTGCTGGAAAATGATCAGACCTTTTCAGCCCAAAACAAAACAGAGAAAGAAAGTTCACGGATTCAGATCCAGAATGAGCACTGCCAACGGCAGAAAAGTGCTTAAGAGAAGACGTCTTAAGGGAAGAAAAGTCCTTTCTGCATAATTATGCGAAGGACAGCGGTCCGCGTTCGGACCGGCCTGCCCGGAGATGACCGATGACTGCTACGCTCAAGCAAAACAGAGAATTTCAAAGAGCATATAAGAAGGGAAAATATAAAGCGGGAAGGTATCTGGTATTGTACGCCGTGCCCGACCGGCAGGGGAGAAACCGGCTGGGGATTTCCGTGGGACGGAAGTTCGGAAACAGCGTGCAGCGCAACCGCATAAAGCGGCTCATCAGAGAAAGCTACCGGAAGATATTGCCCGGGATGAAGCCCGGCTATGACGCGGTATTCATGGTGAGAAACGGAAAGAAAGTTGCCGCCGCGCAGAACCGCAAACTTAAAGCCGCTTATGTTCCGTCTTATAACGAAATATACTCCGAATCGCTCAAATTGATCGAAAAACTGGATCTATTATGCTGAGAGATATTTGTGTAGCGCCTATAAAAGCGTATCAAAAGTATATTTCCCCCCTTAAAAAACCTTGCTGCAGGTTCTATCCTTCCTGCAGCGAGTATGCCGTTCAGGCGATTAAAAAGCACGGCGTTTTTAAAGGCGGTGCGCTTGCTGCGTACAGAATACTGAGGTGTAACCCGTTCTGCAAAGGCGGAGTCGATCAGGTCCCTTAGAAAGGTAAGTTCATAATATGAATTTTATTGCGAGACCCTTCGGGGTTTTGATGGAGTTTATATACAATAATCTGGCATTCCAGAACTACGGAATGGCTATTATTGTATTTACTCTTTTTGTAAAACTGATATTGCTCCCGCTCAGCGTGAAACAGCAGAGAAGCATGGAGCGTCAGCAGGCTATTGCCCCCGAACTTGAAGCATTGAAGAAAAAATACGCCGGGGATAATAAAAAGCTGCAGGAAGAGCAGATGAACTTGTACTCCAAATACGGTATAAGTCCCATGAGCGGCTGCCTGCCTATGCTGATCCAGCTTCCTCTTATTCTGATCATTTACCAGATCGTCCGCCAGCCGCTTACGTATATCGTCGGACTTGCTTCGAACGTCGTTGAGAGACTTGCGAACCTTGTAAAGGCGACAGGAATCAAGAACGTTGACGAGATCGGTATTAACGCGTATTTCCTTGACGGGCGCATCGAAGATTTCCAAAAGATCGCCGGATCCGGAAGCCAGCTTATTAATACGAAGTTTTTAAAGATATTTGACCTGGGTCTTACTCCGAGCTGGCAGATAGGCGCATGGGGAGATCAATGGAAGGTTTATCTTCCGCTTTTACTTATTCCGTTCCTGGCTGTGGGATCGTCGTATCTTCAGATGTGGATCACGAACAGGATAAACAACGGACCTAAAAAGAAAAAAGACAGCGAACCCAATCCTATGACGGGACTTGCGGGAATCACTAAATTCCTGCCGCTGATGACGTTCGTCATTGCGTTCCTCGTTCCCGCAGGACTTGGTTTCTACTGGACCGTCAGCAACGTTTTCAACATTCTGCAGACGATCCTCATTAAAAAGCTGTTCAATAAAAAGAAAAAGGAAGGAAGTGTCTGAGATGGCAAGATCCGTGGAAAAAACGGCAAAAACGGTAGAGGAAGCCATTGAACTGGCATTGACAGAACTTGGACTGGAACAGGAAGACGTTGATGTTGAGATACTTGACAGCGGCGCGAAAGCAATGCTCGGGATCGTAGGAGGCAGAGATGCCGTTGTCCGCGTTACCGAGAGCAAGACGCCGATCCGCAGAGTTACGGAATTTCTCGACGTTCTGCTGGAATCCAGCAAAGATTCGGACGATTCGGACATCAAATTTTACGTTCACGAGGAAGAAGAGGACGGTCAGCCCGTTATAAAGGCGGAGATCACCGGTTCTGACGTGGCGTATCTCATCGGAAAACACGGAGATACTATGTACGCGATCAATACTCTTGCGGGCGTTGCGGCGAACAGGGACAGCTCGGAGTACGTGCGCGTCTATGTCGACGTGGCGGACTACCGCAAACACCGTGAACAGACTCTCATCAGCATGGCAAACCGCGCCACGTCGAAGGCAGCGAAGTTTAAGAAGCCGGTGCCCCTGGCGGCAATGCCTGCTTCGGAGCGCAGGATCATTCATACGGCGCTGCAGGGTAATTCCCGCGTCATCACCGAGAGCGAAGGCGAAGAGCCTAACCGCTACGTGGTGGTTAAGCCGAAGCCGTACGTAAAGATTTTCTGATTATCTGACATAACAATGAACGGCGATACTATAGGCGCAATCTCCACTCCGCCCGGAAGCGGAGGAATCGGCATCATACGCGTCAGCGGGCCTGACGCGATCCTGACGGTGGACGGAGTTTTTGCGTCCGGAAGACATAATCGCGATAATTACCGCATACGGACCGCACACGACGTGGTCCGTATGTCTGCTTTTACGCTGAAACACGGGTATATTTTCGACCCTGCGACGTTTCCGGAAGGAGATCCGGACGGAATGCCGGAATTCGTTGACGAGTGCCTCGTTTCGGTGATGCGCGCCCCGAAATCATATACGGGAGAGGACGTTGTCGAGATCAACACACACGGCGGAACAGCTGTTATGCGTCGCGTGCTGGGAATACTTTTCAGGGCCGGGATAAGACCCGCCGAGCCTGGAGAGTTCACGAAAAGGGCGTTTCTCAACGGGAGGATCGATCTGACGCAGGCGGAAGCTGTCGCAGATATGATACAGGCGAGGACGGAAGAGAGCCGCAAAGCCGCGATGGAGCAGATGTCCGGAGCGCTCGGAGAACTTGTAAACAGGCATGCGGATATGATCGGCGAAACGCTTGCGAAACTGGAAGTGGCCATCGATTACCCCGAATACGACGAAGACGAGCAGATAATATCCGAGGCGATGGAGTCGCTCAGGACAACGGGAGAGGCGCTCAGAGAGCTTGCCGCTACGTATGAGCAGGGCAGGATCGTGCGCGAAGGGCTGCGGGTGGCGATCTCCGGCAGGCCGAACGCAGGAAAATCGTCTCTTCTGAACGCGCTCCTCGGTTTCGGCAGGGCGATCGTTACGGATATACCGGGGACAACGCGCGATACGCTCGAGGAGGCAATGGAGATCTCGGGCTATCCTGTCATTCTGACTGATACGGCCGGGCTAAGGGACGCAGACGACCCCGTTGAAAAGATAGGTGTCGAGCGGGCAATGAAGGAAGCGTCCCGCGCGGATATTGTCATCTACTTGATGGACGCAGCGGGTGATTTTGACGAAGAAATCACTTCACTGGGAAATATTCTGCCGGAAATATCGGGAAAACATATTATTCTGGCCGTAAATAAGTGCGATCTGCTGTCGGAAGGGGAGCTGGATGAGCGAAAAACGAGGCTGGAAGACTTTTTAAAGGAAAAATCAGCCGAAATATCGGGAAATATGTGCGACGCTGTCGGAAAAATCATGTACATCTCGGTAAAAAACGGCGGCGCGTCGGAAATATCCGAAAGGATCCGGCAATATCTTGACCTGCACGGCGCAGGCAGCGGAGGGGCGATCCTCACCGGGGAAAGGCACAGAGAACTGGTCGCGAGAGCTATTGCCGCCATCGACCGCGCGGCAGTATCCGCCTCGGAAAAAAGGCCGCTTGATTTCATTGCCTACGACGTGTGGGAATGCGCCCAGGCGCTCGGAGAGATCACAGGCCGGAACGTGACAGATGACGTTGTCGATAAAATATTCAGCAAATTCTGTCTCGGAAAGTGATTTGGAGTACAGGAAATAAATTATGGGCGAAAACGCAGCAGGAAGAAGATGTTTTGGAGAATTTGACGTGGCCGTGATCGGTGCGGGGCACGCCGGATGCGAAGCTGCGCTTGCTTCGGCAAGGATGGGGCTTAAAACGGTCGTTTTCGCAGTGACGCTCGACGGAATAGCTAATATGGCATGTAACCCAAGTATCGGCGGCACGGCTAAAGGGCAGCTCGTCAGGGAAATCGATGCACTCGGAGGCACGATGGGAAGGGCCGCGGATGCCACGGCTATCCAGGTGCGTTTTCTGAACAGGGCAAAAGGTCCGGCGGTGTACTCGCCGAGAGCGCAGATCGACCGCCGCCAGTACCAGATCTTTATGAAGCACGAGTTCGAAACGACGCCGAATCTGGAACTCAAACAGGGCGAGATAGTAGAAATATTGACCGAAATAACGCCCGAAGAAGAAAAAGAAGGAAAAAAACCGCGCGTTTGCGGCATTGTCACGCACCTCGGAGCGTATTACAAGTGCAGATGCGTTGTCGCATGCACCGGAACGTACCTGAAAGGGCGTGTTATCATAGGCGAAAACTCGTACAGCAGCGGTCCGGACGGTCAATTTCCCGCTAACCGACTTTCCGAAAGCCTCAAAAAGCTCGGTCATACCATAATCAGGCTTAAGACGGGCACTCCGCCCAGGGTCAACGGCCTCACGATCGATTATTCTAAAACCGAGATCCAGAACGGAGACGAACCGCCTTTTACGTTCCAGTTCGACCCGGACGAAGAGAACGCGGACAGCCGCGGTGTTGCCGGCGGCGGAAAGCAGATCCCGTGCTATCTCACGCACACGGGGCTCGAAACGAAGCAGATAATAAAGGATAACCTCCACAGGTCGCCGCTTTTCAACGGAATGATCGAAGGGGTCGGACCGCGGTATTGTCCGTCGATAGAAGACAAGATCATGCGCTTTTCCGATAAGGACCGCCATCAGATCTTTCTCGAGCCTCTCGGACGCGAAACGGAAGAAGTGTACCTGCAGGGATTGTCCTCGAGCCTTCCGGAAGACGTGCAGCTTGATTTTATGCACACGATACCGGGGCTTGAGCACGCGAGCATGATGAGGCCGGCGTACGCGATAGAGTACGACGCGATCGATGCCAGAGAACTAAACCTTTCGCTCGAGAGCAAGCTTGCGGACGGGCTGTTCTGCGCGGGACAGATCAACGGTTCTTCGGGGTACGAAGAAGCTGCCGGGCAGGGGCTGATGGCCGGAATAAACGCGGCGCTCAAACTGAAGGGAAAAGAACCGGTGGTGCTCGACCGCAGCGAGGCATATATAGGCGTGCTTATCGACGATCTCGTGACGAGGGGCACACGCGAACCGTACAGAATGATGACATCGCGCGCGGAGTACAGGCTGCTTTTAAGACAGGACAATGCCGATGCGAGGCTTACAGAGAAGGGTCACGCGATCGGGCTCGTTTCCGACGCCAGATATGAACGTTTTCTTGCGCGGCAGAGACGGATCGGAGCGGCAGTGGACAAGCTCGAAACGACATTTTTCGGCCCGACAGAAGTCGTCAATTCGTTTCTGGAAAGTAACAGCAGTGCTGTGCTGAAAGCTGGAGTCAGTGCGGCGGACCTCCTGCGCAGGCCGGAAATAACGCTGGAAAAACTGCAGGAAATATTGCCCGGAGCGCCGGAGCTGGAGGAACTTTCGCAGATCGAAGCGGAACAGGTGGAAATAATCGTAAAATACAGCGGATATATCCAGCGAGAGCTTGCCCAGGTCGAACAGTTCAGGCGCCGTGAGAGGCAGATAATACCCGCGCAGATCGATTATTCAAAGGTTCCTAGCATAAGCAACGAAGCGCGCGAGAAACTCGGGAAGATCAGGCCGGTCTCTATCGGGCAGGCAATGCGTATCACAGGCGTTTCACCTGCGGATGTGGCATCGCTGATGGTATACATCAAAAGATTTGACGCGGGAAATAATATTTCCGGGGAGGAAATAAAATGAATCTGGACGTACTCCCCATGAAACTGACCGCAGAACAGGCGGAAAAGTTTGAAAAATATTACGAGCTGCTGACCGGGTGGAATAAAGTAATGAATCTGACGGCAATAACCGGTCCTGATGACGTTGCGCTCCGCCACTTTGCCGACAGTCTGACCGTGCTTCCGTATATTGACCGTATCGCGGAAAGCGCAGAAGCTGCCAAAGAGGCCAAAACCGGTGCGATCTCAGTCGTTGACGTCGGTACAGGCGCCGGATTTCCCGGGATCCCGTTAAAGATCATGCGTCCGCAGCTTGAAGTGACGCTGCTCGATTCGCTCGAAAAAAGGCTCAGATTCCTTGACGCCGTCATAGGCGAACTCGGCCTTGAAAATATTCGCACCGTTCACGCGAGAGCGGAAGATGCGGGGCGAAAGGGACAATACCGCGAGCGTTTCGATGCCGCGGTCGCGCGTGCGGTTGCGCCGATGAATATACTTGCCGAATATTGTCTCCCGCTCGTCAGGCAGGGCGGTCAATTCATAGCGATGAAGGGGCCGGCGGAGGAGCGTTTTGATTCCGCTCTTCGCGAGCTCCGCGGTGAACTTATTTCGGATGACATCTTCGAACTGGGGGATGAAGAAAAGCTCACCAGGCGAATCATCTGTGTGGCCAAAACGGGTAAAACACCGCAGAAATATCCCCGGAAAGCCGGAACACCTTCCAAAACCCCTCTGTAGATCATTAAAAATTTAAAAAAAGGCGCTGAAAATTTAAGCAGCGTCTTTTTCTTTTTTGCAGAAAAATTCGTTTTAACTCCACAAATCACTGAAAAAATGACGAAAAATGTCGAATTTTGTCGAAAAATGTCGTAATATTTTTGTTTCTTTTTTCTTTCCTTCGTAGTATAAAAGCATCTGCGTCTGGTTCCGTACCGGTCATCAAGGGGGACATAACTGTCCGAAAAAAACATCAAAGGAGGATTTCAGCAATGGAAAAAGAAATAATATTTCCGTGGGGAGAGAACAAAAACGAAACAGAAGGACTGATCATAAAGATACCGGTCACGGACATCAAGCCATTGTCGCGGCCGCTCCGTGATTCTGCGAAGCAGCTAAAATCGGTTATTAAGATCCTGGAACGGAACGGCGGCTCTGCACCGATATGCGTACTGAAAAAGGAGTCCGGAAAATACGAGCTGCTTGCCGGAAGACAGAGGCTTGCTGCGGCAGTTATCGCCGGAATGACTGAAGTAAACGCAGTATTGTGCGTGCCGGACAACGAACTTGAGACGGTATTGACGCTGCTTCGCGGCTCGGACGGCATATTTAACTGCTTTGAAGAGGCTGATTTTTTCAAAAAAGTTATCGGAAGCGGTGAATATACACAAAGAGAGCTTGCAGAACGCATCGGGAAGAGTCAGTCATACATCAGCAACAAGATGCGGCTTTGCAGATTCAGCCCTTATGTTCGCAGAAAGATAATCGAAAGCGGGCTTTCCGAGAGGCACGCGAGGCAGTTTTTACGGATCAGCGACGAAAAACTGATGCGATATGCCGTGAACCAGGCTGCCGGAATGAATATGAACGTGGAAAAAACGGAGGAGATGGTCGATGATCTGCTTGGAAAGACAAAGAAAGACGCTGCGGCGAAGAAAAAGGTTAATAATACGAAACCAGGAGGAAGGACAATGAATAAAGCGGCGGAAAACATTAATGAAAACACAAGGGCTTTTGACGAGGCCGAGAGCAGGTCGGACAAGTCGGAACTGCTCAGGCAGCTGATAAAGGAGATCATGGAAAATATTGACGCGGCAAAGGCGCTCGGCCTTACGGTTAACGCAGGACAACGCAATACCGACAGGGATGTCGAGATCGTTATCCGTGTTCCCCGCGCGGAAAATTCGGTTTCTCTTAAGAGCACCCTGAAACCGGCCGAAGGGCAGCGGCCGCCGTCTCGCGACAAGAACGCTGCGTAACAGACCCCATAATATGGCAAATCGATAAAAACACGCGTAAAACGACCGTAAACGGATCAGACGTTGTTTTTCGACCCGGGGTCGAAAACGCACACCGAAACGCATAAAAAGCCAAATAAGCCTGTTATTTATGAAAAGCTTGTCCGGAGCGAAAAAAACAAACGACAGAACCGTTGAAAAAAAACACCGGAAATGGTAAAATAATAAAGTAAATTTTCAGACAAGGAGAGCTAACCTGAAATGAAAAATGAAACGGAAAACAAACCCGTTGCCGGATCCGAAGCGTTTCGTTCGGAACATAAAGTAGTTCCGAGAGAGATCGAAAAGGAGATGCAGCAATCATTCATCGAATACGCGATGAGTGTTATCGTTGACCGTGCGGTTCCTGACGTCAGAGACGGTCTTAAACCGGTCCACAGACGTATTATCTACACGATGTTCGAAGAAGGATACATGCCGGATAAGCCGTACAGAAAGAGTGCGACGACGGTCGGTGTCGTTATGGGTAAATATCACCCCCACGGTGATGCCGCCATATATGACGCGCTCGTAAGACTTGCACAGGACTTCTCCATGAGAGCGGTGCTCGTCGACGGTAACGGTAACTTCGGTTCGCGCGATAACGACCCTCCCGCTGCGATGCGTTATACCGAAGCGAGACTTACGAAAGTCGCGCTCGAAATGGTTGCCGATATAAATAAAAACACGGTCGATTTCAAGCCCAACTTCGATGAACACGAAGAAGAGCCCGTAGTGCTGCCGTCCAGATTTCCGAACCTGCTCGTGAACGGCTCTTCCGGTATCGCGGTCGGTATGGCCACGAACATTCCTCCGCATAATATGGGAGAGGTCATTGACGGCGTCGTTGCCCTCATCGATGACCCGGAGATATCGGTTGACGGGCTCATGCAGTACATAAAAGGCCCCGATTTTCCGACCGGTGCGAATATTATGGGAAAACAGGGCATCCGCGAAGCGTATCTGACCGGTAAGGGAAGGATCGTTGTCCGTGCCCAGTGCGATATAGAGGAGCTCCCGAACGGCAGACAGCAGATCATCGTGTCCGAACTGCCTTATATGGTGAATAATGCCAGCCTCGTTGCCCGAATCGCAGAACTGGTTAAGGATAAGAGAGTTGACGCCATCAGCGGCCTGCGCGACGAGTACAGCAAAGCGGGTATCCGCATCGTTATCGAACTTAAAAAGGACGCTAACGCGAACGTGCTGCTCAACCAGCTGTACAAATATACGGAGCTCGAATCGGCGTTCAACGTTAATATGCTTACATGTGTCCCGGGCGAGGACGGCACGTACCAGCCCAAGGTCGTGAACCTCAAAGAAGCGCTGGAGTACTACCTGGCTCACCAGGAGTCGGTCGTACGCAGAAGGACGCAGTTCGATCTGGATAAAGACCTTGACCGAGCGCACATATTGGAAGGCACGCTCAAGGCGCTGGATAATATCGATGAAGTCATCCGGATCATCCGCGAGTCGCGTACTGAGCCGGAAGCGAAAGCCGGACTGATGGAGCGCTTCGAATTCACCGAGCGTCAGGCGCAGTACATAGTAGACATGAGGCTGGGCCGTCTGACCGGTATCGAACGCAGCAAGGTTTTAGAGGAATACAATGCGAAACAGGAAGAGATAGCGTATTTCCGCAGCCTGCTCGAGGACGAAAAGAAACTGATGGGCGTCGTAAAAGACGAGCTGCTCGCGGTGAAGGCTCAGTATGCGGATGAACGCCGTACACAGATACTTCCGTTTGAGGGAGAGATCGATCTCGAAGATCTCATCAACGAGCACGATATAGCAATCACGCTTACGCACCTCGGATATATCAAGAGGACGTCTGCCGATACGTATCGCGCGCAGCACCGCGGCGGTAAGGGCATCGTCGGAGCGGGGACAAGGGAAGAGGATTATGTCAAACAGCTGATGATCACTTCTTCGCACGACACGCTTTTGTTCATCACGGACAAGGGCCGTATGTATTCGCTCAAGGGCTATCAGATCCCGGATGCGGGCAGAACGGCAAGGGGTACGGCGGTGGTGAATCTGCTGAGGCTCACTGAAGGCGAGAAGGTCGCTTCGCTGATCGCTATAAGGTCGTTCGAAGACGCGAAATATCTGTTGTTCGGCACGAAGAACGGTATCATTAAAAAGACTTCGCTCGCAGCATACGCGAACATCCGCGCATCCGGAATAATTGCCATTGACCTGCGCGACGATGACGAGCTTATTAACGTACGTCTGGCGAACAATGAAGACGTGATGATGGTCACGAAGGACGGAATGTCGATCAGATTCTCAATTGACGACGTGCGCGAAACGGGCAGGGCGTCGATGGGCGTCAGAGGCATTACGCTTCGCGAGAATGATTGCGTGATCGGCTTCGACGTCTGCACCGAAGGCGTGACGCCGCTCATCATAAGCGAGTTTGGATTCGGCAAGAGAGGAAATATCGAGGATTACCGCAAGCAAAACCGCGGCGGAAAGGGCGTTATCACGTATAAGAAGACTGAAAAGACCGGTTCGCTGGTCGGCCTGCTAATGGTCACTGATGACAATGACGTAATGATGATCACTAACAATGGCACGATCATCAGAGTGCATGCGAAGGATATCAGCATATTCGGCCGTACGGCGAGAGGCGTCACTCTTATGAAGGCGTCCGAGACGAACTTCATAACCGGCTGCGACGTCACGACTTATGATGAGGGCGAGACCAGCGAGATGCCTGTTCCGGACGAAACGGATGGGGCTGTTGTAGAAGACGCTGAGAACGCGGAAGGATTCGAAGAGTCTGAAGAGGCTGAAGAGAACGAAGAGCCGGAAGAGAACGAATAACAGTTTAATATAATCTCTCGGGGATAGCTGCGATATGTACGTTTGCGCGCTTGTTGGCGCCAGCGGGACGGGTAAAAGCCACCGGTCGCTGTGGGTCGCCAAGGAACACAATATCGATTTCGTTATTGACGACGGACTGCTGATAAAGGGCAATTCCGTTCTTGCCGGGAAGTCGGCGAAGGCGGAAAAAACCAAGGTAGCCGCCATCAGAACGGCGGTATTGACCGAAGACTCGCACGCGTTCGAACTGCGCAGCGCTCTTAAGGAGAACAACGCGGAAAAGGTGCTGATCCTGGGCACTTCGGATGCGATGGTACAGAGGATTGCGGACAGACTGGGGCTCGGAAATATTGACGAAACGGTATATATTCAGGATATTTCCAGCCCGTACGAGATCCAGCAGGCGCTCAACACGCGCAGGATGGAAGGAAAACACGTTGTCCCCGTGCCAACGATGGAGCTCAAGAAAGACTTTTCGGGCGTAATGCTTGACCCGCTGAACATTTTGCGCAGGCGCGGCGCAGGCAGCTACGAAACGATGGGCGAGAAGTCCGTTATCCGTCCCACATACAGCTACCTCGGTAAATTTACGATCTCGGATTACACGATCTACCAGCTTGCCGAGCACGCGGCGAAGCGGAATGAAGCGGTATCGAGGATCACGCGGTTCAGGGCGGACAAGGCCGAGGATGGCATCCGTGTCGAAATGGATATCGTACTGTTCTACGGTTTCAGGATCCCGCAGATATTTGCGGAACTGCGCAAAGGGATAGCGGAAGAGATCGAAAAGTACACTTCTCTGAACTCTGTAGCCGTTATTCTTACCGCGAAGAACATCGTTATGAAGAAAACGGCGCAGAACGCCCAGTCGGATGAGTCCGAAAACGAGGCGAACGCGCACATGAACATCGGAGCGAACATCACGGGAGAGGCTGCCGCGGAAATTATTATGGAGGCAAGATAATGCAGGACACTATCTATACCATTCCGGTCACAGAAGTTTATGAAAAGCCGTGCGAGTGCCCGCTGTGCGCACTGGAGGCAAGGTTTGAGAACGATCGCGTGAATTACTATCTCGGACCGTCGCTGATGGAGCCGGAAAACAGGATCGCGACAAACGACACCGGTTTTTGCGGCAGGCATTTTGGGATGATGTATAAAACACAGACGAACAGGCTCGGGCTCGGACTGATCCTTGACACGTACATGACCGAACAGATAGCCAGGCTCCGGAAGATCGCGGGCGAAAAGCCGAGGGCGGATGAGGGAAAAAAATCGCTGTTTGGCGGATCTAAGGGCGGTAAGGGCAAGGACGGTCAGCGTGCGGCTCAGGGTATTTGCGAGTACTGGAAGAAGCACAGCGAGAAATGCTGCATCTGCACCGATCTTGAAAAGACTGTGGAGAGGTATATCGACGTCATATTCCACCTGTATTTTTCGCAGAAGGAGTTCCGCGACAGATTCGACGCGGGACAGGGATACTGTATGAAGCATTTCGACCTTCTGTGCGAAAAGGCGGAAAAAATGCTTTCTTCGGGGAAGCAGGACGAGTTTCTGACGTCGCTCGTGAGGCAGCAGCTGGATAATCTTTCACGCATTCAGGAGGAGGTCAACTGGTTTACAAAGAAGTTTGACTACAGGAATGCGCAGGAGCCGTGGAAAAACTCGAGAGACGCATTGCCGCGGGGCATGCGGAAAATGACGGGGGAACGCGAAATTGGCGAAAACTGATCCGGAAAAAAGATTGCCGGAGTGGGAAAAACCGGGAAACAGCGTATCGGAAGGCGGAGAATACACGTACGAGGTCAAGGATTTCGATTGCCGCCAGATATTCACGTGCGGTCAATGCTTCAGGTGGAGGCCGTGCGGAGAATGGTGGAAGGGCGTTGCCCTCGGTAAATGGCTCAGGCTGAGATCGGATGCGGAAAAGGGCACGGTCACGGTTTGCGGAGACGGTGCGGATGATTTTTTCGGTACCTGGGGAGATTATTTCGACCTCGGGACGGATTATTCGGAGATAAAGCGAAGTCTGGCGGATCATGACGGGCATCTGCGGGCGGCAACATCTTTCGGCGGCGGTATCCGTTTGCTGAAGCAGGAGCCGTTCGAGGCGCTGATTTCGTTCATTATTTCGGCGAACAACAACATTCCGCGCATCAGCAAGTGTATTGACGTCCTCTGTTCAAAATACGGGCGAATGATCGGCACGGATCCAGACAGCGGAGAGCCGGTATACGCATTTCCGGAGCCGGAAAAACTTGCCGCATTGACGCCGGAAGAGATATCTGACGTATGCCACGCCGGATACCGTTCGCCGTACATCGTCTCAGCCGCGAAAAAATATATTGACCTGGGCGGAGATCTCAGTGACCCCGAACAATACCCGGGTGTCGGTCCGAAGGTGGCGGCGTGCATAAAACTGTTTACCGGCAGCGATATGAACGCTTTTCCGGTGGATGTCTGGGTCAGGAGACTCGTAACGGAGCTTTATTTTGAGGACCGGAATGGCGCGGAAGAACCGTCGGTCGCGGAGATAAAGAGGTTTGTAGCAGAGCATTTTCCGGAGTACGGAGGATACGCGCAGCAGTATCTGTTTTACTGGAGGCGCGAAAAAGGCTAATAAAATAACGCAGAATAACGCAGAATTCAGAGGAAGCATTCAGGAGGAAGCAAAATGGCAGTGTTAAGTGATATCGAGATCGCGCAGCAATGCAAAATGAAACCAATTTTTGAGATCGCCGAAAAAGCCGGTATTCCCGCCGACCTTGTCGAGCCGTACGGCAGATACAAGGCGAAGATCGACCTTTCGCTTATGCGCAACGAGGCGAAAAAGGACGGAAGACTTATCCTTGTCACGGCTATCACTCCCACTCCGGCGGGAGAGGGAAAGACGACCACGACCATCGGTCTTGCGGACGGACTTTCGAGGATAGGAAAGAAAGTGACTGTGGCGCTGCGCGAACCGTCACTTGGCCCTGTTTTCGGCATAAAAGGCGGTGCGGCCGGAGGCGGATATGCGCAGGTCGTTCCGATGGAGGATATAAATCTGCATTTTACGGGCGATTTTCACGCGATCGGGGCCGCGAACAACCTCCTGGCGGCAATGCTGGATAACCATATCCACCAGGGCAACGCGCTCGGTATTGACCCTCGAAAGATCACGTGGCGCCGCTGCGTAGATATGAACGACAGACAGCTGAGAAATATCGTTGACGGACTTGGCGGCAAGGCAAACGGTTTTGCGCGCGAGGACGGGTACGATATCACCGTTGCCAGCGAGATAATGGCTGTGTTCTGCCTCGCAGAATCGATCGACGACCTTAAAAAGAGGATCGGAAGGATAATCGTGGGTTACACGTACGATGACAAGCCCGTTACGGCGTCTGATTTAAAAGCGGTCGGGGCAATGACCGCGCTCTTGAAGGATGCGCTTAAGCCGAATCTTGTTCAGACGCTCGAGGGAACACCTGCGTTCGTACACGGAGGACCTTTCGCGAATATCGCGCACGGCTGTAACTCTGTTATTGCCACCAGAACGGCGCTGAAAATGGGCGACTACACCGTCACTGAAGCCGGATTCGGAGCTGATCTCGGTGCGGAAAAGTTCCTGGACATCAAGTGCCGCGAGGCAGGACTTACGCCTGACGCGGTCGTCGTTGTCGCGACAGTCAGGGCGCTCAAGATGCACGGCGGAAAGCAGAAAGCGGCGCTGGCCGAGGAGGATCTCGATGCGCTTGAAAAGGGCGTGCCCAACCTGCTCCGCCATGTTTCGAACATCAGAAACGTATATCACCGGCCGTGCGTCGTTGCCGTAAACCGCTTCCCGACGGATACGGACCGCGAAATAGATTTTATTATCGAAAAATGCCGTTCTCTGGGCGTCAACACCATTCTTTCGACTGTTTGGGCAGAGGGCGGAAAAGGCGGAGAAGCGCTTGCACGCGAGGTCGTCAGGCTGTGCGAACAAGGCAGTGATGAAGAATTTACGTTTGCGTACGATCTGAATGACACGCTGGTCAATAAGATCACCGCTATCGTGCGCAAAGTCTACGGCGGAAAAGACGTGGCGATCCTTGCCGCGGCGAAGAAGCAGATCGACAGGCTTGAGGAGCTCGGTTACGGCAAGCTTCCTGTCTGCATGGCTAAGACGCAGTACAGTTTCAGTGATGATCCTCTGAAGCTCGGTGCTCCCGAGGACTTCACCGTGACTGTCAGAAACGTTAAAGTTTCTGCGGGTGCCGGATTCGTCGTAGCGCTTACGGGCGACATCATGACGATGCCAGGACTTCCGAGAGTTCCGGCTGCCGAAAAGATCGACGTCAGTTCCGACGGAGTTATTTCCGGACTGTTCTGATACGCGCTTCCGGAATACTTTCCGGGAAATATCGGGAAATACCGGGACACGGCCGGAAATGCCCGGAAAAGCTGGTAAATACCGGGAAATATCCGCTTTGCCTTGTGTTTTACGGCAAAAAAATGTATACTCTCCCTGCCCGGACGAGACGGTCCGGGCGCTGGGAATTCCGCCGGACGGGTTCGGTCTGGAGGAAAAAATGGAAGAGAACAGGTTTACGATGCGCAGTCTGCCGGAGGAGATCAGACCCTACGAAAGAGCGGAAGCGCTGGGAGAAGAGAGATTGTCCGACGCGGAACTGCTGGCGGTTCTGCTAAGGAGCGGCACGAAAGAGAGCACAGCGCTCGAAATAGCGCAGACGCTTCTGAAAAAATTCGGAGGGCTCCGGGGGATCGGGGCAGCCAGCCGTGAAAAATTGTCCGAGATCAAGGGCGTTGGAAGGGTCAAAGCGATTGTGCTTAGATCCGCGTTCGAACTGAGTAAAAGGGGCAGCCGGGAGAAGCGCGTAGAAAAAGTACAGATCCGGAGCGTTCAGAACATTGCCGACCTGTATATGGCGGAAATGAAAGCGGCTAATGAGCAGGTGCGGGTCGTGCTGCTTGACGTGAGGTCAAGGATCATCAGGGACGAGATCGTGTCTGTCGGTTCCTCTAATAAGGCGATGGTCGATCCGAAAGATATTTTTACGGCGGCTATAGACGGCAGAGCTGCATCGATCGTGCTGATGCATAACCATCCGACAGGTGACTGCAGTCCGAGCAAGGATGATTTTGAATTTACCGAAAAAATGGTCCGGGCCGGGAGACTGCTCGGGATACGGGTGGTGGATCACCTGATTTTTGGGGACAATACATATTACAGCTTCTTTGAGAGCGGTGATATGGTGAAGATATCGGGAAGAGCTGAAAGGGCAGGATAAAAGTGGCAAGAGATATTGGTATCGATCTGGGAACAGCTAATATTCTGGTTTATCTGAAGGGAAAAGGGATCGTGATAAGGGAGCCGTCGGTGGTTGCCGTTAACAGGCACACGGGAGACGTGCTTGCTATTGGCGCTCCTGCGAAAAAGATGCTCGGGCGTACTCCGGCCAGCATCATTTCCGTGCGGCCTATAAGGGACGGCGTCATTGCGGATTACGACATGGCCGAGAAACTTATCAGGTACGTGCTGAAGAAGGCCCAGTCGGCCGCCGGCGTAGGAAAGTCGAACATCATAATAAGTGTTCCGTCAGGCGTTACCGAGGTCGAATATATGGCTGTGGAACAGGCGACCGAAAAAGCCGGAGCGAAAAAGCACCCGGTCCTTTTCGAAGAGCCCGTGCTGGCCGCGATCGGAGCAGGAGTTGACCTGAAAGAATCGTCCGGAAGTATGGTCGTTGACATCGGAGGAGGCACCGCGGAAGTCGCGGTATTGTCCGCCGGCGGAGTAGTGCTGTGCAAATCCATACGCGCCGCGGGAGACGCGCTTGACGAGGCGATCATAAATTACGTTAAGCGCGAAAGGAGCCTTCTTATAGGCGATCTGACCGCGGAGGAGATCAAA
Source organism: Clostridia bacterium (assembly GCA_017613535.1). GTDB lineage: Bacteria > Bacillota > Clostridia > UBA1212 > UBA1255 > UBA1255. The sequence goes on along the minus strand of JAGADO010000101.1, from coordinate 19,514 downwards.
TGCACGATCGGAGCGGCGTATCCGAAGCCTCAGGAAGAATATATGGAGGTCAAGGGACGCGATCTGAAGACCGGGCTTCCTAAGAACATCAAGATCACTTCGTCGGAAGTGGGAGAGGCGATCGCAGAACCGGTCAATACCATTGTCGCCGCTATTAAAGAATCGCTCGAGGAGACGCCTCCGGAGCTTGCCGCGGACGTGATGGACAAAGGTATTATCCTGACCGGCGGCGGTGCGCTGCTTAGCGGATTTGACAGAAGGATAAAGATCGAGACAGGCATACCGGTAACCGTTGCCGATAATGCCCTTGATTGCGTCGCGCTCGGAGCAGGAAAGTGCCTCGAGGACGCCGCGCTGCGCAGACTTATTTACAAAAACAGGAACATGGGGGTCTGATGCCGCATCCGGGCGGCCGGCAGGATCGATATGTCGCGAAAAAACAAGATTGCAGTATTTATATTGGTTTTGCTGAGCGTTGCCAGTCTGGCACTCGTGGTGATCTCGACCACGTCTGACAGGCTCAACGGGCTTTTTCGCGTTCTCGGGACGCCTGTGAGGTCGCTTCAGAAGGGCGTGACCAGGATCGGCGATAATATTGCGCAGCGGTATTCCGTCATGCGCGAAAACGCGGCTATAAAAGAGGAAATCAACCGGCTCATAGAGGAAAACGAAGGATTGAGGCAGGAAAACGCGGAGCTGAAGTCGCTCGAGGATGAGAACGAGGAGCTTAAAAGGCTGCTCGGTATCGAGGAAAAAGTTACGGAATACAAGCTTATGAAGGCGTCGGTGATCACGAAGGATATTACCGACTGGTTTAATGAGTTTACGATCGACCTGGGAACGCGCGACGGGGTGAAAAGCGGCACTGTCGTGATGACGTCGTACGGGCTTGTCGGGCTCGTGTATAACGCAGGCTACAACAGTTCAAAGGTGCGGTGCATTATTGACGAGCGCAGCGAACTGATGTGCCGAATTGCGAGAAACGACGAGCTTTTGCGCGTAAGAGGAACGACAAACGAAAACTTCACCGCGGGACTTGTTGCCGACAGAATAGCGAAAAATGCCGCAATATACGTCGGTGACGTCATAATAACGGCAAACAGCGGAGATGTATATCCGCCGGGACTGACTGTGGGCGTCGTGACAGAGGTCAATGAAGACGTTGACGGGAACAGGTACGCTGTTGTCCGGTCTGACGTTAATTTCACGTCCATCACGACTGTTACGGTGCTGGTGAGGATCGAAGCGGAGGAGGGCGAGGGGCAATGAACTGGCGCAGGTTCGTCAGAGGCGTGCTTATCGCCGCCGCCGTCGTGCTGCTCGGATTAATACAGGCGGGCTTCTTTGACAGGCTGAAGATCGCCGACTGCAAGCCCGAACTGGTCTTATGCTTTGTCGTGGTCCTCTCGTGCAGGCTTAATTTCCTGCAGGCGGGTATCGTCGGATTTGCCTCGGGGCTTTATATGGACGTCGTTTACGGCAGATACGTGGGAATTTACGCATTTTTGTATCTGACGGCCTGCTGGATCGGCTCACTGCTCATCGGAAAAGCATTCGAAAAAAACAGATTCCTGGGACTCGCCGTACTGCCGCCGCTGTTTCTGGCATATGAAATGGCCGAAAGCCTGATGATACGCTTCATAGCCATTTATACCGCGGGCGGAGGAGATCTGTACAACTACGGGTACGGACAGCACTTCATCACCAGAATATTGCCGGGAGCGGCGTATAATCTGGGCGTCGCGGTGGTGTTTTATCTGATCATGCTGCTGTTCCTGAGGATCCGCAGACCGGGGCCGGAGATCACATACAGAGGCGAGAGAGGCGCCGTGATCGACAATGCGCAATGACGTTGAATTCAAAGGAGCGAAAGACTACCTGAAAGATTTCTTCCGCAGCAGGGCCACATACGTGGGACTGCTTGTGGCAGTCGTTGTCGGTCTGCTCATCTGGCGCCTGTATGACCTCCAGATCGTGAACGGAGAAGAGTACAAGCAGAAAGCGGCGGAAACGGTATTGACGACCGCGGAATTAACGGTCAAGGCCAGGAGAGGCAATATTTACGACTGCAACGGCGTGCTTCTTGCCACGACGCGTACGTCGTATAAGGTCAATATGGTCAATACTCCCGACGACCAGGCCTTCCGCGATAATATGTATCTGCGCATCGTCGAACTGTTCGAGAAGAACAACGACACTTATTCGAATTTTTTGCGCCGGTTCATAACGCCAGAGATCGAATGGGGCACGTCGCTCGCGGGAGAAGAGCACGAAGCGGCGAGGAGCAACTGGATCAACACCCTTGTGAGCGGTCAGCGCAAATCCGACCGCGACGATATATTGACCGCGCGCGACGCATTCAATTACCTCAGGGAAATAATATTTAAATTGTCCGAAGAATACACTGACGAGCAGGCGTATAAGATCATGATAATCCGCTACGCCACGTTTTCGTACGGGTTAAGTTCGCTGACCCCGATGGAGCTCGCGACAGACGCGTGCAAGGAAACGATGGAGTACCTCACGTCGCACAGCTACGAATTTCCGGGCATTTCCACCGAGGAAGTATACTACAGAGTGTACGTCGATGATGCGTATGCGAGCCACATAATCGGCTACGTTCACGCAATCAGCCAGGAAGAGTACGATGAACTGAAGGGCGAAGGGTATTCGCGCGATGATATTATAGGAAAAACAGGTGTTGAGAAGGCAGCCGAGAAGTACCTGAAGGGGACGAACGGCACGAAAGTCGTGTACCGGGACAGCGACGGAATAATAAAAACGATGTCGTACACGCCGCCGGTCGCAGGCAGCGACGTTTATCTTACGATCGACTATTCGCTTCAGAGCAAGACGATACAGATCCTGGAAGAGACGATCGCGGATATCGTGTCAATGAAAGATGACGTGAAGAATTTCGGAGACGCGAACGCAGCATCGGCCGTTGTCGAAAACGTAAAAACCGGGGAGATACTGGCAATTGCCAGCTATCCGTACTACGACAACAATATATTTGTTGCCCCTTCGACCGATGCGGCAGCGCAGCAGGCGATCATCGACCTGTTCCGGGACCCGTCCGCACCGGCGCTGAACCGCGCGACGCAGGGCCTTTACCCTATCGGCTCGACAATAAAACCGCTTATTTCGATTGCGGCGCTTGAAAGTGAGACGATAACGTCCAAAACGGTTGTCGAATGCCAGAGGCGAATGACCATCAGCGGCCGTATCCACTCCTGCCTGGGCAGGCACGGCGAGGTTTCGCTGATCACGGCGCTCGCGAAATCGTGCAACATCTATTTTTATACGGTTGGTGTTAATACGGGTATCGATACGATCGATTACTGGGCGAAAGCGTTCGGCCTCGGAGAAAAAACAGGCATCGAAATAGCGGAATATGCGGGGTACAGGAGTAATCCGACGACGATGAAGCTGCGTGAGCGCGATATTTACCACGTATGGAGCGATTCCGACACCGCACAGTCTTCGATCGGGCAGCTGTATACATTGTTCACGCCGCTCCAGCTCAGCAATTATGCCGCGGCATTGTCCAACGGCGGATATATTAACACGCCGCACGTGCTTGCGAAGGTCGTAAATTCAGACGGAGAGATCATCTACACTGACGAAGAGGTCAATAACGCTAAGAAGCATACCGGGGCAAGTGCCTGGGCGCTAGGGCTCGTTAAAGAGGGAATGACCGAAATGGTAAAACAAAACGCCAACGTTTCCGCGGCGTTCAAGAGTTTCCCCGAAGGGTTCGTGTGTGCTAAAACGGGAACGCCTGAAACAGGTATGGAGGCATTCGGCGAAAGCTCGCACTCTGTATTCATTTGTTACGGCCCCGCGGCTGATCCGGAAATATCGGTTTCGGTACTGATCGAACACGGTTCGTCCGGCAGCAACGCATCTCCGGCAGCAGGAAAAATATTTGACGCATATTTCCGGGCAGACACGGAACTCGGAAGCCAGACGTTCAGCGGTTACCGCTACGGATGGCAGTCGCTCGTGTTTGAACCGTACGCAAAACCCGAACAGAAAGACAACAAGCAGTAATTGACCGTCATTCGAATTTCGCCATCAGTTCACGGACCTGTTTCATATATTCACCGTTCGCTCCGGTACGGGCTTTTGCCCATGCCACGAGAGAATCAGAACCGGAAATCGAAGCAGCTTCCCATGCTTCCAGAGTCGTTGTAATATTGAATCTCCAGCCGCCGAAATACTGCTTGTTCATATAGTTACGCATCTCGGGCTTCAGAGTGTTGTACGAATCAACGATCAGCTGCTCGAGAGCGTCGGCAGGCCAGATCTCCGTCACCAGCTGCTCGCTGTATTCAAGGAACGCTTTTCTGAAACCGGCGTCCTGCAGACAGAAAGCGAACAGCCCCTGCAGTTTCGTGGAATCCGGGTACGAATTCACGGAGATATCCGGATAGCCTCCATCCGCATCGTAATCGATATAATTGTTCAGCATCAGCCGGAAGTTCTTCGAATCAGCCCTGGTGTACAGCTCGATCGGATAGCCGTCAAGCGTGCCGCAGGTGTAGCGCCCTGTGCCGAGATCCTGATCCTTGAACATAAAACGCCACTTTCCGTCAAGGTAACCGTCGCCGACAGGGCCGCTGTAGCGCCATACCTTGATGTTGTTGTGCGGCCAGTCGGTATTGCACAGGAAAAGGTTAACGGCACAGAACTTCATAAAATTATCCATGTCGATCCGCGCCGCAGCCTGCGCGTACGTGAACTTTCCGGCAATTATGCTGTCGAGAAGATTTTCGTAGATCTCGAGCTCGCCGTCCCGGCCGTCGTCAAGCACATAGTAGAACCAGTATCCGTCGTACCTTCCGCCGCGCGTCGTATCGAGCTCGGACGAAATGACGGTGATATTTTCCTTATCGTCAATATCATACACGTTGCGGATCATATTGTCGTTCTGGTGCTCGCGCATATTAAGAATACCGTAATACTCGCCGTTCAGGAAAACGATCACGGGCTTATAATTCATATTCGGTACCTCGGGTGCCGCTTTCTGGGCGATCATTGCCGAGATTCCGTCGCGCATAAACGTGGCACGCTCGGCCTCGGTGCCGGTCAGGATCGAATCGTTGCCGCCGTTTCGCAGCACGAAGCTGTCGTAAGACTTAAGCTCCTTGCCGTTTGCCTTCAGCCTGCCCTCAAACAGCTTGTACCTGAACTTGGTATCTCCGTCGTACACGGTAGTATTAAAATAATCGGTCGTACGCGCCGTAATACGGAACGAACGCTGCGAAAGGCCCCTGGAACTGCCACCGAAAAGCCTTATACCGGCATCCTGGGAAATGCAAAGCTTGCCGTCCGTGTCAAAATACTGGACGAAAACGGGACGCTCCCACGCGGAACCCTTGCCCGAAGAATGAGTGAAAATGCCGTTCGCTCCGTCAAGGTTATTCGATGCTGTCGCGAGTGCTATCACCGGCATGGTGAAGCGGGACGGATCCTTTACCTGTATAAACGTTGCGGTAGCGATCTGACCGACCATCTGCCTGTCATGCGTGAAGCAGGCCGCCCGCACGACAGTAACCGAAACGTTCTGGTTCGGGTCGTCAAAATCAGTCACGGTGGAGTACTCGTTCGGAATATGAATGGCCTGACCGCTGTACTTATCACTGCCGCCCGAAGGCTCCGTACCGTTGAACGTGACGCGGATGTCAAACTCGCTGTTCTCGTAATACTTCGGGAGCGAGATAGTCAATTTGATCGAATCGGTGAAAAACCCGCCCAGGTCCGAGAAAACAGGCTTCGTCTCGCTGATAAAACCGGCATTTCCCGGATCGGAAGCGTAATTTCCGGTACCGGACCCGATCTTCCTCGAACAGCCCGAGAGCGCGAAAGATGCGGCAAGAATGACGCATATGGCGAGGACAGATAACAGGATGATCCTGCGGCTCGCGCGCCTTTTTGCAAAAAGATCAGCAAAATCAGTCATTTCGATCACTTTCCTATCGTATTAATAAGCCTCAGACGAGTTCTAACCTTTCCGCGACCCGATTCGAGTGCGTGAATGATCTCATCCCAGCACTCCAAAGCCTCTTCGTACGGAGGCTCGTCCGGACCTCCGGATCCGTATAACGCGGTCTCGTACAGACCGGTAAGCCTGTCAAACGCATCGGTCACGCCGTAAGGCAGATCCTTCTTCCCGCCGGTCTGTCTGTTCCTGACCGAAGCAGCATATTCACGCGGCGTATCTGCCGCATTTCTGCCAAACCCGTAACTTTTAAGGAGTGCTGCGGCGCTTCTGTATATGGAAGCCGTGCGCTCGGAAGAACTGCCCGAACGGCCCGGTTTTCGAGTCACCAGGCGGTTCAGCAAAAGCAGTATTGCGGCAATAAGTATAGCTGTTATTGCGATAATAATCAAGATTTTTATGGCCGCGGGCAATCTGAACGGTTCGGTGTAGATCGGTTCTTCGGTCGGAGCAGGCGTCACAACAGCGGTAGGAACGGGAGTGTTGACGGCCTCGGTTGGTTCTTCTGTCATTCCGGGCGTCGGTCTTTCAGTGGGAGCCGGGGAGGGAGTGGCGGTCGCGGGAACGACTGTAGGTGTCGCCTCTATGGGAGATCTCCGCCCGAATCCGGCGGTCGCTTCGATCGGCACGAAACCGATCCCTTCCATATATATCTCACACCACGCATGCAGATTCTTCTCGGTAAGCAGATACAAACCGCTTTCAGTCTCAGTATTGCTGCTCACATAAAAGCCCTCAACGTACCTGGCCGGAATACCCGAAGCCCTTGCCAGCACCGTCATTGCCGTCGCGAAATAAGTACAGTAGCCCATCTTTTCGTTAAACAGGAACTGGTCAAGAATATCCACTCCGGCCGGAAGTTCCGAAGGACTCAGGCTGTACGTGTATTTGCCGGACAAAAGATAATTTTTGATCGCGAGCGCCTTGTGCCAGTCATCCTTTACCGCAAGACCGTCCGTGATTTCATGCGCCAGAGCGACAACGCGATCCGAAACGTTTGACGACAGCCGCGTGTACTTCTCCTGCGCATTTTTCGAATAAAACGCAAGCTGCTCCAGCTCATTGATCTCGTTCTCATACATATAATAAGAAGTCGTTCTGAGCGTGTCCGCCAGATTGCTGTAATACCCGCTGCGGCAATACTCGTACAGCTTGTTCTCGGTTATAGTCTCGTCGCTGTAATCAAGATATGCGGCCTCGTAAGCGACCCACTTCTGCGCACTGCCGGAAGTGTAGAGGAGATTTTTACCTGTTGACCACTTCAGATTAAGGGCGGAGGCATTTTTGTAATAAATGAAATCCTGGTCAAAGAAGCGCATTGCTCTTGTCCCTGCCGGAACGAACAGGCCGAATCGCGCGTCGTACGGATCAATATATTGTATGGCAACTGTTTTCCGCCTGCTGTTCCAGTATTTTTCGGCAACACCGGTTGCGAAGTACGTATAATTTATGATCCAGGCCGGACCGAAGCGGATCAGGTTGTCCTCGAACGGGAGCGTTACGACGTCAGATGACGAATAAACATCTCCGTTGAGCGCAGGTTCGTTCTTATCGACACCCTCCTGGCGCCATCTGTTGCCCAGATAGTCGCTGTACGTGAATCCGCGCAGATAAACGCCCGGCTGAGCGCTTTTTACGAGCAGCACGGGGTCATCCGACAGATCCGCAGGCCCTCCGAGCGTGCCGTACGTTCCGGTGGTGCGGGTGCTCTTCTTCGTTTTAATGCCGAACATGCGGCTGAAAAAGTCGCTCGATTCGAGAATTTGCTGGAATTTATATTCTACGCTGCGGCTGAAATCTTCTCCGAAAAGAGGTCCGGGCGTAGGTGCGGGGCGGAACAGAAGCGCTATGAGCGCGGCCATCAAAGTTATGCATACGAGCCGCAGGAGAACGTTCGGAAAACCGAGACCTTTTCTGGCAGGCGGGAAAGCACCGTCCGAGCCGCGGCGCACGAAATAAGAGCTGGTCTCTTCCTGCCGGACGTTGTACGACGGGTCGCGGTTAAGCAATTCGGAGGTCGTTGGCCACGCGGACAAAAGCTTGCTGAACCAGTCGTATTTTTTTCTGAGCACGAGGACGATCGCCGCGACCGTGTATACGACGAGCGGGGCAACGGGGAATTCGGCGGACATCATCGACAGTATGATCAGCGCGAGCGGCGGGGTCAATACGAACGGGTATACCAGTCTTTTTCCGTGCACTACCGCCACGCACGAGAGCATCAGCGCAAGCAGCACTACGAGCAGAGCCGGAGTCTCGGGCATAAGCGCCCAGAGAGTAACGGTCCGGAACAATGTAGTCCGCCAGAAGCGCGCGAACGAATAGAACAGCGAGGAAAGCAGCACCATGAGCAGCACGAACGAACCGGTCGCAAGCACTATCAGCAATATCCGCCTGAACAATTTGCTCTTAAGAAACAGCAGGATAAGCGGAGCAGCGATCGCCGCGATGATCATTATTGTCTTATTGGGCAGCGGAAACTCGAGCACACAATGGAACAGGATAGAGGCCGATACGGCGAGCGTCCACGCGTGCAGGTAATCCACAAAGAAAAGGAGCAGATCTGAAAGGAATTGACGAGGCTTGCTGTTCATGGCTTCACCTCGACGGAAATAATAAACGCACCGTGCAGCTGCTCAGCAAAGCATTCTGCTTCAGGCAGATCGTGGATCGAGAATTCTGCAGGGCTTAAAAGTCTGCGCGTATCGCGGGAAAGAGAGACAGCCGCCGGACGGCTGACGGAAAGGTCATCGGGATCGGAAAGCAAAGAAGAGCCGTCCGTGGCTCCGGAGCCCGCGGCAGCCGAAGAGGATGCGGAAGCGGCGGGACCGGCAGAACCGGAAGGGCCGGAAAGGCCGGCGGAGACGGCGGCGTCGTTTTTAAGGGCGGGGCAGATGCGAATCACGGTGACGCCGCTGTCTGCGGACGGGAGCAGTGCGGCCAGGGTGGTGACGAGGCTGCGGTCAAAGGGGCCGGTCTGCTCACGGGCGCCGGCGGCGGGAGAAGCCCCGACGGCCGGCGGTTCGGGAGAAGGGAGCGGCGCAAAGGGGATGGTGCCGGCAATGGTTCTGATCTGGCCGAAGGCTGTGTTGCTGTCGCAAAATACAGAAGAGATAGCGGGAGAAGCGGGGTATGCAAAATAGAACGGGATCCCCTCTTTGAGCAAAGCACCCGAAATACTGACCGCGGCAGAAGAAAGCTTGTCCGCCAGTGCAAAATTGTGCTCAAATTCGGGATCGCTGCCGAACGGGTCGGAATACGCGCTCATATCGCGGTTAAGCCCGTTTTCCATACGTGCGTCAAAGAATACGATATAATTGCGCTCGCTTTCCTGATAAAAACTGCGCAATTGCCAGTCCTCGCGCGCCGCAGAACGCTTCCAGTGAATAAAACGCGGATCATCGCCCGGAACATATTGACGGATAAACACCGAATCAGTCATGCTGACCGAGGGCTTGACCGAAACCGCGGACTCGCCGGAACCTTCTCCGGCACTCTGATCGATCACCGCATGACGCTGCTCGGGCGTAACGGAAAGGACAGGCAGCCCCTTCTTGCGCAGAAGTGTCTTTGCCCACACCATCCCGCCGGCGGAAATGACATGTGCCGAAACGGGCCGGAGAGGGTAGCTGCCGCAATGGATGAACGTCAGCGGAAAAGCCATTGACAGCTTCGCAAACGGCCGCACGCAGAAAAAAATACGCTGACCTGCGGGATTAAGACTGTCTTTAACGAGCAGGAAGCTGACGGGGTAAATAAAAGGAGAATAATTGCGGATCTTTGCCACGATCACCGCCTGACCGCCGCGGACAACGGCCGGTTCGGTCGGTTCGAGTTTTATTTTTACGAGATATTTTCCGGCGATCGACTTAAGCACAATATAGGCCATTATCGCCGAAAGTACGCCTACAAAGTAGTTTATGACTGCGTTTCCTGCCATTATGGCGTAACCGAGCATTATCCCGTAAAACGCCGATAAAAAATGGCGTATCAGGAGAGTAAACCTGTATGCACGGAGCGGATCCGATCGTTTCGCGCTCTTTTTAGCCTTTCTGGTCTTCATAATGCTCTTGTCCGCCGCTCAGGCCCCGGTCATTCTACCGGAACCTTTTTTCTGACACCTTCGAGGATCCCGACCGCAGTCTGCCCGGCCGCTTTTGCGTCTCTCGTGAGCATCAGCCTGTGCGCGCAGACCGGTATGAGTATCTGTTTAATATCGTCAGGCAGCACATAATTTCTCCCGGACAGGAATGCGAGCGCTTTTGCGGTCTTCGCAAGCGAAATTCCGGCACGCGGACTGAGGCCGAGCGCAAGATCGGGAGCGGAACGTGTTGCCGACAGCAGCCTTAATATGTAATCAGCGACCGAATCGGAAAGGTAGACCTGATTTACTTCATCCTGCAGACGGATGATATCTGCACACGTTGCCACGGGCTGTGCCTCGGGGTCGCGCCTCACTGACGCACCAGCGGTTATGACGTGTTTTTCGCCGTCCGGATCGGGGTAGCCTAGAGAGAGTTTCATCAGGAACCGGTCAAGCTGCGCCTCGGGAAGGGGGTACGTTCCGGCAAGTTCGATCGGGTTCTGCGTCGCGATGACCATAAACGGCTGGGGCAGTTCGTACGTGACGCCGTCAACGGATACTTTTTCTTCCTGCATTGCCTCCAGCAGGCTCGACTGGGTCTTGGGCGAAGTGCGGTTGATCTCGTCTGCCAGCAGGAAGTTGCAGTCGAGCGCTCCTTTTTTGAATTCGAACGCTTCTGTCTTGCGGTTGTACACCGAAAAGCCGGTCAGGTCTGACGGCAGCACGTCCGGCGTCAGTGATACGCGCTTGAACGTTCCGCTAACGCTTCCGGTGAGCGCCTTCGCGAGCGTCGTTTTTCCGACTCCGGGCACGTCTTCGAGCAGCAGATGGCCTCCCGCGAGCAGCGCGGTGACGGTGAGCAGCACGGAGCGGCGTCCTCCCGAATAATAGCGGCAGATATTTTCAATGATCGAATTTACGACGGTGTAGTCGCGGCTGACTTGCTGAGTCTGGGCTCCGGCCGCAGCGCCGGAATAATTGTTGTCCTGGTTTGGCATAGTTTCGGCGATTCCTTTCCGTATCAGTAACCCGGTTTACCGAGCAGTTTGAACATATTTTTCTTGTACGCTTCCACGCCGGGCTGGTCGAACGGGTTTACTCCGAGCAGGTAGCCGCTGATCCCGCAGGCTTTTTCGAAGAAGTACACGGTCTGGCCGAGGCAATATTCGGAGAGCGCAGGCAGTTTCAGGAACAGGTTCGGCACGCCTCCGTCGCGGTGGGCAAGGTATGTACCTTCCGCGGCCTGTTTATTGACGTAGTCAACGTCTTTTCCGGCGAGGTAGTTGAGCCCGTCGAGGTTCGCGGGATCGCTGCCGATCGTGATCGCACGGCGCGGGCGGTCAACGAGCACGACTGTTTCGAACAGATCGCGGCGCCCGTCCTGAATGTATTGTCCCATCGAATGCAGGTCGGTCGAGAAATCGGCTCCGGCGGGGAAGATACCCTTTCCATCCTTGCCCTCGCTCTCGCCGTACAGCTGCTTCCACCACTCGGTAAGGTAATGGAGCGACGGTTCGTAATTGACCATGATCTCGATCGTCTTGCCCTTCCTGTAAAGGGCGTTGCGCGCCGCGGCGTACATGTAGCAGTCGTTTTTGCTGATATCGGGGGAGGCGTACCTGTCGTGTGCTGCAATCGCTCCGGCCATCAGGCTGTCTATATCTCCTCCCGCGACGGCGATCGGCAGGAGTCCCACCGGCGTCAATACCGAGTAGCGCCCTCCTACGTCGTCCGGGATCACGAACGTTTCGTACCCCTCTTCATCCGCCATGCGCCGAAGTGCCCCGCGCGCCTTATCAGTCGTGGCATATATCCTCTCTGCGGCGCCTTTTTTACCGTATTTCGCCTCCATCAGCTCTTTCACGACACGGAACGCCACGGCCGGCTCGGTGGTCGTGCCGGACTTGGAAATAACGTTCACGGACACATCGAAACGATCGACGAGGTCGGAGATATCGGCAAGATAATCCGAGCTTAAGCTGTTGCCAGCGAACAAAACCGCGGTCCCTTCTGTGCCGCAGAGCCGGTCAATATTGTAAAAGCTTGCCGACAGCGCTTCTATCGCCGCTTTTGCTCCCAGGTACGAGCCTCCGATGCCGATCACTATCAGCAGCTTCGAGTTTTTGCGTATCCTTGCGGCACACTCTTTTACGCGCATGAATTCTGCTTTATCGTATGCCAGCGGCAGATCGACCCAGCCGGTAAAGTCTTTTCCGGCCCCGGTCCTGCAATGCAGCTGGTAATGCGCGGCGGTGATGCCGTCCTGAAGCTGTTCCAGTTCGGCATGCCTGATAAATCCTTCCGCACGTGAGGCGTCAAATTCGATGAAGTCGTTTGGTCGGTCCATTTTAGTCTCCTGTCTTGTCTGATGTTCAGATCGTGATAATATTTCCGGCCGCGTTTCCGGCGGCAGTCGTTTCGAGCAGTATCTGCACGTTTTCGCTTCCGGCCGACAGCAGTTTTGCGCAGGATATCGCACGTGCTGAGTTTTCGGCGTCAAATCTCGAAAGTGCCTGCCCGAGCTGCGCGAACGCGGAGAAGCCTTTTGCGGGGCGGTTTTCGGCTGACAATGCGAGCGAAAGCTGCGCAAGTTTTATTGACAGCAATATCTGTCCCGCGGCCTGCCCGCTGAAGCTGCCTAGCCCTCTCGAACTGCCGTTGTCGTCAATATACGGTACCATTTCGGGCGAGATCCGCACACCGGAGCGTTTTCCGTCAGTGAGTGTTTTTAGTATTTCGTCTGCGCAAAGAGCGATCTTTCCGGGGTCCGCGCCGCAGTCAGCGTACAGAGCGTTTGCGGATACTTTTCCTCCGATCATTGCGCCGGCAAGTTCGAGTGCTTTCAGCTGTTCGTTTCCGCGCGCGATCAGTCCTTCGAGTTCGGCGCATTTTTCTTCGATCACGGGATACGGGCGCAGGAGTTTCAGCTGATCTTCACACGCGGACAATTCCGCCGCGAGCGACACGTATTTGTCCGATGCTTCCGCGTTTTTCGCTCTTCTGACCGAAACCGCTCCGAACGAGCCTCCCGCGCCTGAAATCGACTGCTTTGCTGCCTCAGCTTTCCCGGAAAACAACCCGAGCGCCTTGTCCGCGGCATCGAAAAACTCAGACTCGTCGGGATTGTCCCAGTACGAGAGTGAATCGCGCAGTTCGGGATCGAGCCAGTCATCGGCAGCGGCGCGAATTGACGCGGAACTTTTTTCGGCCCCGTCAGTTTCGTTCGCGGCTTTCGACTGTTCCGCCGCGAACAGCAGTTCGGTCTCCTTAGACGTGAGCAGCTCGGATAATTGACGCTTTCTGAACTCCATATCGTTTTTAAGCAGTGTGAGGCGACGCATTCCGGAACCCGAAACTGCAGCGATCAGTATCACCAGCAGCACGAACAGCACGGCAGCACCGATCAGTATCGGGAAGCGCCAGGAAGATATTGCAGTCAGGATCTTCCCGAGCCATTGTATTTTTACGGGGTAAACGGTCAGGATCACGAGCACCGTCACATCGAGCACGGCCAGGATCCAAAGCAGCACGAGCCACGGGCGCTGACCGCGCTTAACGTACTTTTCCTCGTCAATTATTTCTTCCTGCAGTTCGGCGGTGTCGCTGCGGATGGCGGCGGCGCGCTCGAAATCGGAGTATTGACCGGCAAGGTGGCGTATCTGTTCTACGTCAAGGTCGTTTTTGGCCTTTCTTGCGAGTTCGTTTTTCTCTTTTTCGGCGTCTTTCAGCGCAGTCCCGAGTTCAGCGGCGCGCGCTTCGAGGCTGTCAACGGCGTTCAGTTCTTCTTTGAGGTCTTCGAGGTGTGCTTCTGCCATATCCAGGACGCCTGTTTTGCTCTCGTTTCTGAGGCGGTTTGCGGCGCGGCGCAGCACGGATGCCGGATCTGCATCGGCTGGCTGCCGGTCTTTTGACTGTTTGGCCGTTTCTTCGGCATCGGAGACGTCAGCCGGACCGGCCGGACCGAACCAGACGTCCTTTTCCGGAAGGGAGGCGAGCGTTTTAAGCAGCGTCGCGGCATCACGACCGTCGGAAGGCATCGAAAGCATTGACGCAGCCTGATCAGGAGTGATATTCCACAGCTTTTCGCAGACCGCGGTTCCCGGGTCAAGCATTTCCGGGGCTCCTCCTACTGTTATCAGTGTTACGATATCTTCTTCGCGCGTTTCGCCCCACTTGGACGAGATGATATATTCGGTCCCGCCTTCGGTGAATTTGAGTTCGCCGCCGAAAGGAGCGTCGCCGTACGGCCTGGTCGATCTGCGCGAGGGCAATACGGATGGCGTTTTTGCGTCCGTTCCAGCCTCGTCCGCGTCGGATTCGCCCGAGAAACCGCAGAAAGATGCGGCAATAAACGCACAAAGCGAGTCTTTTTTCGCTTCGTTGTCGCCGGCAATGCAGTTAAGCCCGGCTTTCAGCGTGCACGAGTAGTCGGAAAGAGCCCCGAAACCGTAAATATACACCGATTTGATTGTCATTGTCCGGTCACCTCCGGTATTTCTTTGCCGCTAAGCGCGCATTCCATGTATTTTCTGGCAATTTCGGCGACGTCGGTCTTCTTCTGTTCGCATACATCGTCTGCTTCCGGCGGGAAGACCGGTGCGAACTCGAACGGTGCGCTTCCCTTGGTTATTTGTCCAGCCATCACTCCGTCAGCTCCGCCGGGGACGAAAACGATATTTTCCGCGCCGGTGAAGAGCGAAGCGTCCTGTGCGCTTTCGGTGCCGAAAACGTAGGCGTCAAAACCGCACTTCTCAAGGAGCGCAGAATCGATATTGCCCTCATCATCGAGCGGGGGAGCGCTCAGCAGCAGAATATTAAGATAACCGGCATCGGGCTTCGGCAGCTTGTCCTTATTTATAACTCCGATCCCGCGGCGGTGGCGCGCCGAACCGGAGCCGTACACGCGGATGTCAGGGTCGCCCGAGCCGGCTTTGGCCGCGATCTCGAACGCTTTCATGCGGTTTTTGAATATGTGCACGTTTTCGGGCCAGTCGCGTAGGATGTACGGCGAAGAAAAAACGTACGGATCAGACGGGCCGGGGCAGATAAAAACGTGCGTGCCGGTCAATGCGCTGAAGCAGTTGTACAGTTTATTGTAAATATCGTCGTCGAACCGGTGGTCGCAGAACAGATCTCCCGCCACGAACAGCGCATCCGCCCCGTTTTCCGAGGCGGCCGCGGCAATTTTTGCCGGAAGTTCTGCGTTTTTTGCGTTTCCGCCCAGATGCAGCTGAGAACAAACGAGTGCTTTCATAATATAATCTCCCTGTAAAAACTGTCCGCGTCCATCCGCGGCAGGAAAAATGTTAATCGGAAGGGGTCGTTCTCCACATCGAGTAGTAGATCGTTCCCGGAATGGCAGCGTCGTTTTCGGTCAATATAAATTCATCGAACGTCAGATAGACGTAATTCCCGTAATTGTCCTCCAGGTACGTGAGCAGGCGGTCAACAGCTTTTGCCGAAGACGGATAAATGTCGTGGAACAGGAGGATTGACCCGTGCTTCATTTCGCCCGCGACCGGAGGCGAGAAGATATAATCGCCGTCAAGGTCCGTGTAAAGGCCTTCGAACAATATTATGTCGATCCAGCGGGATTCGGCCTCGTCGTAAGACATACCGTTCTCTTTAGCGTACTTTTTGAGGTAATCGCTGTTCAGAAATTTCCAGTCGAGAGGGTCAATGTCCCAGGACACTATCGGCATATTGATCAGTTCCCGAACGTGCTTGCCCCGGTAGCCTCCCGGAATGCGGAATACGGTGCAGGTCTGACCGGTGATCTCCTTAATAAGTGCGTTGTTTTTGTCCCGCTCTTCGAGTATACGTTCGTCTGAAATTTTGCCGAAGGAGGGGTGTGTGTATGAATGGTTTCCGATCTGGTGCCCTTCCTGCACGGCTCTTTTGGTGAGTTCCGCGGCAGGTCCGTACTTAAGCTGGTCGCCAACGCAGAAGAACGTTGCCTTCGCGTTGTGCTTTTTAAGCACGTCAAGCATATATTCGGTCGCGCCGAGCTGCGGGCCGTCGTCGAAAGTGAGCGCTACGAGGCGTTTTCCTTCGTATGCGGGGTTTGCTGACGTCGTACCGTCAACGACTCTCGGAGTGGGTGTCCTTGCTTCAGTGGGCGGCGCGGGTGTGGCGGTGGGCTCAGCCGTCGGTTCCTCGGTGGGGATTTCCGTCGGGGAAGGCGTTTCGGTGGGTATTTCGGTCGGGATCTCAGTCGGGGAAGGCGACGGGGTGACAAATTCCGTAGGTGACGGGGCGGGGGTGGCCGTGGGCGGTTCCGGAGTTACTTCTTTTGTTCCGGAAGCGTCGGGCGACAAAATCACCACATTGCCCGGTGTTTTTTCTGTCCCGGGTCGGTCGGCTTTCGGCATGTTCAGTATTACCACGAGCAGGACAACGATCAGTGCGAGTGCTGCTGCGATCGCGATCGCGTACCCTTTGGTGAACCCTTTTCTTTTGTTTTTTCCGTTTTCAGTCATGTATTGTTCCTTTCGGTTTTCGGCGGCGCAATCAGGATCTGCATCGCCACTGTTTTGTATTGTATTGTCCCGGAGCGGTCCGGGTATTCGACTTCTGCTTTGAACCAGGCGACCGGCTCGAACCCCAGGCGGCGGTAAACGGTCATTGCCCGGAGATTGTCCTCCGCGACCGTGACCCTGAATCCGTCTTCGGGGAAGAAGCGCGAGCACAGCTCCATCGCTGCCAGGGCCAGAAATTGACCTTCACCCTTTCCGCACCTTTCCGGTGCCAGCCCGAGCGCCATGTCCGTGTACGATTCGTCACTGTATATGTTTTCAAGTTCGCGAAGCGGCAGCGCGGCTTTTTCACCGAAATTTACGAACGCTTCGGCAGGACCTCCGAACCGGCCGGACAGCGCGAAGTGGCAGCCGTCGAGGTAGCTTTTCACGTTTTCTTCGCTGTTTTCGGCGTTGTAGATCTCCTGCACGCCTTCGTACCGCCAGGAGCATACCGCGAGCGCATCGGCACGCGTCATCCGCCTCGCGTAGTATGTTTTCCCGCCCGCGGTCAATTTCATTCTTTTCCTCCGGCGCGTTTTTTGCCGCGGACAATGAAGAATACTGCCAGTGCTGCGGTGCAGAGTACCGCGGAAACGATCGCGATGACCAGCCCGGCCCTGCCGCCGGAATTGTCGACCGGTATTTCGGTGGGTGCGGGTGTTATTCTGTTGCGCCCCTCCGTCGTGCGAGGTGCGTCGTCCGTCTCTTCAGGCGGCTCCTCGGTGGGCACGGGTGTTTCGGTCGGTTCGGGGCCGCGGGTGACGTAAATTATCTCGTTTGTGGCGGGTTCGCGGACAATATTTTCAGTAACCGTTATCGTCGTTCTGGTCACTTCGACGTAGCGGCCTCTAGGCATGTACACGAGGTCGTATTCTCCGGCAGGAAGCAGCATGCGGTTATAGATGCCTTCCGTCTTGTCAATATCGATTTCTCCGCGGCCGTTTTCGAGTTCCACATAATAGAGCGGCATACAGTCGCTGACGTAGAGGTCGGTGTCGTTGACCGACGGCCCGAAGCAGGCGTCACCCTTCTGCACAAGCACGACCATATCGCCCTTGCCCGTGCCGGTAACGCTGAATCTGATGTTTTCTCCGCGCGCGTACTCGGTCTTTTCGGTAGTGATCACATTGTGCGACCATTGACCGTTAACGCCGAATTCGTGTGCCTCTGCCTCTGTTTTGAAGAAACCGAGCCATTTTACGGTGTAATTTCCGGAAAATTCTCCCGAGGAGATGTCGTAGCGCAGCGAGGTGAGGCGTCCGGTCCAGTTTTTGTTCTTTCCGGCTCTCGCTACTGTAATGGTCCAGTCGGACGACGGTTCCATGCTTATGCCAAACACTTTAGATTCGTCGAGGCCCTGGTTCGCGGAGGTGGCGAAGTAGAACGCACCCTTCTTGTTTGTGGCGGTGCTTTTGTAGCAGACGGCTATGTATGGGTAATCTTTAATGTTGATATTGTAGCAAAGGTCGTAGACCGGCAGGTAGATCATCGGATCGGCATGGGAACCGTTTTTGGCGAAGCCGAAAGATACGCCTTCGTCCGGGACGTACTCCGCGGTGATCTGGTAGAGTCCCTTTTGTGTGGGGCGTGATCCGTACCAGTCGTGCGTCGTGTCGGTGATGATCGTGTAGTTCTGCAGGTTGAAATAAAGGACCGCGCCCGGCTTTGAGTTCGCGTCGTTCTTTTTTTCGTTTCCTGCCGCGGAGACGGCTGCCGGTACGGGCAATGCCGCGGTGAATATTACGGCGGCAATGATAATTATCGCTGCGGTCACCCACAGCGCTGCTGCCGTTTTTTTGCTGGTTTTTATGCTGTTTTGTTTCATTTTTCTGCCTTTGCGGTCTTTCGGGGAGGCCGTCGATCAGTTCAGTTCGCGTACCGTTTCGGTCAATGTGTCGAGTTCCAGGTCGTGTGCTGCGGCGCGGATCGGCTCGGTTCCGAGTTCTTCCATCCATTTGCGCACCGTGAGTGTCGCCCACGGGCCTTTTCCGGGTTCCTGCCCCGGAAGCGTGTTGGTCCAGAGCCAGTCGGGAGTTGTCCAGAACGCGAACCGCGGAGCGATCGCTTCGTACACGGGGCGGTCAACGCCGTTTTGACCGTGGTGCGCCATCTGCACTGCGTCCGCCCTGAGCCCGCCGGGGTACATGTTCAGCAGTTCCCGTCCGCCTTCCACCCCGAGGTCGCCGAGGATCAGCCACGTAAAGTCGCCCTTTTCGCCGCGGTTTTCGGTGAAGCGGATGACGCACGAAGCGTTGTTGAACGTGTTGCACGTTATGTTCTGGTTCGAAACCCTCAGAATTTCTATCGTTAGCGCTCCGAATCCGAACTTTTCGCCTTTTTTGAAGGCGTATAGCGGTATTTTCGTGACGGCAAGTTCCGCGTTGATCTCAGGGAGCTGAAATCCGAGCGACGGGTGTTCCGTGATGCCGAAGCTGTCCGGGAGCGGGAAGTAAGCGAACCTGACAACGGGCGGAAGGTCTGCGCGTCCCATACGGTGCAGTTCCGAGAATCTGCGGAAAACGCCGTAGTGGTCGTCGTGCGGGTGTGTGAGGAGCCACAGGTCAATTTTATATTCGCAGCCGTATTCGGCGGTCGTTTTTTTCAGTCGGGCAATGAAGCCTTCGGTGTCTCCCGTTCCGCCTCCGTCGACAACGATAGTGCGCTTGTCTTCGGTGATGACAATGAATCCGGTCATCTGCGACGGTGTGTAGTTTTTGAGTTGTATTATTTTCATGGATCGTCCTCTTTCCGGCCCGGCGCCGCGAGCCGCTGATATCCTTCATTAATTATACTATTATCGCGCGCGAATGTAAACAGTTAAACGGCCGCGGGGCGGGGCGGAAAGAGGGGTGGAAAAACTGGTGGAACGGGGGACAGTGCCTCGTTCCGCCTGTTTTTGAGCAATGGT